>CAJQHM010000011.1 GCA_905478195.1 uncultured Pseudomonadales bacterium
AATGGCGGACCGGACGGGACTCGAACCCGCGACCTCCGGCGTGACAGGCCGGCATTCTAACCAGCTGAACTACCGGTCCGCGATGCTTACTACTTACTGCCTTAGGCTAAATTAAAACTAAGCCTAAGACGGTAATTGGTGGGTGTTGAGGGATTTGAACCCCCGACATTCGCCTTGTAAGGGCGACGCTCTCCCAACTGAGCTAAACACCCATATAACAGAGAGACGCGCATTTTACCGACTTAGGTCGACATGTCAACAAAGACGGTGCCTTCGGCGGTAGAGAACAGCAAAAAAATTGACTAACTGCCTACTTACTGATGTGAGCAAAGGCACCGTCCCTGGCGTCGAGTGAAACCGGTGAGCTCTGGATTCGCTCCAGATAGACCTTATACAGCAAGGTGTCGGGCTCGCTCTCCTGTAAGGCTTTGAAAATGTCTTCGGCGCTATCTCAGTCACGGGCGAAGTAATAATCCAGAGCCTTGTGATATTCCGCTACCCTCTCCTTTAATTCGGCATCCGCCTTGCCTATCTCGCAGATGGGTTCATAGCAGTCTACGGCCTTAATCTTGCCTTTCACTTTCACTTTCACCTTCACCCTATCGATCAAGCGAAATAGAAAGCCATCTTGATCCTTAATAGTCTCCTCACCTACCAATAGTTTGATGCCATAGAATTTGGTTAGGCCCTCTAGCCGCGAACCTAGATTTACCGCATCACCCAACACAGTATAGGAGCGCCTGTACATCGAGCCCATGTCCCCTACATTCATCATCCCCGAATTGATACCGACACCAATGGCGATTTCGGGATAGCCCTCTCCATAAATAGCGTCTTCAGCACTTCCACCTTTTCTAGCATGAGCAACGCCGCCTTGGTAGCATTCGCTCTATGGTTGGAATCATCCAGAGGTGCACCCCAGAATGCCATAACCATATCACCCACATACTTATCGATAGTACCGCTGTTCTCGAAGATGATCTTGGTGATAGGAGTGAAGAAATCGTTCATCAGCTTCTTTAACTCTGTTGCGCTCAAGGCTTCGGAGATAGTGGTGAAGTTTCGAATGTCGGCGAATCGAATGTAGCCATGGGGAGAGATTCATGTAGAGCCTGATTCCTAGGTGAGCAGCGATTATATGCGAAAGGGCCTATACATAAAACGGACGAGATAGTATGTTGCGCCTTTCCCTAACACTATCAGATCGAGTTGCCGTAAGGCTCTAAAAACAAGCGATGAAAATATTCAAGGAATTCCGGTTCGAGGCAGCTCACAGACTGCCAAATGTACCGGAGGGTCACAAATGCGCCCGCCTTCATGGCCATTCATTCTTGGTCAAGGTAGAAGTCGAGGGTCCAGTCGGCGCCGAGTCGGGCTGGGTCATGGATTTTTCAAGAATAGCCGATGCCTTCCGACCGATATATGACAGGCTCGATCACTACTACCTCAATGAGATTGCCGGGCTCGAAAATCCAACTAGCGAAGTACTCGCGCGCTGGATCTGGCAGGAGCTGAAGCCTAGCCTCGACGAGCTATCATCTATCGAAATTCGGGAAACCTGCACCAGTGGTTGCGAATACAGCGGAGAGTAGTGCCCGCTAGCTCGCGGCGAAATTCACCGGCTCAATGTCTTCGTTCTCCAGTACCTCGGCAGTTATCCGGGCTCTTGCTTTGATCAACTGCTTGCTTATCATGAATTCCTTAGGCCGTGCCACACCGTCTGCCGCGATTAGAACACCCTCCTTCAGGTAGAACAGGGCGAAGCTCGCCTCTACGCCACCTTGCAGGCCGCCGCGCGCGACAAGCTGATCGTATCCCGCGCTTAGCCCCGCCATCTGCAACTTAATCGAATACTGATCCGACCAAAACCAGGGTACTGCATCGTACACTTGCTGCTTACCACACATGTTTGCCGCCACCACCCGCGCCTGATCGTTGGCATTGGGAACCGACTCTAATCGTATCGAGCGCCCATAAATATGACTGGGGTGCAATGTACAATCCCCTGCCGCATACACATGTTCATCACTGGTCTGGCCATACTCGTTTACCTGAATTCCAGATTCGCCCTCTATTCCCGCGCTCATGGCCAAGCCGGTATTCGGCAGCACACCTATACCGACTACGAGAAAATCTGCTTCGAACTGTTGGCCCTCGGTGCAACATACAAGCGTCTCCTCGCCTTGCTCCCGGATACTAACCACTTCGATCCCCGTATAAATCTGAACCCCAAAGGATTTATGGAGCGACTGTATATAGGCAGACATAGCCGGGCTAGTAACACGCTGCAAGATCCTGTCGCTCATCTCAAGCACGGTGACTCTGACTCCACGCTGCGTTAGCGCCGCAGCAGCCTCCAGGCCTATATAGCCGCCACCGACGATGACTGCACGCCGACCCTCTTCAATCTGCGGCTCCAGTCGTGCTATGTCTTGTGCAGTCCGGATATAGTGAACGTTCTCGACTCCCTCTGCGGGAGCAAACTTGCGCACACTCGCACCCGTGCACAGGGCCAATTTCTTATATTCCAGCTTGCGCCCAATCTTTAGCGTAACGGTTCGGGCTTCACGGTCAATATCTGTCACTCGCGTCGCCAGCAAAAGTTCAATATTATTATCCTCATACAGTTTTGCCGGTCGCAACTGCATCGCATCCAGCGATTTCTCACCGGCGAGATGCTCCTTAGACAGAGGCGGACGATGGTAAGGCAGCTCTGCCTCGTCGCCGATCAGCGTGATAGGGCCTACCCAACCTTCACGGCGCAATTGCAACGCCAGTGAAACTCCGGCATGGCTCGCGCCTACGATGATACAAGCCTCACTCATGATCTACCCTCTGCCCTGATAATTTGAAATATTGTAAACGGCATCTATGCCGATAGCTCCCAATCGATAGCCGACTTATCCTGTGCCAGCAGGTATTCGTTACTCTTAGAGAAATGATGATTCCCGAAGAAACCACGACTCGCGGAAAGTGGAGATGGATGAACGGATTGCAGGACAAGATGCCTGTCCCTATCGATCATTGCACCTTTTTTCTGCGCATAGTTACCCCAGAGAATAAACACAATTCCAGTCGCATCCACATTCAGATGGCTCACTACACTATCGGTAAATTTCTCCCAGCCTTTGCTCTGATGAGATGCCGCCAGACCCGCCTCTACCGTAAGCACCGAATTCAGCAGTAGTACACCCTGCTCTGCCCACTCACTGAGGCAGCCATGATCGGGACGGACAAAATCCACATCCGTTGCCAACTCTTTATAGATATTCTGTAGCGAGGGCGGTATGCGCACTCCTTTGCGCACGGAGAAACTTAGCCCATGGGCCTGACCGGGGCCGTGATAAGGATCCTGCCCCAGAATCACAACCTTTACAGCCTTAAATGCTGTTGCATTAAGAGCTGCAAATATCTCATCACCGGCTGGATAGATGGTCTTGCCGAGAGCCTTCTGCTCACCTAGAAACTGACGCAGCTCAGCCATATAAGCCGATTCGAAGTCGCTTCGTAGTCGCTCTCGCCAAGAATTTTCTAGCTTGGTATCGGGCGCCACGGGCATCTTTATTTACGCTCTCTAAGCAAGTAATGTCACTATTCTAATGCAGGCTTTGCAATCAGGCCTAGCGAGTTCTAGCCCTGATCATGCTGCGGACGCATGTGTGGAAACAATAGAACATCCTTAATGGACGCGGAGTCTGTAAACAGCATTACCAGGCGGTCTATGCCTATGCCCTCTCCTGCCGTCGGCGGCATGCCATACTCCAGCGCCGTCACGTAGTCGTGATCGAAATGCATGGCCTCGCTATCCCCCGAGTCTTTCTGTGCGACCTGCTCCTTAAAACGCTCGGCCTGATCCTCGGGATCATTCAGTTCCGAGAATCCATTGGCCAGCTCTCTGCCCCCGATAATCAACTCAAACCTGTCGGTAATCTCTGGGTTCTGTTCGTTGCGCCTGGCTAGCGGAGAGACCTCGATCGGATATTCGGTAATAAAGGTTGGCTGATCGAGCTTGTCCTCTACCTTCTGATCGAAAATCTCCATTAGAATCTTGCCCTTGGGCCAGGAGTCGTCGAAGTGCACGTCCAGGCTATTCGCCAAGGCCGCTACCGACTCCTTCGATGTGAATGCGTCATCATCCTCGACAGCACAATGTTGCTTAATCGAATCGGTGACGGAGAGTCTTGCGAAAGGCTGCGCGAAGTCATATTCCGAGCCTTGATAGCTAAGCTTGCTGCTGCCACCCACCTCTATCGCTATCTTGTGAAATAGATCTTCCGTTAGGTCCATCAGGTCCTGATAGCGCGCATAGGCCTGATAGAATTCGAGCATGGTAAACTCCGGATTATGTCTTGTAGACAGACCCTCGTTCCTGAAATTACGATTCAACTCGAAGACACGATCGAAGCCACCCACAACCAATCGCTTCAGAAATAGTTCTGGCGCTACGCGAAGATACATATCCTGATCCAGCGCATTGTGATGGGTGATGAAGGGTCTGGCCGTCGCGCCACCCGGTATTACCTGCATCATAGGTGTTTCGACTTCCATGAAATCAAGAGATTCGAAATACTGTCGTATGAATTTCATGATGCGCGAGCGGGTCTGAAAGATATTACGCGACTGTTCATTCACGATGAGGTCGACATAGCGCTGTCTGTAACGCATCTCGGTGTCGGTTAAGCCCTTGTGCTTGTCCGGCAGCGGACGCAGCGACTTCGTCAATAACTCGAAACTTGCTGCCCGCAACGTCAGCTCTCCCTTGCCCGTCTTAAACATCTCGCCATGGACACCGATGATATCGCCCAAATCAAAAGACTTGATCTGTTCCGCCTGCTCACCCATGAATGACTTGTTATTAATATAGATCTGCATCTGCGCGTTACCATCCTGAATCACGATAAACGGACCGCGCATACGAATTATTCTTCCAGCAAGCGTCGCGCCAATGGCGAGCTCTTCCAATTCTTCTTTTGTCTTGCTCTCATACTGCTGCGTCAGAACTGCCGACGAATGTTCTTTGACGAAGCCATTGGGAAACGCCACCCTCTGTTCACGAATGGCCGTTAGCTTTTCCCTGCGCTGAGCGATCAGCTTGTTTTCGTCGTGATTGTCTTCAGTCATTTGCCTTGAGTTCCTGTGCCTCTTCTATTGAGAAGAATATAACGGTTTAAATTCACTGCCCGATCTTGCTATAGCCCCATCTTCAAACTGGCTTCGATAAACTTTTCCAAGTCACCATCGAGTACGGCACCGGTATTGGTCACTTCTATATTGGTTCGTAGATCTTTGATGCGCGAGGCATCGAGGACGTAGGAGCGGATCTGGCTGCCCCAGCCGATATCAGCCTTCGACTCCTCAACGTTCTGCATCTCTTCTTTTTGCTTTAACTCTTCCAGCTCGTACAGCTTTGCCTTCAACTGCTTGATCGCCATGTCTTTATTTTTATGCTGCGATCGTTGACTCTGACACTGCACTACTATGCCACTGGGCTCGTGGGTAAGGCGAATGGCGGAATCGGTCTTGTTTACATGTTGACCGCCAGCACCACTAGCCCTATAGGTATCGATTCTCACCTGCGACATGTCGAGGTTCACTTCGATGTCATCATCTATCTCTGGAGAAACGAATACCGATGCGAACGATGTGTGACGCCTACTCCCGGAATCGAAGGGCGACTTACGCACCAGCCGATGCACTCCTGTCTCTGTGCGCAGCCAGCCGAAGGCAAAGTCACCACTGATCTGAATCGTTGCGCTCTTGATGCCGGCAACATCTCCGCCTGACACCTCGACGAGTTCGGTCTTGAAGCCCTTACCCTCACCCCAGCGCAAATACATCCTCAGCAGCATCTCGGCCCAATCCTGCGCCTCGGTACCCCCCGAACCAGCCTGAATATCCAGATAAGCGTTTGCTTCATCCATGTCGCCGGAAAACATGCGACGAAACTCGAGCTTCTCCAATCCGGCCTGAAGTGCGTCGAGATCCTTATTAGCCGCATCGAAGAGCTCCTCATCCGATTCCTCCTGTGCTAATGCCAGCAACTCCTCAACCTCAAGGATACCAGAGTCCATCTTTTCTATAGTCTTTACTACCGCCTCCAGGTTTGAGCGTTCTTTACCTAGAGCCTGGGCGTATTCAGGTTTATCCCAGACTGATGACTCACCTAGTTCGAGCTCGACCTCAGCCAGCCTCTCTTTCTTGGTCTCGTAGTCAAAGATACCCCCTGAGGCTATCGGTTCTACTACTTAACTCCTTTAACATCCCTAGCTGACTGTTAATCTCTAGCATCTTGCGCAATCCTGTGTGCTTCTTTAGCAAAGCCCACATTTTACCTTAATAATCGCGCAAAATGTCAGCTCCGAATAGCTACCGGCGTCTGCCTATCCGCAGCAGTGTCGAATAAACAGTAAAGCGTGTAAGCTCTGCGTAGCTTCGAGAATCAAATACAGATACACGCCAACTAGTACAGAACTACATAATGGCCGAACCACAAAATGAAAGTTGAGAACGCCAAAGTGACGTGGCTGGAATCAGGCCTACCCTATTCCACGCAGTATCAGGATATCTACTATTCCAAAGATGATGAATTAGCCGAGAGCCAGTATATTTTCTTGGATGCCAATCGGCTTGGTGAGCGCTGGCAGCAAGAAGCGCATCAGGAAAACTTTCAAATCGGAGAATTGGGCTTTGGCAGTGGCCTAAACTTTCTACAGGTAATCAAACTCTGGAAGAGTTGTCAGGCTCACCCCTCACGCCTGCACTATATAGCCTTCGAGAAGCATCCTCTGACCATCGACCAACTGCGCAAAATTCATCAACGCTGGCCCAGCCTGAGCGCAGAGAGCGCCCTCTTACAGGAACACTATATCGATCATAGCGCGGGCTGCCATCGTTTGCTCCTGGATCAGGACATCACTCTCGACCTGTATTTTGGCGATGCTCTGCAGCAATTAACTACACGAATGACGAACAATTGCCCTCCTGTTCACTGTTGGTTTCTCGATGGGTTCTCCCCAGCTAACAACGAAGCACTGTGGGAAGAGAACCTCATGCGTGCGATTGCGCAAAGCAGCGATGAGAGCACCACATTAAGCTCATACAGCGTCGCCGGAAGAGTGCGCACAGCCCTAAAGAATGCCGGTTTCGAAGTGCATAAAGCTGAGGGGTTTGGGCGCAAGCGCCACAGCCTGACCGGCACCCTGCCCGCTCAGGCAAGCCCTTCCCTGGCACAAGATGGGAAGAGCACTCATGCCAGCCCCTGGTTCGACTTGCCCAGGGTCGGCTTCGAGGGTAGAACGGCGGCCATAATCGGAGCTGGGCTCGCCGGCTGCAGCACCGCATACAGTCTCGCCAGACGCGGCTGGCAGGTAACCCTCATCGACGCCTCCAGTAAGCCTGCAAGCAAAGCATCCGGAAACGCTCTACTGGCTCTGCGCTGCAGACTATTTAATTCGCCGTCTGCTGAAGCCGAGTTCTTCTTGCATGCCTACCTTTTCGCGCTACGACAGTTCGCCCATTTATTTCCCTGCGGCGACCCTGCATGGAAGCCCTGCGGTGTTTTACAGATGCGCAATGCCATGAACAAACGCAATCCATTGCAAGCGCAGAAATTGGATGCACTCTATTCGCCGCAAATAGTTAGCCTGCTAACGAAGGAACTTGCGACAGTGGAAGCGGGAATAGCGCTCAGCGAAGCCGCCTGGCACTTCCCCGCCGGCGGCGCACTGAACCCCGCGGCCCTATGCCAGCGCTATCTGGCCCATCCGAATATTCACTGCATCTTCGACACAGCCGTCGACAAGCTGAGCAGCTTGGAAAATAAATGGAGCCTGGAGGCAGATGGGGCGCGAGTTACTGAGTCCGACGTAGTCGTTATCGCCAATAGTCACGACGCGACAAGGCTAGCGCAATGCGTCGACCTTCCACTACAGAGTTTTCGCGGGCAAACCACCGTGATAGCTGCCAACGAGAAAAGCACCAGACTAGAAAGCATCGTAAGTGGAGCCCGGACAGTCTTTCCATCTGCCGATGGGCAGCATCTTATATCGGCAAGTTATGCCACGGGCACCCAGGCGGAAACACTCGCCAATGACACGCTTGAGAATCTGCGCGGCGCCGCAAGCAATTTTTCAGAAGACAACAGCCTTAGCGATATCGCACTATCGAACAGAGTGTCGGTACGCTGCAATTCTCCCGATGGAATCCCCCTGGTTGGGATGATGCCAGATAGCGCAAAGATGCGGATCCGCTATGGAGAGCTGGCAAGAAATGCCCGAGCAAAATTTAGCACTACGGGACACGACTGCGAGCAATACACAGATGGCCTCTTCCTCAACGTAGCTCATGGATCGAACGGACTTGCCAGCTGCCCAATCAGCGCAGAGTTTCTTGCGAGCCTGATTACGGCGGAGAATCTGCCTCTAAGCAAGGCCATGATAAACACGCTTAACCCTAGCCGCTTCCTTATAAAAGATTTAAAGAAACAACGCTGAGCTAGATCAGAGGTAGTAAAAAGTTAGCAGAGAGTTAGAGGGGACATTAAACGGAACAGTCCAGCAGCTTCTGCAAGCGACGTGAAACTCAGCGGTCGTAGAAGCCCTGAATTAAAGAAAACATCGATTCAACATCTGCAATACCCGCACTCTCGCGAATAGAGTGCATCGCAAAACTGGCTATACCCACATCGACGGTCGCTATACCGAGTAGCGCCGAGGTAATTGGCCCTATGGTACTCCCACAACCCATGTCGGAACGCACAACGAAAGACTGGTGACTGATATCCCGCCTATTACAAATAGATTTTAACAGGGCTATGGTGTGACTGTTGCTGGCATAGCGCTGATTCGCATTGATCTTGATAACGGGGCCGGCATTCAATTTGGGTGAGTGCACGGCGTCGTGTTTATCTGCGAAATTCGGATGCACACCATGTGCGTTATCTACCGAGAGCAAAACGGAATTCTGCATCGCCCTGTCAAAACTTGCCGCACTGGCCGAATCATCTTCCGCTTCCAACATCCTCTGCAATACAGACTTCAGAAAGGGACCGTCTGCCCCGGCGGCAGAAACCGAGCCGACCTCTTCATGATCGTTGCAAACCATTATGCTGGCGCAGTCATCATTACTGTCGATCAACGAATGCAACGCAATAAAACAACTCAGCAGATTGTCGAGCCTGGCGCTGCAGATAAATTGCTTACGCAGACCCACTAACGCAGGGGCCTGTGTGTCGTAGAGCAATAACTCATGAGACAGAATAGCCTCAGCATCAGCAAGCTTAAGCGCCTGCTGCAGATGTGCCAGCAAGTAGCTCTCGAAACTGAATTTTTCATCGGCGTCTAGCTGCAACAGAATCGGCGGCAGCTCTTTCTGCTCGTTGATCAATCTGCCGTCGTTCGCAGTGACATCGAGGTGAATCGCCAGACTGGGAATGAATGCAACAGGGTCTTTGAGATCGACGAGAACCGATTCTACCGCGCCGCCGGCACTCTGATAGCTCACCCTGCCAGCGATGGAAAGGTCTCTATCGAACCAGGGATGAAGCAGAGCCCCGCCATAAACTTCGACGCCTAGCTGAGCATAGCCCTGATTGCTCACATCGGCATGGGGCTTTATCTTCAGGCAGGGACTATCGGTATGCGCCCCAGCAATTCTAAAACCGGTTTCCAATAGATCAGCCTTGCCTGTCTTGAAGGCAATGATGGCCGAGTCGTTACGCACCACGTAGTAACGCGAGCCTTTCTTCAATTTCCAGTTTTTGCCGGCATCGAGGCGCTCGAAATCAGCAGCATCGAGCACAGCCGACATATTGGCGACGGCATGAAAGGGTGTTGAGGATTGCTGCAAGAACTGCAGCAATCCGACTTGAAGATTCTCGTTAGCCAATACTTTTCTCTATATGTTTGTAGTTGGTATCAGCAACTGAATTTAGCGTATTTCTAATAGCTCTACATCGAAGATCAATGCAGAATTAGGCGGAATGGCAGGTGTAGGTGAGGCTTCACCATAGGCCATGGCTGCTGGTATAAACAGGCGCCACTTGTCACCTACAGACATAAGCTGCAGACCCTCAGTCCAGCCACTGATAACCTGTGACAAACCAAACTGCGCCGGCTCACCACGATCGACAGAACTGTCGAACACTGTGCCATCGATTAGAGTCCCGTGATAATGCGCCAGGACCGAATCGCTTACAGTCGGTGATGCGCTGCCGTCTGGGCCAGATTCCAACACCATGTATTGAAGCCCGGACTCTAGAGTCACAACGCCCTCTTTCGCAGAGTTAGCACTCAGAAAATCCACACTTGCTGCTGTACTTGCTGCCAATGCCGCTTGCTGCTGCTCGGCCATCTGCTGCTGAAACAGTTGAATGGCAGCGAACATGTCTTCATCACTCATCTGCACATTGCCTGCTACCGCATCCAACATGCCAGCGACAAATGTGTCGACTTCGATACCGTCCAAGATACCCTGCGCTTGAAGATTCTGACCGATGTTAACGCCTATTGAATAAGCAATTTTGTCATCATCACTCTCTAGATTTGAATTGCCCTGAGCAAATACCTGAGCGCTCAATACGATGCTCAAAAGGCCAATTAGGATACGACTCTTGCCTGTGCTTATGTTCATACTAAATTCCTTAGATTCATTGGACAAATGCCTACGAAAGGGTTCCAATCCAGTCAGCGACAGATGAGCCGAATATTAACTGGGATGCCCAGTAAATGCCAGTATCTGCCGTGAGAACTCGGCACTACACATGCTCCACCGACAGGAAATACGCGCATGCATCACATATCAATAACCGGACTTGTTGGCACCCCATTCCGGCTATTCTTTCTCGCTGCGCTTTTTAGCCTGAGCTGCTGTTCGCAAAATTTCACCGTCTCCGTAAACAATCAGGCTGTATTCGACCCCACCGGAAGGCTCTATGCTGGCGACCTGGCAGACCCCGATCTGCAGGGCTGCCTTAATATAGCAATGCAGCAGCAAGGCATAGAGAACGCCGGGCTGCTGCAGGTACTATCCTGCGCGAATTCTACAGTTGAGACTCTTGCGAATATCGAACAGTTGGCAGAGCTGCGCTTTCTCGATGTGAACAACAACAGAATTCGCGATATCTCTCCCCTGCGAGGGCTGCGAAATCTGAGTGGACTCAATCTTGCGAATAACGGATTTAACGATATAAGCCCCCTACTCAGCATGACCACGCTTACCTCGGTCAATCTGCTGGGCAACAATGAATTGCCCTGCCTGCAGCTGCAGACACTAGAGGATAGATTAGGAAGCAACTTGAGCCGACCTGCTAGCTGCCAAAATTAGCGCCCTAACTGGGCGGGCCGCTATGAAAGCGAAATTCGCTGTCTGGCTCGGTCACGAGTCGCAGCTCCTGTGCCGCGAACTGATCAAGCTTCGCCTGTATATCCACATCTGAATATTGTCGCGCCAGCTCCAGATAGTCTTCGAAGTGCCGGGCTTCGGATTTCAATAGGCTGCGATAGAATTTCTGCAACTCGCTGCCCAAAAAGGGTGCCAGCTGCGCGAAGCGCTCGCAGGAACGAGCCTCGATGAAGGCTCCGACGATCAAGGTGTCGATTAGCTGCTCGCGCTCTTCCTTCGAGATCAACTCGCGCATTCCAGCGGCATATCGCGAAGGACTGAGCCTCACGTATTCGACACCCCTGCTCTGCAATATCTCAACCACCTGCTGAAAATGCAGCAGCTCCTCTCGTGCTAATTGCGACATCTTCTTCAACAAATCGGGCTTACTAGTATGCCTATACATCAAGTTCATAGCGGTGGCGGCAGCTTTCTTTTCACAATTCGCATGATCGATGAGCAATAAATCTTGATGCAGCAGCGCCTCTTGCAGCCATGCCTCAGGTGTAGCACAGGGGAGGAAGTTGTTTATTTCAGAGAGCATGGGACATGTAGTGAGCGAGACCTTGGCACTGGAAAAATAAATCCTATGAAGAGAGTTAGTGCCGAGTTTTATCGGACAGCTCTTTCTTGGACTCCTCTGGATCGTTATCCAATTCTTTTACTACAGGAATCTCATCTTCTAAGTTTTCATCCAGGGCATCACGCTTTAGTTTCTTCGAAGTCTTCGCGCCTAGAGTCTTCAGATCTTCTACCCGGCGTATGAGATTTCCAGTTCCGGAACGCAATTTCTTATGCGCGTTATCATAACTCTTCTTGGTTGATTCTATTCGGCTACCGATATCCTCTAGATCCGCGACGAAGTTAACGAACTTGTCATACAGCGCACCGGCCTTCTCCGCGATCTCCACAGCATTCTGATTCTGTTGATCCAGACGCCAGAGGTTTTGCGCCAATTTTAATGTAGTCAGCAGCATGGTAGGACTAACAAAAACTATATTTTTTTCAAAGGCGAATTGAGAAAGCCCTGGATCATTCTGTATCGCTACAGAATAGGCCGCATCTATAGGCATAAACAAAAACACATAGTCCAAGGAACTGATGCCCGATAATTTTTGATAGTCCTTGCCAGATAGCGACTTAACATGGCCACGCACCGACTGAATATGTTGCTTTAAAAATTCGGCCTTCGCATCCGCCTCATCCGCCGAGCAATATCCGTCCCAGGCCTTAAGCGACACTTTAGAATCGATAATGATATCTCTGGACTCCGGCAGGTGGACCACAACGTCGGGTTGCAACTTCGCTCCCTCGGCAGAACTCAAACTTACCTGCACCTCGTACTCCCTGCCCTTCACTAGGCCGGAGTTTTCCAGCAGAGTCTCCAACACCATCTCACCCCAGTTTCCCTGAGCCTTATTGTCTCCCTTCAGCGCATTGGTTAGATTAACCGCGTCCTCGCTAATCTGACTATTTAATTCGTGTAGCTGCTTTATTTCCCGGGCAAGAGAGAATCTCTCTTTCGACTCTTTGTCGTAGGTTTCTTCGACGCGCTTCTCGAACTGGCGAATCTTATCCTGCAATGGATTTAAGACGGTCGACAGCGATTCCTTGTTGTTATCAACCAACTTCTTACTCTTGTCTTCAAATATTTCGTTAGCGATATTTTTAAATGCGATACCCAGCTGTTCTTTCGACTCGTTGAGCAGCGCCAGTTTCTCGCCATGTTGATTACGCTCAAGCTCAAGACTCGTTTCCAGCTTAATCTTGAGTTCGAGCAGGGCCTGCACCTCACTCTGTAACGAATCATTCTCGCTAACAGATTTGTGCAACGACAGCGCCGTAGTAGCAAACTCCGCCTCCTTCGCAATTAATTTCTCTCGCGCGGATAATTCTGCCAACATCAGAATCTGCGACTGACGCAGCGTCCATATGAGAGCTGCTGTCAGAATAACAATCAGGCAAATAGCGGCTGTAATTACTAGGGGGTTCATAGCTCTCGCACTACTGTGCATTGCACAGTCGAAGTGGTAATGAAAGGGCGAGAGCTGTGTATAGCGACAGCTCTCGAGTCAGGGCTCTAACTCAGATTGTCGTTGATTACGATGAGTAGCTCGGCCGTCAGGTCGCCCAAATTATCTGTGGCCTCCACGGCTTCGGCAATAACGGTGATCACTCCATCGCTTTCAACCAACCGCACATTGAAATCGCGCTCCTGAGCCTGCGCATTCCCATCGTTGCGATTAAACAGACGTCCTATAAAGCCTGGCTCATTATCTTCTTGACGAAGACCGGAGAAGCTGACGTTGAGAAAGGCTGCATCACGATCAGTATCGATGATATTTACGCCGGCCTCATCCAGGGCAGAACGAACCAAGACCCATGCACGGTTAAATCCCAGACGCAGCTCTAGAACCTGCCTACCCTGTCCGTCATCTATAATATTAGCCTTTCTTTCCGCCTCGATGCTGCCGGCGAGAAGACTCGCCGATGAGGCCTGATAGACATCATTTCGATCGGCTAGATACTGTGAGAGCGTATTCAGAATTTGTTTCTCACGATCCGCCTCTGCTGAAACCTCAGGCCAGTTCGTAATTAGTGGTATAGGCTCACTTCTAGGGCTCTGCACGTGAACAACATAAATCTCGGAGTAGCCTGAATGTAGTCCAGGTTCAATCAATACCCGATACTTATGCCTCGTCTCTAAATTACTGTCCACCTCCAGCCAGGAGGTCTCCATGATGCCCTCCCCCGGATTCTCATACTCGAGAATCACCTGCAGCTGTGACCAATAGTCTCGCACCAGAGGCCACACCTGACCCGGGGTAGCATCCAACACGATCCAACTGCGGTCGCTGAGGTTCTGAATGATCACGCCTTCGCGTCCGCCTGCCTCGATAGGCTTGGGTAGGGGAATCTCCTCAAACGGCTCCGCCGCTGCTGTGAATTGCTCAGGTATGACATACAGCTCGTCCAGGGTGTAGCTGTCCAGTTCGTCCGGTACCGCCATGCGCGCCAGTACCGGCGCCTCCATGTAGTCATCGGCACGGTCACGGAACGGTCCGTTCTCTCCGGCAAGGTAATTACAACCCGTCAATAGAACCAGAAAGCCTGGAAGTAATAAGGATTTAGACATTCAACTTTGTTCCTGTATTGCCTTTTGCATCGCTGCTGTAGCCATTCAAGCAGATCATGTAACGATCCCGGCCGCAGCCAGGGCTTCTCTAACTTTGACGTGATATTGCCCATCAAGTTCCACAAGCGGCAATCGAATTCCACCGCCAATCCTGCCCTTGGCCTGCAATGCCCACTTCACAGGGACGGGATTCGCCTCGATAAAAAGGTCCTGATGTAGCAGCTCAAGCTTGCTGTCTACTGCTCGCGCCTGCTCTTCGTTGCCGGCTAAAGCCGACGCGCACATCTGTGACATCAAGTCTGGCGCTACATTCGCCGTAACCGAGATCGTTCCATCGGCTCCCGCCAAAATCAGCGGCAGACTAAGCGCATCTTCGCCACTGTAGATAGCGAGTCGCTCACCGCAACGCTCGATCAATTCAAGGCCCCTGGCGAGATCTCCGCTAGCGTCCTTGATCGCGACTATATTATCGAGCTGGGCGAGACGTTCGATCGTGGCCAGCTGCAGATCGCAGGCGGTACGGCCTGGCACATTATAGAGAATCTGCGGGATATCTACCCCTTCGGCGATCAGCTTGAAGTGCTGATACAAACCTTCCTGAGACGGTCTGTTGTAATAGGGTGTTACCAGCAGCGCCGCATCGGCGCCATTGTTCTTAGCCGACTCGGTGAAATACAGCGCCTCCGCCGTATTGTTCGAGCCCGTACCCGCGATGACGGGAATCCTGCCTCCAACGACACTCACGCAATGGCCTACAAGATCGCAATGCTCGTCTGTGCTGAGAGTGGCTGATTCACCCGTGGTACCCACGATCACTACGGCATTCGTGCCCGAGGCGATATGCCATTCGAGCAATTTATCGAGGCATGGCAGATCCAGCGAACCATCTGGCTGCATGGGGGTAACTATGGCGACGATACTGCCGCGAATTTGAGCTTTCATGGAAATCCTACTACTTATCTAAGCCCTGAATTTTAACACAGCGCAGGGGTATCAACCAAAGTCGTCACAGCGGCCTTAGCTGGCGCTGCTGCCTTCGTCATTAGCCTTCGCGCTAGGGTGTATCTTGCTAGGCCAGGCGTTGAGTATGGCTTTGATGAGTGTGGCCAGTGGAATGGCAAAGAATACACCCGCCAAGCCCCAGATTCCGCCGAAAACCAAAACCGCAGCGATGATGGCAACCGGATGCAGATTAACCGCCTCAGAGAAGATCACCGGCACTAAGACATTACCGTCTATCAACTGCAACACACCATAGGCCACGAAGACGGTATAGAATTCGCTACCTATACCCCATTGCACATAAGCTACCGCCAGGACTGGAATAGTCACTACGGTTGCTCCGATATAGGGAACGATGACGGAAAGGCCAACTAGCACGGAAAGCAGCAAGGCGTAATTGATACCCAGAATAACGAACAACAGATAGCTAACGCTGCCCACGATAAAAATTTCCAGCACCTTTCCTCGAATATAATTCGAAATCTGCTGATCCATCTCAAGCCAGATTCGATTCATCAGCGGACGATTGCGGGGCAGAAAATTACCCGCCCAGTTAATCAATTCTGACTTATCTTTCATCACAAAATAAACCAGTATCGGAACCAGTACGATAAATACGATCCAACCAATGATGCTAGGGATGCTGGCGAGGGAATATTCCAATACGGTTTGGCCATAGCCCCCCAACTCACCCCGCACACCGGCGATAAAATCCCGTATCTGTTGTTCGGAAAATAGATTGGGGTAGTTATCCGGCAACAGAAGCAGAGATGACTGCCACTGACTGATAAGATTCGGCAACTCATTGATGAGTCGGCGCAGCTGATTCCAGGCGGAAGGCAGCAGAAATAACAGCATAGCCAGAAACACGCCGATGAAAACGGTGTAGACGAGGACAAAGGCTATTCGCGCGGATAGTCCATAACGCAGCAGAATCTCCACCAGCCCCTGCATAAGGTAAGCGATAATAATTGCTGCAATCAGCGGCGCGAGAACACCACCAAACAAAAGCAGTACCGCCAGACCCGAGATCAGCAGCAGCATCAGAATAATGGACTCTTCGTCATGAAAATAACGATCGAGGAAATCGTTAACCAACTTCTTCATTTCCAGATGTCTCCAGTAAGCTACTAGCCCTTCTTAATCCAATAAAAATAGGCACTATCATCTTTCTGAAAATCCAGAATTTGATGTTTTGTCTGATCGACAAACATATGAAAATCCTTTTCCGATGCCGGATCCGTCGCGACGACTTTCAGAACCTGAGCAGCTTCCATGTTATTTAGAGCCAGCTTCGCCTTCAACAAAGGCATGGGACACTGCAGGCCACTTAGGTCTATCTCTATATCGACATTTATCTCCATCCCTGCATTTTATCAAGCTATGCAGGCTAAACGCCACGAATCATATTGCCTAAATTTCTGCCGGATTGAGCCAAAAGTTACTGAAATATGGGGAATTAATTATGTTAATCTTGGTCTTAAGCTATTATTAACAGACATTATGTACATCAGCTTGTTAAAAAAATCCCTTTTCCTATTGCTCTGGGCGACTATTCCCACTGTACTGTCGGCTCAGCCTGCCCTGCCAAGCTTGGGAGATCGCATCTCTGGCACGGTTTCGCTTGAGCAGGAATATGCCATGGGCCAGCAATTTCTGAGCAGCATTCGTCGCAGCGCGCCTACTATTTCGGACCCCCTACTGAACACCTATCTGGAAAACGTCACCTACAAGCTCGCTTCTCGCAGCCAGCTAAAGGATCACCGGCTCTCATTTGTGATCATCGATAGCGAGGCGCTCAACGCCTTCGCCGCTCCCGGCGGCATTATCGGCGTAAATACCGGCCTGTTCCTGAACGCTCAAACCGAGGCAGAGTTCGCCTCGGTAATGGCACACGAGATCGCTCATGTCAGTCAGCGTCACTTTGCCCGCGGCATAGATGAAGCACAGGCAGGCAAGATACCGCAGATAGCGACACTATTGGCCAGCGTAATCATCATGGCCACCTCCGATGCGAGTCACGGCACCGCGGCGGCAGCCGCAGCTCAGGGCCGCGCACTGGAGAATCAACTGCGCTTCAGTAGAAGCAACGAGACAGAGGCTGATAGAGTGGGTCAGGATACGATGTTCAATGCGGGTTTCGACCCCGACGGCATGTCCACGCTCTTCGAAAGACTTATGGCGATCAATCGGTTCGGCCGCCGCCCACCCGAGTTCCTGCTCTCCCACCCCCTGACCGAGTCACGCATCTCTGGCAGTCGAGGCAGAGCCGCGCGCTATCCGCGACAGCAGTACTCGCCTAACCTCGAGTATCAGATCGTTCGCGCTCGTGTACTGGGTTTCTATGCCCCGAATAAGGCAGATCTAGTTCTCGAGTTTGAAAGACGCCTGGAGCTGAGCAGCAGCGACTTCACGCGGGATGCGAACCGCTATGGGCTAGCGATCGCCTACAACGAGAACGAGCAATACGCATTGGCTAGCGCCACACTGGCACCCCTACTCGATAAAGACCCCAACCGGATAAGCTATGTGGTGACTCAGGCCGAGATACTTACGCAGCAGAATGAGCCAGGCCAGGCCATTGACTTCCTGCAGCGCCACCTGGCAATAAATCCCGGTAATCATGCTCTCACCATGGCCCATGTAGACGCGCTGATCGAGGCACGCTCCTATAATGCCGCCGCGGAAATCATGGAGCGACTGAGTATGGACAGACCCAATGATGTACAACTCTGGTATCAGCTAGCCGAGACTCAGGGCCAGGCCGGGAATATCAGCAAAGTACATCAGGCTAGAGCCGAATACTTTCGGCTGATTGCCGATTTCCAGCGCGCACGACAACAGTTACAGCTGGCATTAAAGATCGAGAGCGATAACGGGGCAGCACCTGCGGAAGAGGCTCGCCTGAGACAGAAGATTCAAGAGATCGAAAACATGCAGCGCAACGCATAAAGCTCCTCACCCATGACTTAGGAGTGAACTTAGGCCTTACCTCTAACCTTAAGCTGGTTGTTGGCGGCGAAGTCCAACATCCTCTGCAGCGGTATCATGGCAGCAGCCGCGAGTTGCGAATCCACTTCTACTCTATTGCTATTGTCTTGCAGAGAACTGTACAGGCTCTCCAGTGAGTTCATACCCATCCACGGGCAGTTTGCACAACTTCTGCAGGTTGCATCGTTTCCCGCCGTCGGTGCGATGATAAATTTTTTGCCTGGTGCCATCTGCTGTAATTTATGGAATATGCCCTGATCGGTAGCGACGATGATTTCTTTCTTGGTCGATTGCTTGGCGGCATTAATGATCTGTGTCGTGGAGCCAATGACGTCCGCAACTTCGAGCACGGCGCTGGGGGATTCTGGATGCGCGAGGATAGCGGCATCGGGATACAACTTCCGCATATCCGCAAGGCCCCGCGCCTTAAACTCTTCATGCACTATGCAGGCAGCATCCCACAGCAACATGTCGGCGCCCGTAGTCTTCTGAATATAGGAGCCAAGATGCTTGTCCGGCGCCCACAGCACTTTCTTACCCTGTTCCATCAAGTGCTCGACTACATCCAGCGCAATGCTGGAGGTAACGACCCAATCCGCACGGGCCTTCACAGCCGCCGATGTATTCGCATAGACCACAACGGTACGATCCGGGTGCTTATCGCAGAAAGCCGAAAACTTGTCTATTGGGCAGGCGATATCCAGAGAGCAAGTCGCCTCCAGCGTAGGCATTATTACGGTTTTCTCGGGGCTTAGAATCTTTGCCGACTCGCCCATGAATTTCACGCCGGCGACAATTAGAATCTCGGCATCGCAGTCTCTGCCGAAGCGCGCCATCTCCAGACTATCCCCTACAAAACCACCGGTCTCTTCGGCAAGATCCTGCAACACCGAGTCGGTGTAATAGTGGGCAACAAGCCGCGCCTTCTTCTGCCGCATCAACTGTGTGATTTTTCTTTTATAGCTTTCCTGAGTCTGTGCATCTAGGACAGCAGGACGCACAGCGCGATCGAGATACTCACGCACGAGTGCAGTGTCAGCCGCTAGCTGTTCAGAATTTTCACTGGAGATCACTTGATTCATACCCACTAACTACGCGAAGCAAAGAGATTCAGTTTATCACAGGCTTTCTTGCGAGTACTCATTTACGCGGGCTCTAAGGACTGGGGGCAGCAGTCCGAATGGGTTCAAATTATAGCGACTGATGATAAGCATCAGGCAATTACTAAATAGTTACATCGCGGGAAAAATTGGGGGCTGCGGGCTTGGCAACGGCTAAATTTGTCGAAAAGAAAATGGTAGGGTCTGCGACTTTAGAAACGGGCCAAAATGTCACAAAGCTAAAAGGGTGGGGTCTGCGACTTTAGAAACTGGCCAAAGTATCACAAGGGGAAAATGGTGGGGCGTGTGCGACTCGAACGCACGACCAATTGGTTAAAAGCCAACTGCTCTACCGACTGAGCTAACGCCCCAATGAGAGGGCGTCATAGTACTATCAAAATAAAAAAAGACAAGTCATCACAGGCATTTTTTGCCTTGAAACGATCGATTCTCACTATTGATAACGGGTCGGGTCCTCTACTGCGGCATTTTCGAAGCCCTTACGTCGAAAACGACAGCTATCGCACTGACCACAAGCATAACCCTTAGCATCCGCCTGATAGCAAGATACTGTCACCGCGTAGTCAACATTCAAGTCTGCACCAGTCATTATAATCTCAGCCTTACTCAAATCGATCAGGGGCGTTTCGAGGCTGATTACCCTGCCTTCTACCCCAGCCTTGGTTGCCAGATTAACTAGGGATTGAAATGCCGCTATATACTCCGGTCTGCAGTCCGGATAGCCCGAATAGTCCAGAGCATTTACGCCGATAAATATTGCCTCGGCATCAACCACCTCGGCCCAAGCCAGGGCATAGGATAAAAATATGGTGTTTCTGGCAGGCACATAGGTGACGGGTATCCCTTCCGACTCCTGCTCTGGCACCGAGATATCCGTATCGGTTAAAGCGGAACCGCCAATTGTTCCCATGTTTATATCGATGATTTTGTGATCGACAACCTTCGCACTGGCCGCGACGCGCCTGGCCGCGTCGAGTTCACTAGCGGATCTCTGCCCATAGTCAAAGCTAAGGGCATAGCAATCGAAACCACGGTCCACGGCAATTGCCAGACAGGTTGCCGAATCCAGCCCTCCAGAGACCAGGACTATCGCTCTCTTGTTCGTTGTTGATGTCATAATTGTTATCTGGCTATTTGTTGAAGTATTTATTCAGCTACTTACTTGGCTGTTTCTATAGCGCCTTGTTTCATTGTTTATTGGCTACTTACCGGCGACCGAACCCCAGATCTGCTTATGCAATTGCATCTGCATTCGAATCTTTAATTTATCTCTAAGAATCCATTCGGCGAGCTGTGCCGGCTCTATCTCTTCAAAAGATGGCGAGAACAGAATTTCATTCACTCGACTCGCCAGATCATACTGATCCAGTTTCGCTTTTGACCACTGGTAGTCTTTCTCGTCACAGATAACAAACTTCACCTGGTCAATCGCTTTCAGGTGGGCAATATTTTCATAACGGTTCTTATCTGACTCATTGGACGCCGGTGTCTTCAGATCCATGACGATCGATACACGCTTGTCCACCTGCTCTATTGGCATGGCACCGCTGGTCTCTAATGATACCTGATAGCCTTCGTCACTAAGTCGCTGCAATAAGGGTAGACAGTTAGGCTGGGCCAGAGGCTCGCCACCGGTTACCGTTACGTAGTCACAGGCAAACTCTGCCAGCGCTGCACTTATGGCATCCAGCTCCATAAGTTCGCCGCCCTCGAAGGCATAGGCTGTATCACAATATTGGCAGCGCAGAGGACAGCCCGTCAGGCGAATAAACACTGTCGGTATTCCTACTGTTCGGGACTCACCTTGCAGAGAATGAAATATCTCAGTAATTCGTAGTGTGCTAGCGGATGCCATTGACTGTTGTCTCTATAATATTGATGACGGTATCGATAACGCTATGGCATTGAGCGAAGAAACAGCTCTTAGTCGAGTATCTGGGGGTTTCTAGCTTCTGTTACTTCTTCTGTATGAGTTGAATGCTAATTCGTTCAATCGAGCGATAGCAGTCGAGTATCGGCCAAGTTGGCGACACCGGTATTTGGAAACCTTCTCTTAATGTCATTCAGCAGCGCTCGCGCCTGGGAATTATTGCCCATTCCCTCGTACGCGAGTGCAAGTCCATACATGGCATCTGGCAGCTTCGCGACATCCTGCGGTCCATTCACAATAATTTCATAAGACTCTACAGCTTCGTTGTAGCGATTCAGATAGAGGTAGGCCTGCCCTTTCCAGTAATGGGCATTGGTGACAAATCTACCGCTGGGGTAAATGCTTAGATACTGATCAAATTCGGCTATCGATAAGTCGAAGTTGCTCTTAATCACCGAGTCATAGGCCATCTGATACAGCTGCTGCTCACTAAGAATAGCTGGCTCCAGGGTTCCGCGACCGATGTTGCGAGTTGCTGGGGCTCTAGGCGCTGCGCTAGTGGGTGGCTGTGCTGCCGGGCTAGACCCTGTGCGCGGGCTCGAAATTGGTCGCTGATTTAGTGCGGGTGTATTGCTCGCGACTGGAGGTGCAGCTGCGGCATTGCCAGCATCGGAAGTGCGAGTAGCGACGCCAGGCACACTCGCTGCTGCCCCGGATTCCAGACCACTCAGCCTATCGTCGACATTTGTGTAACGACTGAGCGAGTCTCGCTGCATCTTCCGTAATTCGAAACTCTGCTCTTCGACCATCGCTCGCAACGATTGCACCTCAGATTGCAGATCGCGTATCTGATCGAGCAAAAGTGACAATGCGTCGTTGTTAGAATTGCTCGGTGCGGAGCTGACTGAACGAGACTGTCCAGGAGTGAAGGGTTGAGATTCGACTACTGAACCAACCCCTTGGGCCGCAACTGTGGAACTAAGCAAGCTGGCAACCAAGACAACAGGTAGCTTACACGTTACAGCCTTCAGGATGTGATTCATAGTGTATTAATACCACGTTAGTTAATGCTTATCGGGCGACAACTTCTACGCGACGGTTGCGGCTGTAAGCGTTTTCGCTTTGGCCTTGTTGCGCTGGTCGCTCTTCGCCGTAACTCACCACTTCGATCTGAGAACGCGAAGCGCCATTCACGATGAGGTAGTTAAGCACGCTGTTAGCACGACGCTCACCCAAGGCCAGGTTGTATTCACGTGTACCACGCTCGTCTGCATGGCCTTCGAGTCGAATTCTCTTGCTGGAATTAGCAGCAAGATCTCGCGCATGGAATGACAGGGTTTCACGGTCTGCCGCTTTGAACTCTGCAATGTCGAAGTCAAAGTAAAACACGGTCTGACGAAGTGCGTTCTGCGCTCGAATCTCTTCTTGAGTCAGCTGACCAGATGTAGACCCCGGGTTAGTGCGCGCTGTGCTTCCGCTGGAAGAGCTGCTTGAAGAACCTTCACTACCCATGGCGCCACTTTCATCGGTGTCACCACTCGAGCTACATGCTACCAAGGCAAATAAAGAGAACGCCATCAGGCCCATTTTTATTGTTTGTATGCTTTGCTTTGTCACTCTTTGAGTCCTCCAAAGACTTAAATCATTGTCTAAAAATCTACGGTTTTACTGCAATCTAGCGGTTTAATTTAGGAACGGAGACCAGGCTGGCTCCCGCACATCACCCTGCGTGGATGGTAAACGGAACTTTACTGTTCCGTCAATGGATACGGCATCTAGCACCCCTCTTCCATTGAACTTCGTGCCATACATTATCATGCTGCCGTTTGGTGCAACACTGGGTGATTCGTCTAGTGAGGTGCTGGTCAGGGTAATTATCCTCAGGGTTTCGATATTCAGCACCGCAATCTGATAATTCGGGTCTTGTCGCGTCTCGCGGCGTACGTGAACGAGGTTTACGCCATCCGGCAAGAATTGGGCGTTAAGACACTGAAAACAGTCATAAGTTAGCCGCTCGACATCGAAGGAGCTGGCTCCCAACTCGATCTGATAGATCTGCGGCTGCCCGGTTCGCTCCGACATAAATACTATAGATCTACTATCGGCAGTCCAGCTCGGTTCCGTATCGATCAATGGGTGGTCTGTCACCTGGATAAGCTGATTGGTGGTGAGATCCTGCACATAGATATCGGGGCTTCCGTCCTTCGATAACACCATTGCCAGCTTGGTGCCATCGGGCGACCACTCCGGCGAACTGTTCAGGTTCGGATAATTGGTTATCTGGCGCCGGTCGCCGGTAGCAATATTCTGAATATAGATACGCGGCAGATCGGTCTCGAAAGAGACATAGGCCACATCGCGTCCCGTTGGTGACCAACTGGGCGACATAATGGGCTCGACCGACTCCAGCAGAACCTGGGCTCGCTGGCCATCATAGTCAGATTTCTCGAGGCGGAAATAAGTCAGCTCCGGATTTACATACTCCGCAACCACGTACATTATCTCGGTGGTAAAGGCGCCACGTGTCCCGGTAACCTGTTCGAAAACAACGTTGCTGATCTCATGGGCAATATCGCGAAGCTGAGTCACGCTCCCGGTTAGAACCTCGCCCGCTAGCTTGATCTCACGATTGATATCGAAGAACTCATACTGAACCTGAACCAGTTGGCTGCCGGGTGCTCTGTCTATCTTACCAACCAACAGATAGTCCTGAGCCAGGATGCGCCAATCGCGGTAGTACACCTGACTCTCGTCGCTGGGCAGGCTGAGCATATTCGATCTGGACAGCGCTAGAAACTCACCAACCTGCTCCAGGTCATTCATTACGATCTGCGATACATCTTCACTGAGCACGCCAGTGCCCTGCCAGGAAAATGGCACGACCGCGATTGGAATAGGATTATCCACCCCCTGGGTAATCTGAATGCTCAATTCAGCGCTAGCGGCTATCGACCACAGGCAAAGCGTGCCCGCCAGGAAACTATGTAATGCTTTGCTTAAGTTCAATTCAGTAAATCCTCGGGTTCGAATATCAGTGAGAGAGACCTGAAATTCTCATTAAATACATTAATCGGCAAGGCCTGCAGTTCTCTGAATGGCGCTGCGCCATAAACCGCGTTTTCCGCCGATCTGTCGAATGCCGGGTCGCCGCTGGACTGGGTAACGCTGACATCTACCAGCTCGCCAGTGGGTAGCAGCCTCATCTGCAAGATTGCCCGCATGCCGTTTCTGGCACTGGGCGGTCTCGACCAGCTTTCCTGCACAAGTTGTTGAATCAGTGCCGTACCACTCTGCACCATTTCGAATTCTGAGCTGGCAAGCTCCGCGGCTGCCGCATCTGCTGCCTCACGCTCGCGCTGCCTTTCTCGGTCACGAACCTCTTGCTGTCGCTGCGCCTCGGCTAACTCACGCTGGCGGCGCTGTTCTTCAGCCCGTGCTTCCTGCTCGCGCTGTAATTGCTCCGCGTCCATACGTTCCTTCTCCTGACGCTGGCGCAGGGAAGCTAATTCTCGCGCCTTCCTCTGCTCTTCCGCCCTCGCCTGCTCTTCTGCCTGCGCTTGTTCCTGTCTCTGACGCTCGGCCTCGGCGGCGCGCTGTGCCTGCTCCTGCTCCCTAACTCTTTGCTGTTGTTGCTGCTGTTGCCGCTCCAGGCGAACTCGCTCGTTTGCCACCTGTGGGTTTTCCTGCACCAACAAGGCCTTCACTACGGTGGGCTGCACAAGCTCCATGACATCCGCACTACGACTGCTCTGCAGAAACAAGAGCAAAGCCAGTATCGCGCTGTGAAAAGTCACGGCAACAGCTACCGACAGTGGGTAGCCGTTGTAGATCACAACATTGTTAAAAGTATCTTTCATCAGAGTGTATCTACGCGCACTGCGCTAGTTATCACCCAGAGGCTGTGTAATAAAATTGGGATTCGCAACCCCCGCCGCCTGTAGGGTCGTAATTAAATTTACCATCGCTCCCCAACCCGCCTCGGTATCACCCTCAACCAAGACCTGTATAGTCGGGTTCGTAGTGGTGATGATAGCAACCTGGGCGCCAAGGGTTTCCAGCGTGACAGACTGTCTATCCTCCCCCGTCGCGCCAACGCTGATGAAGTATTCACCCTCTGCAGTCAGAGACACCACCAGAGTTTCCAGATTTTCATCGATAGCCAGGGGCTCGTTATTCGCCTCTGGCAGCTCTACCTCTATGCCCTGATTCAAAAGTGGCGCCGTCACCATAAACACAACGAGCAATACCAACATCACATCGATAAAAGGCACGACGTTAATTTCGCCCATTGGTTTCCGCTTCTTGCGGACAATTGTTTCCATCGATCAAGCCTATTCAGTTACGCGCTTACTAACTCTGTCTTTTCTTAATCGCTGTGAATCTGGCGATGAAGAATACTTGAGAATTCATCGGTAAAAGTCACGTAGCTGCTAGTGATATTGTCCACGGTGGCGGAATAACGGTTGTAAACAACCACGGCGGGTATCGCGACAAACAAACCCATCGCAGTTGCTATCAGAGCCTCCGCAATATCCGGGGCTATCACCTGCATCGTAACCTGGGCCTGACTGGCCAGACCGATAAATGAATTCATGATGCCTATTACCGTACCAAACAGACCGATATATACCGAGACCGATGCGACGGTTGCGAGAAACGGCAAATGCTTCTCGAGTTTTTCTTCCTCTCTCGAATAGGCAACGCGCATGGCACGCTGAGCGCCTTCCATGATTGCTTCCTTATCCATTGATGGCTGCTGCCGCAGACGCATGAATTCCTTGAATCCGGCTCGAAAGATATTTTCCATGCCTACTGCGGGAATATTCTCCTTCTGCATCTGACTGCCCTCTTTATAGAGCTGACTCAGATCCATGCCAGACCAGAAGCGGTTCTCAAAACTGATCACTCCATTTAAGGCGGTAGACAGCACCATCCAGCGCTGAAATATCATCACCCAGGAAACTATAGAAAGCCCCAGCAGCGTTAACAGCACTAGCTGTACTGGCAGGCTCGCTTCCAAAATTAAAAGAGTAGGTGTAATCCCTTCGTTCACTGTCTTTCTCCAAATCGGGTATCAGCTTGATAGCCCGATCAATGCTATTCCGCTATTTATCTAATTACTTATCGAGTTATTCATGTATAGAGTCGAATTTTTGCTTCTCGCGACTTCCACCCCCACATGCTTTGACAGGCAAACTCGGCAGGAAATCCCCGACTTTAAAGGGATTATTCGGCCAAAGAGGGAAATAGTTTTGTGAAAAGGCATTTAACTGCCTAAAACTAACTATTGAGAGGTAAAACGAGACAATGTAAGGGCAAATCATGGCCAAATCGTGGCAAAGGCGATGCCCTGCCCAGCGCTCATCATCAGGCAGCCGAGTTACTCAGGGGATTGGTCTGACTTAAACAGTTCCGCCACCTGCTCCGAGGGCTTTATGCCGAAGTGCCTATAGGCAAATTGCGTGACTACGCGCCCGCGTGGCGTGCGCATGATGAAGCCCTGTTGAATCAGATAAGGCTCCAAAACATCTTCTATGGTATCGCGCTCCTCGCTGATAGCTGCGGCGAGGCTGTCTATGCCAACCGGCCCACCCTCGAACTTCTCGATCATGGTCATCAGCAGGCGCCTGTCCATGTGATCGAAGCCATTCTTGTCGATACTCAGCATGTCCAGCGCCAGACCAGCCGTTTTCGCATTCACTGTGCCGTCTGCCTTAACTTCAGAATAGTCGCGCACCCGTCGCAATAGACGATTCGCGATACGCGGTGTGCCTCGCGAGCGTTTCGCGATCTCCGCCGCACCGGACTCGTCGGCGTGGGTGCCCAGGATTTTCGCCGAGCGGGTGACGATATGGGTGAGCTCCTCCACGGAATAGAACTCCAGACGCTGAATTATCCCAAACCTGTCTCTCAGCGGGGAAGTCAGCAAGCCTGCTCTGGTAGTAGCACCTACAAGGGTAAACGGAGGAAGATCCAGCTTAATCGAACGCGCAGCAGGCCCCTCGCCTATCATGATATCCAGTTGGAAGTCTTCCATGGCGGGATAGAGAATCTCTTCGATCACCGGACTCAGGCGATGAATCTCGTCGATAAACAAGACGTCCCCCTCTTCCAGGTTCGTCAGCATCGCGGCGAGATCGCCAGCCTTCTCCAGAACCGGGCCCGCGGTGGTTTTTATAGCAACCTGCAACTCATTCGCGATGATGTTAGCCAACGTAGTCTTGCCCAATCCAGGAGGGCCAAATACCAGCGTATGATCCAGCGGCTCCTCACGGTTGCGCGCGGCGCTGATAAAGATATCCATCTGCTCTTTAACTTCGCTCTGACCTATATAGTCGGTGAGAACCAGAGGGCGAATAGCCCTATCGACAGAGTCTTCTATCGGGGCTGCCTCAGATGAGATGAGTCTATCTTCTTCCATTTGCTGTCCAACAATTTAGGGCCGGTAAGTAAACTATTCGAGGCCTTCTAGGCCATGCTCTTGAGTGACTGCCGAATCAACTGCTCGGAATCTTCTATCTCAGGGTTTGCCTTTAATACCTGTGCAATGGCGTGAGCTGCTTGCTGCGGCTTGTATCCGAGAGACACCAGTGCGGTCTCCGCATCGTTCGTAATCGATGTGGAAAGTGATGCCGCTGACGGGGCACTACTCCCTTCGCTGCCTCCATCCCAATCCGAGAGACGGTCACGCATCTCTATCAATAGTCTTTCGGCGGTCTTCTTGCCTATACCAGGCATCTTCACCATGGCGTTAATATCGTTGCTGCGCACTGCCCGCACGAATTCATCTGCCTCCATGCTGGAGAGAATACCTAATGCCATCTTCGGGCCCACTCCGTTAATCTTGATCAGTGAGCGAAACATAGACTTGTCTTTCTCTTCGAAGAAGCCATACAAAAGCTGTGCATCTTCGCGCACGACAAAATGCGTATGCAGGTTTAGCTCCTTGCCGACCTCGGGTAGTTGGTACAGTGTGCTCATTGGCACCTGCACCTCATAGCAGATACCCCCAACATCCACCTGGATCTCCGGCGGCTTCTTATCGACTAAAATCCCGCGTATTCTTCCTATCACCTGAATCTCTTCCTGCTAAACGACTTTGCGCCCGCCATGCGAATCAAACTGGCTTCGGTATTGGCATGACAGATTGCGACGGCAAGTGCATCTGCCGCGTCTTCGGCTATGTTATCACTTATCGCCAGCAGGGCTTTAACCATGTGCTGCACCTGCAACTTATCCGCGCCGCCGGAACCGACCACCGCCTGCTTTACCTTACGCGCCGAATATTCGGCTACCGGCAAATCATGTGAAAGACAGGCCACCATCGCGCTGCCACGGGCCTGACCAAGCTTCAGTGCCGAAGACGGATTCTTCCCCATAAACACTTCTTCGACAGCCGCCTGCTGTGGAGAAAACTCCTCTATCACCTGACAGATTTCCGTGAATATTGTCTTGAGACGTTCCGGCTGGGAGGTGCTGTTGGTTTTGACACAGCCGCAGTGTACGTAGTGAAGTTTATTGCCAACGGAGTTGATCAGACCGTAGCCCGTTACGCGGGAACCAGGATCAATGCCGAGAATGATGGACATTAACATTCCTTAGTCTGATGGCAGGACACAGACAGCGAACCGTGAATAGAAGAGCCCGCGTCTGCATCTTCAGAGGCGAACTAGAGTTGGGCTGCTATCTCATCGGAGATGTTAGCGTTGTGATACACATTCTGCACATCGTCTAACTCTTCCATAAGATCGATCAGCTTTACTAGTGTCTCGGCAGAACTCAGATCCAGATCAGCCTCGGTCGATGCGAGCATCGTCATCTCGGCGGACTGCGCCACCAGGCCGGCTGCGTTCAGCGCGTCTTGCACGGCGCCGAAGGTTTCCAGTGTAGTCATGACATCGAAGCTGCCGTCATCGTTGCTAACTATGTCATGGGCGCCTGCATCCAGCGCAACTTCCATGATTTTTTCTTCGCTGCTGCCCTCGGGGAAACTAATAATGCCGGTCCTCTCAAACAGATAGGCTACAGAGCCATTGGTGCCCAGGGTGCCACCAAACTTGGTAAACGCATGACGCACTTCTGCGACGGTACGGTTCTTGTTATCGGTTAGGGTCTCAACCAGAACGGCGGTGCCCCCCGGTCCATAACCCTCGTAGCTGAGCTCTTCCAGGTTGTCGCTCTCGGCGGTGCCGGCTCCGCGCGCTACCGCTCTATCGATAGTATCCCGGGTCATGTTCGCAGCTAACGCCTTATCGACGGTTGCGCGCAGCCTTGGATTGTCTGCCACCTCACCACCGCCCATCTTCGCGGCTACGGTTAGCTCGCGAATGATCTTGGTGAAAACCTTACCGCGCTTCGCATCCTGACCTGCTTTTCGGTGCTTGATGTTGGCCCATTTACTATGACCTGCCATATCAGCTTAACTCCCGATCTAAAGATTCTTTCCTAATATTTTGATTACTGTCGCTAACGTTACTTCGCCGCCGGCTGCTCCCGCAACCTAATATTCAGCTCCCGCAGCTGCTTCGCAGAGACTACCCCTGGTGCTTCCGTTAACGGACAAGCAGCCGACTGCGTCTTTGGAAAGGCGATTACGTCGCGTATCGATGTGGCGCCAGTCATTAACATGATGAGCCGGTCCAGACCGAAGGCGATACCGCCGTGGGGAGGACAGCCGAAGCTCAAGGCATCGAGCAGAAAGCCAAATTTTTCTCTCGCCTCTTCATCACCAATACCCAATACCTCGAATACAGACTTCTGCATCTCAGGCTTGTTGATACGAATTGAACCACCGCCTAGCTCGGTGCCATTTAATACCATGTCATAGGCTCGCGACAGAGCGCTCAACGGATCGGCCTTTAACTGACTCGCGTCGCAGGACGGCGCGGTAAATGGATGGTGCAGAGACGTCATACTGCCATCGCTTGCAGTTTCGAACATTGGGAAATCCACCACCCACAGCGGTGCCCAGCCTTCACTGACCTGTCCCAGGTCTTCGGCGACTTTAATACGCAATGCGCCCAGGGCCTCATTGACGACCTTCGCCTTGTCGGCGCCGAAGAAGATAATATCTCCTGTCTGCGCATCCAGTTTCTGCATCAATGCCTGAACCACATCTTCCGGCATGAACTTCAGGATTGGCGATTGCAGCCCTTCCAGGCCGGCGTCAATGTCATTGACCTTGACCCAGGCCAGCCCCTTCGCGCCGTAGATACTCACGTACTTCGTATAGTCGTCTATTACTTTACGGCTGATGCTCGCACCCTGGGGGACGCGCAGCGCTACCACGCGGCTGTCCGCATCGTTGGCAGGGCCACTAAATACTTTAAACTCTACATCCTTCATCAGGTCGCCAATATCGATTAGCTCCAGATCGATTCTTAGATCTGGCTTATCGGAGCCAAACCGGTGCATGGCCTCCTCATGAGACATACGCGGGAAGGCACCGAGATCAACATCCAGATGCTTCTTGAACACCTCACTGATCAACTGCTCCATGACAGACATTATTTGCTCTTCATCCATGAATGAAGTTTCAACATCTATCTGTGTAAATTCGGGCTGTCTGTCGGCGCGCAGATCTTCATCCCTGAAACACTTGGCTATCTGATAGTAGCGGTCCATTCCCGCCGCCATCAGAATCTGCTTAAACAGCTGTGGCGACTGCGGCAGTGCGAAGAACTTATTCGGGTGGGTTCTGCTTGGCACTAGATAGTCTCTGGCACCCTCGGGTGTCGCCTTGGTCAGCAGTGGCGTCTCAACATCGACGTAGCCATTACTATCGAGAAAATTTCGTACGGTATTGGTAACCTTCGACCTGAATCGCAGCCTATCAGCCATCTCCGGTCGGCGCAGATCGATATAGCGATAGCGCAGTCTGATGTCCTCGCCCACCTCGGCATGGTCATCAAGGTAAATAGGCGGCGTCTCGGCGGCGTTCAATATCTCTAGCTGCTTGCCTAGCACCTCTATCTTGCCGGTGCCCATCTCGCTGTTTACGGTTCCCTCGGGGCGCAATCGCACAATTCCGGTCACTCTAATAACGAATTCGTTGCGCACACCCTCCGCCATGGCGAAGCTTTCAACCGTATCGGGGTCGTACACCACTTGTGCGATTCCTTCCCTGTCTCTCACGTCGAGAAAGATGACACCCCCGTGATCACGGCGTCGGTGAACCCATCCACATAGCTGGACTTCCTGATCAATAAACGATTCGTTTAGTTCACCGCAATAGTTACTGCGCATAGCGTTTTCCTGTCCTAATACTTCTTCTATAAATTGAACCGCGTCAACCGCGGTATATCTTGTAACGACACTTATCCGTTCTTTCTTAATCTGCAGCCGTGCTTTTCTCGTTAATTCTGCTGAAGCTAACTCTACGAGGCTTTAGAAGCCGGCTTTTTCGTCTCATTGCTGGAGCTCTTTGCGGCATTCTTGCTGCCTTCAGTCTTCGCCTCTGTCTTGCTCGGCTTCGCGTCAGGGCTCGCCTTTTTCTCGCTGCTGCTAGGGCTTGCCGACTCCGATTCCGCCAGCTGCTTCTTGTTACCTGTCTTGAAGTCGGTCTCATACCAACCGCTGCCCTTCAATCTAAAGCTAGCGGCTGACACCAGCTTATTCAATGCGGGCTTGCCACAGGCTGGACAATCCAGCAGGGGCTCATCGCTAATCTTGCGCAATGCTTCCATCTTGTGCGCGCATTC
>CAJQHM010000012.1 GCA_905478195.1 uncultured Pseudomonadales bacterium
AACAACGGAATGTCCATGCGCTATGATTTCGAGGGTGAGATTATTACGGGTCAGAATGAGCCGCTGCATACCTGGGAAGTTTTTTACTGGACGACGCGCTAGCCTAATCTAGTTGTTCGCAACTGGGCTAATAAATAGTAATCAGAGCCAGATTTTTCATTCCTTAACAGCGAATAAGAAATCTGGCTTTCTTGTAGGGGTAATTAAAAAGTAGTTTGGATGCTTAGGTTCAGGCGGCGATAACGACTGCTGCAGGAATCCTGTATCAGTGATATATCGCCATCTATGGTGGTGCCATTGAAGCGCTGTCTATATCGGCAGCGTGAAGCATCCAGTGTGTTGTCGGATTCCAGACGGAAGGTCCAGTCTTTGAACCAGACTTTGGAAACGAATAGATCCAGCGATCGCTCTCTGTCGTTGCGGGTGATCGTCCTGATATCAATATCATAGTTGCCACCCCAGATAGAGTGGCTGTAATCAATACCGTAGCTCAGGCCAAGCGAGGTAATGTCATGGCGGAAATTTATACCGGCGAAGCCGCGGCCACCGATGCGTTGCTTCGTCTTTAGAAACGGATCGATGATCTCGGAGTCGAATAGGCCTAGAGTCACTCCGAGTATGGCATTCGGCAAGTTCAGCTTGTTCAGTCGAATGCTCGCCCGATTAAACATTGCCCAGCGCTTGGCAGGCGCCACGTTACCCGTCGCAGACAGTGGCTCTTCAGGGTCGATGGTGGCGTTGATTCTTCCAATATAATTGTCGATATCCGAATAGGAAATGCTACTGGATATCACCCCGCCATCGTTGGGCAGACGATATTCCAGCTGTCCTTCATAGTCCCAGCTTGTTTGCGGCTCCAGCTCGGGATTGCCAGCAAGTGCATTAAGGTCTCTGTCTTCTTCGTTCGTTGTCGCGGCAAAGCTTGAGAAGCTTAGTTGTGAAACGCTACGCTTAACAGTGCCGCGGAAGCGGAAATTTTCGGTGATGTTAAAGCGGTAGTCGAAAGAAGGGCGCCAGAATTGAAAGTCACGTGTTTTGCTAACTGCACCGGTCTGCGAGATCTCGGAAGTCTCGTAGACCAAACTGCTTTCTAGTGAGCTGCGATCGCTAAGCGTCCAGTTATGAAAGGCAAATCCTTCATAGCGAATTTCCTGGACCTTGGTCCCTGGGTTGGAGACTGAAAGAAGGGGTGACAGACCGCCAACGCTAGTAGAGGCCGGTTCTGATCCAGAGCTGCTCCCTATAAGCAGGCTGGAGTCGAGCTGTGTGTCGGCACTCTCGATTCCAACGCGCAAAGACTGTGCTTCGTTTATCGAGAAGTTATAATTGCCCTGAACGATGAATTCCTGCCGCTCTTGCCTTGAGTCGATGAATAGATTCTTGCTCAAGCCTACTTCTGCGGGATTGGCTGAATATCGCTCGCGAACGGTATTGCGGATTTCATTATTGGCAACGAAGAGAACTGACAGGCGCGAGCCATCGTCGAAGCTGAACTCATAATCGCCTCCAACTTCCCAATTACGTTCCTCTTTATTGACATCTTCTTCCTCAATACGATTGACCAGTCCGGCATCGGTAAAATCGACAAAATCTCGGCGAACAGGGCGTGGGTGATCTCCCTCGCTAATCAGCGCATTAAGCTGCATACGATGAGCGCCCAGACTGTAGCTCAAATTGGTAGAGAGAGTATGCTCTTGTTGATCGCGGATATTTGTCTCGAACAGAGTACCCACTAGCTCGTTGTTCGGGCCTAGCCGAACTTCTCGATTGTCGCGATTTTCATAATTAGGTCTAGCCTCTAGATTCACCAGTGCTTGAAAATTGCCAACCTGCTGCGACCATGCAACCGAGCCTCCGGTCTCGAGGGTATCATCGTGATTGAGCCGGTTAACAAGCTCCACCGTGGTGCTAGAGCGCGACTGCGAGGCAAGCAAGATCACATTGATTACTTCGCTGGCGCCACGCACATTCAATGCGCCCGAGGTGTCTCGAATGATTTCGATACGATCAACTTCCGCGGCGGTGATGCGGTCGAGTTGATCCCTCGCGGAATTACCCTTGCCCGCTATGCGCTGGCCATTGATCAATAGATTGCCGCCGGTGCCTAGTCCGCGATCTCCGCCGCGACCACCTGGTCCGCCGCCACCCAGCGAGATGCCGGGAATACGGTCCAGCATGTCGTTGGCTGTTACAGGATTGTACTGTGAGAAAAAATCAGAGCTATAGACAACGGTGGAGTTTGCACTCTCATCTGCGTTTTCTGGACTCTCAACGGGGGTAGCTCCAGCCGGTTGCGCGGCAGAGGAGTTCGCCTGTGCAAAGCTGTTTTGTGCCGTCAGCAATAGTAGGGAGAGACTGAGGTATGGCAGACGCGATCGATGCTTTATTCTGCTCATGATTCTTGAGGCCCTAGCCAAAACGCTGCAGTTTACCAGATATCTCAAGCTCGAGTGAGAGATTGGGCACAAGTTTAAGGGAAATGACGAGAGAACACAGGAAATAGCGCTAGAAAGACTGTATTTTGACTCTAATCCCAGTTGCAGAAGCTCTATTTGTTGGCTAACGAGACCCGGGTTCAGGTCGGCTTAGCAGAAAGCTTATGCAGCCGATGAATAGCAAGCCGGTAAATGCAATAACCCCCACTGGGCTACCCCTGAGAATGACAAGCAGCCAACTTACGCAAATAACCGATACAGC
>CAJQHM010000013.1 GCA_905478195.1 uncultured Pseudomonadales bacterium
CTATCTGTTGGCTCTGGATTCGGCCAATGGCAATCTACTCTGGGCGCGGCAGGTTGCCGATCCCTGGCTGGGCGAAACTTTCACTATGCCGCCCATGATCTATGAGGACATGATACTTATCGGTCCTGCCGGAAGTGAAAATGCGATATCCGGCTGGGTAGGGGCATTCTCGATAAGCGATGGCGAGCTAATGTGGAAATTTCTGACGGTGCCAGAGGCGGCAGCAGGGGGAGGAGCAACCTGGGGAAACCCTGAGAATATACCCCTAGGCGGCGGTGCCGTATGGACTCCACTGAGTATGGATCTGGAGTCGGGCGAATTGTACGCGGCTGTCACTAATCCTGCGCCCGACCTGCCAGCCTATCTGCGCCCGGGTGAGAATCTGTATACCAACAATATAATTGCGCTTGATGTGCGCAGCGGAGAGCTCAACTGGCACAAGGCTCTGGTGCCGAACGATGACCATGATTGGGACTTGACGCAGGTCAGTCCAGTTTTAAAAGCCGGTGTTGACAATGTGTCCAGAGATTTCGTCGCCACTGTGGGTAAGGATGGCATTCTGAGAGGCCTGGATAAGCAGACACACGAGATTCTCTATGAGACCCCGGTCACTACAATCTTAAATGCCGAGGTGCCGGTGACGCAGGAGGGTGTGTTTGCCTGCCCTGGAGTCTATGGGGGTGTGCTCTGGAGCGGCCCAGCCTACCACCCTGAAGAGAAGTTACTCATCACGCCTTCCATCGACTACTGCGCTCAATTCACAGCCGCAGAAAATGTCGAGTACATTCCCGGTCAGCTCTATATGGGTGGTGCTGTGCGCCCGGATCAGGATGCGCAGACAGGCTGGCTAACGGCGATGGACGCAGAAACTGGAGAGGTCAGGTGGCGTTATCATTCGTCTACTCCAATGGTCTCGGCTGTAACTACGACAGCGGGTGGTCTGGTTATCAGTGGCGAGCTTGCGGGGAATCTGTTGTTAATGGATGCCGCTTCTGGAGATATTCTTAACAGCATCGATACCGGCGCGCCAGTAGGAGGCGGCATCGTGACTTACAAGGTCGATGGCAGGCAGTACATTGCTACAAACTCTGGCAATGCGATGCTGACTTTTCAGACGGGAACAGAGTCGAGCAGAACCGGCAGTATAATCATCTATGCCTTGCCCGAAGATTAGGCTGGATTCTGCCGGTGCTTGTCATTGCCAAAATAAGATCGCGCAGTTAAAGGCCTGCTAGACAACGCGCTTCTCTCGCAGGTCGGCTATCTCGGCTTCGCTATAACCTAGCTCCTGCATAATCTCATCCGTGTGTTCACCCAGAGTGGGTGCGCGCGAACGAATCTCCCCAGGTGTCTCGGAAAGTTCGACTGGTGTCTTCATTAGTGGTGCTGGCTTTTCCAGCCCAGGATACTCAACCATTTGAAACAGCCCTTTAGCCGCGATGTGCGGATCGTCCAACACTTCCTGAGGGGAGAGTATCGGGCCTGCCGGTAATCTTGCCTCTTCCATTTCGCTTAACACTTGGGCTGATGTGCGTTCAGCGCACCACTTGGCCAGTCTCTCGCTGATAAGCTCGCCATTGTCGCCGCGGGAAATGTCATCTTTAAAACGCGGGTCATCGAGCCAGTGTGCTTCGCCCATCAGGTCGGCCCAGCGCTTGAATAGGGGGCCGCCTACAGACTGCACCAGCACCCAGCCGTCTTTGGTTTTATAAGTATCCGCAGGCCCGGAAGTCTGGGAGCGGTTCAGCGTCGCCACACGGTTGCGCTGAATCGCATGTTGCTCGATAGCGGTGCCGTTCATCATGGTGAGTGCGGTATTGAACAGCGAGCCTTCTACCATCTGTCCGCGACCGGTCTTTTGCCGTTCGAATAGGGCCGCCATGGTGCCGAATGCTGAAAGACTGGCCGTACCGAAGTCGATATACGGAGGGTAGGCTTTTACCGGCTGATCCGGCGTGCCCGACATGTACATGGCTCCCGACATGGCCTGTCCTAGCCCATCGAAGCCGACGCGGTTCGCATAAGGGCCTCCACGGCCGAAGGCTGAGACAGTGGTAAGGATAATATCGGGTTTTTGGGCTCTGAGAGATTCATAGTCCAGCCCCATCGCCTCAAGTGTATCGGGAGGAAGGTTGGCGATAACCACATCCGCGGTCTTCACCAGCTTCTTGACGATTTCGCGCCCTTCGGGCTTCATCGGGTTGAGAGTCAGGCACTTCTTGTTTCGTGCCAGCTGCATGAAGAGGCCGCCATCGCCTTTATCGCTGATAGGCGAGAGGAATCGATCTTCGCTGCCATCGATCTTCTCGATGCGAATGACTTCGGCCCCCATATCCCCTAAGAGCGTGCCACAGTAGGGCCCTGCGATATAGCGGCCAAAATCCAGTACCCGAATCCCTTCTAAAACTTGAGTCATACTTGCTTCCATCTATGTAAGAATATTCTAATAACCTAGACGAAATTCTATCATAAGTCTCTAATATGTAGAGATTATCTACCTGTAGATAAATTTTACATCCGTGCTGTTTTTTGTGAGGTGGTTAACGTAATTCGATTATTTTGTTCTGCATAATGCCCATCAAATGAGATGCCAATCACATTGAGCGCAAAAAGGGCTCAAGAAATCAGCATAGCGGCTTTACCCGATTACACGCAGGAGAATTAACGTGATGACCTTGGCTGAAAATAAGAACGCACCGAAAGAAGCTCTAAATGAACTGACTTCTATACTAAAAAAGCCCTATCAAGATGCATGCAATGTCTGTAAGGGCGCCGGTAAGGTCACCGATAGCTGTGTCTGTCCCAAGTGCAAGGGCAGTGGGCAGAGGTTGCTCAAGCTTCTATAAAACCCGCTAAACTCAAGAATTCATAAGCCCGGGAGCTTTTAGCGAGTTCGCCGGGCTTCTTGTTTGCCCCCCAGTGCTGATTTACAATCCCAGCAGGGTCCGCTCTGCGGATATGCACACTGTTCTGTGGCAACAGCCCGAACAGTGAATCCACACGTAAACTACACAAAGGTCAGCTCATGATTTCAGCTCAACAGCTAAAGCTCGGTGCAGTAACTGCTCTCGCGACGGTTCTTCTGTATTGCTCCCCAATAAGTGCCGCCGAGTTTCCAGGCTATGAAGAGGCTCCAGAGCGACGCACCACGGGTATTGGCAAGTTCTATATGGGCCGTGAGATATCCTTCGTAATGGGCCATCAGGCTGCAGGTTGGCTGAATCGGCCTGGTCGAATACAGGAAGAAATGCCAGACGAAGTAGTGGCTAATATGGGTTTAGACCCAGATCATGTGGTTGCCGATATCGGTGCGGGCTCGGGTTATTTCTCTTTTAGGATCGCGAAACTGGTTCCCCAGGGTAAGGTGCTTGCCGTCGACATACAACCGGAAATGTTGGCACTGATTGAACAGCGCAAAGCGGCCGATGGCGTCAGCAACATCGAGGGCGTGCTAGGCAAGGTAGACGATCCGAACCTGCCAGCAAACTCCATCGATGCAGCGATCATGGTGGATGCCTATCATGAGTTCGATCACCCCTTCGAGATGATAGACGGTATTAATAACGCGCTTAGAGTCGGTGGTCGTATTTTCCTGCTCGAGTACCGTGGCGAGGACGATTCTGTACCGATTCGCCCCCTGCACAAGATGACCGAAGAGCAGGTAGTGAAAGAAATGGGTGTTTTCGGTCTGGAGTGGACAGATACGCTGGATTTTCTACCCTGGCAGCACATGATGATCTTTACCAAAGTGGAAGCTACAAACTAGCCTCGTTTTCTATCTAGCCAGTTTCTCAAGTTGCTCGTGGCATAGGCTGCGAGCGACTCTATCTCCTCACAGTCTATCGCGCTGACGGCGAAAAATCCGCCGTCAGCGAACAGCCTCCTGTCGCTGCATCCAAATCTCTCTTGAGAGTCATCTAGTTAATAGAAGAAATTATCTCCTGTGCGCAGTAACCATTTCTTCTTCTTTACGTCTAACTACTAAAGCAATAAATTAATTGGCCGTAATACTGATGCAGACTTCTGTCAGCACTGTTGCCATAGCCTAGCGAGACACTACTACCGCCACCCGATAGCAAGTGGAGGACACTAGAAATGACGAATCACAGATACACACAGATTATTGTGCCAATGGATAACTACGTAAAGAGCCTGACCCCAAGGGCGAAGGTATGGGTGAGTGTGCTCGAGTGCAGCCTCACTCTGGTGCTGCTTACCTCGCTGGTCTTCTATGTGGGTTAAATGTCCATTTTTTAAATGCGCTTGGAAAAAAAGACAGCGAGGCTGTTTTTTTTTGAACCAATTCTAGCGCTGAAAAGCTTGCCTAATCGTTAAAGCTTTTTCGATTCGCTTTGCTAACCCTGTATTCCAGTCAAATAATTAGAATGTTCCGCGTATCTTAATCGCGTATTTCTCGCCATTGTGGCTACATGAGTTCTCCGTCTCGCTTAGAGTTCCGGTGGCGATTGTGCCGGCTGCGTAGCGACTGCGAACACGGCAGCGACTACTCTCATGTGGGTTCGTTGATTCGAACCGAACTGTCATTCCTTCCCAGCCCTGGTACTCAAGGAAGAGTATTGAGAACGCACTAGAGTTGTAGGATTCGATTCTGTCGATGTCGTAGACTTTATTGTTGTCTCTGATGCTGTTGCGGTAGGTGAAGCCATAGTTGATATTGCGTTCAGGCATGTCATGGCGAAAGCCAATGTTGTAATTTCCGCGACCCTGTCGACTCAGTCGCCGATCTATACCAAGAAAGGAGTCGGTGACGTTGGAGCTTTCCAGGTCGACAGAGGAGGTCACCAATATGCCAGGCGCATTAAGACTGCTGAGGCGCAGGCTCGCATTGAGGCTAAGTCCATAACGTTCGCCATCACCGATATTGCCGTTCGCTGACTGAATGGTGGTTAACGTGGATACATCTACTCTATCGATAACGTCCTCCAGGTCGTGATAATAGAAGTTTGAGCTTACAACGCCATTGTCATCGTTGAATCGATATTCGAGGTTTAGGGCGTAGCGCCATGATTGCTCCTGTCGCAATTCCGGATTTCCGGCGACGGTGTTCTGATCGTCATCTCCCGAATTGATGTTTGCAGTGAAGTCATTGAAGCTTAATTGTGAAACATCTTTTTCAACCGTGGCGCGAAACTGCAGCGCAGGTGTAATGTCGAACCGGTAGTCGACCTTGGGCCGTATAAAATCGAAGTCTCTTTTCTTGCTGACATCGCCAGTCTGTGCGATCTCCGATGTCTCTGCGATTAGGGTGCTCTCAAGCGCCATGCGGCTATTGATCTGCCAGTTATGAATGAAAAACGATTCGTAGCGAAGTTCTTCAACGGTTGCGTTGGCATTGTTGACTGCGGGCAGGCCGCCAAACGCGTCGGACGGGGTTCCCAATCCAGACAATAAGCCTAGCTGCAAAGAAGAGTCGAGAATGGTCTGTGCGCGCTCCATGCCTACCTCGATGTTCTGACTACCGGCAAAGGCGAATGAATAGGAGCTGCGAATAATTCTTTCCTGATAACGATTAAAGTTAGCAATAAATAAATCTTTGGTGCGTGTAGAGCCTGCTATATCGAAACGGTTGCGTTCACTGGCGTCTTCTTTTCGGTTTACGATGAAGAGAGTCTTCCAGCGCGCATTGTTTGCAAACGTATGCTCGTAGTCACCGCCTATCTCCCAGAATTCGCCAGTATGGTCCGTGTTATCAAATTGCACAGTGTCAGTTCTTGGCATTGATCTAAGGTTGAAGATGGTTCTCTCGTCGAAAAAAGGAGCGTCCCTATCTTCAAACTGTGCATTGAAATGGGCGATGTCATCCGTGCTGAATTCATAGCCGAGGTTCATGCTGAAGACTAAGGGTTGTGAGTCTGTGGTGGTAACTCTGCTGACATTGTCATTCGGGGTGCCATCTCCTAGAATACTTCTTTCGAAGCCTTTGCGACGATCCCAGCGAGGTTCTGATTCTGCACTAAATAGGTAGTCCAGCGCGCCACGCTGACCGGTAAGTGATACCTTGCCGCCGGGTTTAAATTCGCCGTCGTGAAGTTGATCGGCGTTAATCTCATAGGCAATTGACGATCGTGACTCGGCTTGCAGCAATACGATATTGATGACCTGATTGCCTCCGCGTACATCTAGTTCGCCTGAAGTGCCACGAATAATCTCTATGTATTGAACCTGATTCGCCGGGATACGACTCAGTTGGCTGTTGCCCTCGTTCTCTTTGCCCGCGGTGCGACGCCCATTGATAAGAATTTGATCACCGCCCAGGCCCAGTCCACGACGTCCAGACCCGCCTGAGCTGCCGGGGCCACCATTCCCGCTGCCACCGCCGCCCCTGGCTACGCTGATGCCGGGGATGCGATCTAGCATGTCGTTAACCGAGAACGGCTCATATTGAGAGAAGAATTCGGCAGGGTAGGTAACTGTTGAGTCTGTGGTCGTTGGCTCTTGGGCAAGTGTGGCTAGGGGCAGAGAGAGCCCGCAAAGCAGGGTCGCAAGAGAAAATACAAGTGTCGTGGCTGTTTTGCAGCGCATCGGGTGCTCCGGAGTTGAAAGATTTGCGAACTTTGAGGTTCAAAATAGGCAGTAATGACCGCACTCAAAGTGTGCGTAAGTATGCACATTGTCGTCCCGCTTAAGAATTAGCTATAGGCACTTATTTGTGACATTTTGTAATGTGTATGACGCGAGCTTCTTTGCTCTTATTCCGCGAATTGAGGATAATGCGGGTCTGCTGCTAAGACAGGCTCTGGCAGGATAGGAGCCGTCCACACAAATTAAATTAGATTGAAATTCGTCTTTAGATAGACCAGAGGTTAAAAATGCAACGTGAATCCATGGAAGTCGATGTAGTTATTGTAGGTGGTGGACCGGCAGGCTTGTCCACGGCATGTCGGCTTCTACAAATGGCGAAGGAAGCGGAGTCCGAAATTTCGGTGTGTGTGCTGGAGAAGGGCTCGGAAGTTGGGGCGCATATTTTATCTGGAGCCGTATTCGAGCCTTCCGCGTTGAACGAATTATTTCCGGACTGGAAAGAAAAAGCGGCACCGTTGAATACCGCTGTCACGGGCGATGATGTGTATTATCTGCCCTCGGCGGAGAAGTCATTTCGGTTTCCGGGGCTATTTGTACCGCGACCAATGCACAACGATGGTAACTATATTATTTCTTTGGGCAATTTGTGCCGCTGGTTGGCAGAGCAGGCGATGGAGTTAGGCGCCGAGGTGTTTCCCGGCTTCGCTGCAGCAGAAATTCTTTACCACGAAGACGGCAGCGTCAAGGGCGTGGCTACCGGTGACATGGGCGTAGACGCCAAGGGCGAGCAGAAGCCTTCTTTTGAGCCTGGCTTCGAGTTTCATGCCAAGTACACGATTCTCGCCGAGGGCTGTCGCGGTCATTTGGGTAAGGAGTTGATCAGCAAATTTCAACTCGATAAAGACAGCGATCCGCAACATTACGGAATAGGTATTAAAGAAGTGTGGGAGATTCCGGAGGAACAGCACAAGGAAGGTCTGGTTGTGCACACGGCAGGCTACCCAATGATAGGCGATAGTTTTGCGGCAACCAGCGGTGGCTTTCTCTATCACCTGGAAGGCAATCAGGTTTCTCTGGGGCTCATCGTAGATCTCGCCTACAAGAATCCCCACATAAGTCCCTATGATGAATTCCAAAAGTTTAAGCATCATCCGGTCATTAAAAAGTACATAAAGGATGGCAAGAGAATTAGCTATGGCGCGCGCGCACTAATAAAGGGTGGTTTGAATTCTTTGCCGAAGATGACCTTTCCCGGTGGATTGCTCATCGGCTGTGATGCGGGCACGATGAATGCGGCGAAGATAAAGGGCAGTCATACGGCTATGAAATCCGGCATCATCGCCGCCGAGACATTATTTGCCGCGCTCAGTAGCGACTCTCCCGAGAAGGAGTTAGTAGACTATAGCGTACGCTTTGCAGATTCCGATCTGCATGATGAATTGCATAAAACGCGTAACTTTAGTTCGGGTTTTCACAAATTTGGTTTCTGGCTGGGCAGTGCGCTGACATTTATCGAACAGAATATCTTCTTTGGCAAATTCCCGCTGACCTTCCATGACAAATCCCAAGACCACGCGCAAATGAAGCCTGCAGCTGAGAGTCCGAAGATTTCCTATGAGAAGCCCGATGGCCAGATTAGTTTCGATAAGTTGTCGTCGGTATTTCTTTCGAACACCAACCACGCTGAAGACCAACCCTGTCATCTACAGTTGAAAGATCCTGCAATCCCTATCGATTACAATCTGCCGATGTTCGATGAACCGGCACAGCGTTACTGCCCAGCAGGTGTATACGAGGTTATTGAGAATGCAGACGGCAGCAAGAAATTCCAGATCAATGGTCAGAATTGCGTCCACTGTAAGACTTGCGACATCAAGGATCCCTCACAGAATATACATTGGGTGGTGCCAGAAGGAAGCGGTGGCCCCAATTATCCTGCGATGTAGCAGGGTAGGGCTGAAATTGGCGTTAGTGCGCCAGTTTCGCTTTAAGGCCTGAGTGTCTCCGTGCTAGGGTAATATGATGGCAATAGGTTCCCAGTATGGTGCATTGACATGTTTCGTCAGCTATCAGTGATTCCTTCAAGTCTGCTACTTACCCTCGCTCTCGCGCTGTGGTCACTTCCTATGTCGAGCAGCGCTCAGGAGCAAGCTCTTCGAGATCGCTGGGTGGAAGTGCGCACCGCTAATTTTCAGGTATTTAGTCAGCGATCGATGCGGCAGACGGATCGATTCGCAACCGAGCTCGAAATTTGGCGCCAGGCTGCCGCTTTTACAATTTCTGGCGGGGATTTCCCCCAAGCAAATGTACCTAATCTGATCTTTCTGTTCGATGATGAGGCGACTCTACAGGCATTTGCAGCCACTAATGATTCTGCATTTTTTGCGTCTACTCCCCGCGCTAACTATTTGGCACTGGCTTTCGATGAAGAAAGCTCAATCTCGTCAGGTTTTCATCACTATGTGCATTTTTTGGTAAGAAATTTCTCTGACTTACGCTTGCCCCGTTGGTATGAAGAGGGCCTCGCCGGTTATATTGCTCGAATGCAGGTAGATGGCGGTGGGGTGGAGTTTGACCGCTTTACTCGATCGGGCAATGAGGGTTTCGTCTCACTCTCCGAAAGCCTGTCGATGGAGCGCTTGC
>CAJQHM010000014.1 GCA_905478195.1 uncultured Pseudomonadales bacterium
GAGTTTGTCGATACATGCAGTTGAGTAAGAGTCTGCACGCGAAATTGAGAGCGAACTCTCGCAGGAAGTAAATTCAAGAGTTAATCATGTAGTTCTACGAGGTGAATAATGAATAAGACCTATAAATCCGCACCCAAGATTGGGGCGCGCTTTCTTCTTACCGCCGGTGTAACGAGTATCGCTTTGTCGCTACTTTCCACCGCCGCTGTTGCACAGCCTGCTCGTCCCGGTGCGATCCAGCCAGCCGCGCACGCCAACCAAGAGCCGGTCAACCACCTGCCGAATCCCTATGAGACGCAGCGTAATTTTGGCACACTGCCAGACGGTCGTAGCTGGGGATCGGTTAGCGCAGTTAACATCGATATAGATGGCATTCATGTTTGGGCTGGCGATCGCTGTGGTACAAACTCCTGTGCAACGTCCAACGTAGATCCTATGGTTAAACTGGATCCGGATGGCAACGTGATACAGAGCTTTGGAGCCGGTCAGATAATCTGGCCTCATGGTATGGACATCGATAGCGAAGGCAATATCTGGGTAGTCGATGCCAGAGCTGCAAACGCGAACGAACTGGCAGAGAATCCGTCTGCCGCGGGCAAGGGTCATGTTGTGCTGAAGTTCAGTCCACAGGGCGAACTGCTGATGACATTGGGAACGCCGGGTGAAGCAGGCGATCCACCGACTCATTTCGATGCGCCGAATGACGTGCTGATAGCACCGAATGGCACTATCTATGTGGGTGACACCCACGGTGCGCAATTTCAGAACGAAGCGGGTCCAACGGCAAAGAGCCGCATCTCTATGTTCGAGCCAGACGGTACCTTCATAAAGAGCTTCGGTGAATTTGGTTTTGAGGACGGGCAGTTTCGTTCGCCTCACTCACTAGCTATGGATTCACAGGGTCGACTATTCGTTGCCGACCGCGGCAATAGCCGCATTCAGATTTTCACCCAAGACGGTGAGCATCTGGACACCTGGTATCAGTTCAGCCGCATTAGTGGTTTGTTCATCGATCCCAACACCGATATGTTGTACGCCATCGACTCCGAGTCAGATGAAAACTACAACCCCGGCTGGCAGAAGGGACTGCGTGTAGGCAATGCGCGCACCGGTGAAGTGCTCTATTACGTTAAGGCACATGACTCCGAGCGCGGCTCCGGCATGGGCGGCCTTGGCTCTATGGGTGAGGGTGTAACGGTTGATCGCAATGGCGTTGTTTATGCCGGCGAAGTTGGTCCGATCCAGGGCATGACTAAGTTCATTCCAAGGTTAATTCCTTGATTTGAATGGATTTCGACTTTAGGGTTGATTGTAAGAGGGGTGCAAATGAAGATTTGCGCCCCTTTTTATTACTTGCTAGTGAGATGCGCTAATCGCTTTCAGCCAATACTAGTCAACTGCGCTCAATGATCTCCCCGCGTAGGCTCATCTTGACAGGGAGTTTGGTGCAATACTTACAGCAACAGGGGAACCACAGGGAATCGATCTAATAAGGCTTGAAACTTATGCCTGTCTCGCCCATGCTAGAAAGCAGTACTAATAATCTACTATCCCCGGGTGCAGCGCGGGAAAGGATCGTGAAAGATTTTTTCTTCAGCGCGGTTGTTGGAGATTGCATCTAGTCAGATAAAATAAGATAGCGTTCCACTAAGAATAATAAGTAACAATGAGTGAGTCAGTTCACTATGGCCAATCTCCTCTCGAAAGAAAATATCATCGCTCCAGCAGATTACAATCGTTGGCGAGTGCCTGTCGCTTCCGTCGCTATTCATCTGTGTATAGGTTCTGTCTATGCGTGGAGTATCTACAATCCCCCCCTAACTCGTGTGCTTGGTGTGGTTACCACCGCGGCGGACGACTGGAACCTTAGCGAAGTTGTGTGGGTTTTCACCGTTGCCATCGTGTTTCTAGGTCTGGCAGCAGCCTTTGCGGGCAAGTGGTTGGAACAGGTTGGGCCTAGAATGGTTGGTGTTGTGTCCGCTTGTTGTTGGGGTGGTGGCTACGTCATCGGTGGCATCGGCATAGTGACGCATCAACTGTGGCTCCTCTATCTAGGCTATGGGGTGATAGGCGGCTGTGGTTTGGGTCTTGGTTATGTGTCTCCGGTCAGCACCCTGATTCGTTGGTTTCCCGATAGGCGTGGCATGGCAGCAGGCATGGCGATAATGGGCTTCGGCGGCGGCGCGATGATAGGCGCTCCCGTTAAAGAGTTTTTTATCCGGCTTTTTTATCGGGCACCAGATTATCTGGGTACGACTGCAGACGTAAATCTGGTGACACAAGCCGGCAGGCGTTTTGTCGAGATATCAGGGTCATTGCAGGAAGTAGTGGTTATCGGTGCTGCCGAGGTGAGGGATCTCACTGTCCCCGGACCCGAGGGTGTGTATGCAGTGAACACTGGCGCCTCCGGGGTCGCGGAAACATTTCTCGTGTTGGGGCTAATTTACTTCATGGTAATTCTCGTGGCGGCATTCTCTTATCGATTGCCGTCAGAGGGTTGGAAGCCTGAGGGTTGGACTGAACCGGAGCAGGGTTCGCGCAATGCGTTGATATCGGATAAAGATGTCGACATCGATCAGGCACTGAAAACACCGCAGTTCTATCAGCTTTGGATAGTGCTGTGTTTGAATGTGACGGCAGGAATCGGGGTGTTGGGTGTGGCTCGCACCATGATCAGCGAAATTTTTGGATCGTCTCTTCCAGATATCGTTAACACATCGTTTGCCGCGACCTATGTAGTTATGATTAGTGCGTTTAATATGGTGGGAAGATTTATCTGGGCCAGCGCATCGGATTACATAGGAAGACGCAACACCTACTGGATATTCTTTGTATTAGGTATAGCGCTGTATCTGTCGGTGCCCTATTCAGCTCAGCAGGTAAGCGCAAGCCCTTCGGTTGTTTGGCTGGTGTACTTCTACGCTGCCACCATGATCATATTTACAATGTACGGAGGCGGCTTTGCGACTATTCCTGCTTATCTAGCGGACATTTTTGGGACACGCTATGTGGGAGGTATTCATGGCCGACTACTTACTGCATGGAGTACTGCGGGCGTATTAGGTCCTCTGGCTATAACGTCGCTCCGACAGAATTCAGTCACTACGGCAATCAATGACCTAATGCAGGTAATCGATCCTTCCGCATTCCAGGCGCAATTCGGTGCGCCCGTGGAACAATTGCAGCTATTGATCGATCAAAATTCTGTGACTATTGCGCGGCTCATGGAAATAGCACCCCCGGGAACGGTTGATCCTACAAGCGGCTTATATAATTCGACCATGATTCTAATGGCGGCATTACTGGGGATAGCACTGATCAGCAATGCGCTTATGCGACCGGTGAATAGCCGTCACCATATTGCAGAGAATTGATTTTGTTACGCTAACTGTCGGCTATCTTCTTTGGTGCGCCGGGTCGGTTTCTGTGACGTGACTTCTTCTTGGCTACCGCTCTGGCTTTCTTCTCACTCTCGGTGGGCTTGGCGTTCGACTTACCCTTTGATTTGTCTTTAGACAGAGACTTGCGTTTCGGTTTCTTGGGTTTCTTCGTCTTGTCCGATCTGCCTGACTTTTCAAAAGAGGGGCGAGAGGATTTTGAGAATTTGTTATCTCCGCCTGTTCGAGAGATTTTTAAAGTCTGACCCGAAACCCAGACATTCTTCAATTCCTTGAATATTTCGTCCGGCATGTCGCCGGGAAGATCGACCGTGCTGTGATCTTCATTGATAGTGATGCGACCTATATGCTGGGCATCTATGCCAGCCTCGTTGGCAATGGCGCCGACGATATTCCCTGGCATAACTTCATGCTTATGGCCGACTTCTATACGAAAGCGTTCCATGCCTTTCTCGGGCGGGCTGTCTTCTCGCGGAGGTCTGGGGCGAAATTTTTCCCTGGGCTCTGAGAATTCTTTTCTGTTTGGTTTGTCTCTGGATTCGGAGAAATCCCTCTTCCGCGGATTTCCTCTGGATTCTGAGTCAGTTTCCCTTCTCGGCTTTTCTGATTTGCGAGTGGGCTTGTTCTGTAGCAACAGCGGAGTATTTCCCTGTGCCAGATGAGCCATCGCCGATGCTATGGTTAGCATGGGTTGGTCATGTTCTTTCTCAAACTGCTCGATTAACTCAGAGTAAAACTTCAGGTCTTCGCTAGCGATTGTGTCTGCGATCGACTGTTTGAACTGTTCTATGCGGCGGTCGTTGATCAGCTGTGTGGAAGGCAGTTCCATTAACTCTATTTTCTTGTTTGTCGCCCTCTCGATGGCGCCCAGCATTCTCTTCTCGCGGGGAGCCACGAAGAGTATCGCGTCACCCTCGCGGCCGGCTCTACCGGTTCTTCCAATGCGGTGTATATAGGCTTCCGTGTCGTAGGGAATATCATAGTTCACCACATGACTGATGCGGTCTACGTCCAGACCGCGGGCAGCAACATCGGTTGCAACCAGAATGTCGAGGGATCCCTTCTTTAGTCGCTCGACTGTTCTTTCTCGCTGTTTCTGGGGTATGTCGCCATTGAGAGCCGTGGCTGAGAATCCTCTAGCGGAAAGCTTCTCGGCCAGATCGACAGTAAGAATACGCGTGCGCACGAAAATCAGCATGGCATTGAACGTTTCGGCTTCCAGAATTCGGGTCAGCGCGTCCAGCTTGTGAATACCGCTCACAAGCCAATAGCGTTGGCGGATAAGTGCGGCGGAAGCCGTCGTCATCTTGATCGTTATTTCAGCAGGCTTGTTCAGGTGTTGGTTGGCGATACGCCGCACCTGTGTAGGCATAGTGGCGGAGAACAGTGCTATCTGCCGGTCTTTTGGTGTTTGCTCGAGAATCCATTCAACATCATCGATGAATCCCATGCGTAACATCTCATCTGCTTCGTCCAAGACAAGGGTGCTAAGTTTATTTAACTTCAGAGTGCCCTTGCGCATGTGGTCCATTACGCGACCGGGCGTGCCGACTACTACGTGGACTCCGCGTTTCAGTGCGCGTATCTGGCCGCTATAGTCCTGACCGCCGTAGACCGGAAGCACATGAAAACCCTTCATATGGCTAGCATATTTCTGAAAGGCCTCGGCAACCTGAATCGCGAGCTCCCGTGTGGGGGCGAGAACCAGCACCTGAGGGTCTTTCTGCTTCATGTCCAGTCTGGACAAGATGGGTAATGCGAAGGCGGCGGTCTTGCCCGTTCCAGTCTGAGCCTGACCAAGCACGTCTCTGCCTTCCATCAGTAGGGGGATAGTTTGTGCCTGAATGGGGGAAGGCGATTCATAGCCTACATCGACTAGCGCTTTCAATAGGGGCTTTGCTAGCTCCATTTGATCGAATGAGGTGATTTGCTCGCTAGTCATAAAATTGCCTTGTTGCGCCGGGTATCGCTGCCTTGTTATCAGCTGTCAGATACTCGAAATAGTGCTATGCCGGAAAGAGGGGGCGAAGGATAGAGACTATCCCTAGGGAAGTCCATCTTCGATATAGCCAAAAACACTGTTAAACCAGCATATTCTGACAATTCCTTCGAGGAATCCACTACAATCGAGACAATAATAAAAGCTGTGGATGGCCCATTTGACTTCAACTGTCACCCTACCTAGCTGGATATTCATTCTACTGTTGCTCGCAGCCAGCTAAGCGATACTAATGAGCGTCCTCTTTCCCAGTGTGCGCTGGTATCTGCGTCGACGCCTAAACAGAACCGTCGACAAGCTCAATAGTAGATTGCAGATCAAGATTCGCCCCCTGCAGCAGAGTAAACGTCAGTTGCTGATCGATCAGTTGATGTTCGATCAAGAGATTATCGCGATGATCGAGGAGCAGGCGCTCAGAGATAATATTCCTCGCAATGTCTTGCAGCAGAAAGTAAAGAACTACGCCCGTGAGATTGTTCCCTCGTTCAATGCCTACATCTATTATCAAATGTTCTACTGGCTAGCCAAAAAGGTTTCACGTTTCATCTATAAGGTGCGTGTTGCGGCGGCGGAGCCGGAAAAACTGCAGGCGGTGGATCCCGATGCGGCTGTGGTGTTTGTGATGAATCACCGCAGCAACATGGATTATGTATTGATCAGTTATCTTGCGGCAGAGCGGGTGACCCTGTCTTATGCCGTAGGGGAGTGGGCAAGAATATTCCCACTGGAGATGTTAATCCGTGCCATGGGCGCCTTCTTCGTGCGCCGCGGATCGCAGAACCCCCTTTATCGAAAGGTGCTAGAGCGCTACGTTTATACGGCGACGCACAGTGGTGTCTGCCAGGCAGTATTTCTGGAAGGAGGCCTGAGCCGAGATGGGCTATTGGCTAAGCCCAAGCTGGGGTTTTTGGACTATATACTGCGCAACTACGATTGGCAGAGGGATCGTGATGTCGTATTCGTTCCGGTAGGAATTAACTATGACCGGCTATTGGAAGACGAGAATCTCCTGGCCTGGGACAAGAGAGAAGCCCGCAGCTCAACGCTTCAACATCTGAGTAAGCTGTGGCGTTTTCTGCGCATTAATCTGCTTGCCGGCTCCCGAGCGCGCTGGAAGCGCTATGGCTATGCCAGCGTAAACTTCGGGGTACCCATCTCGATGCGCAGCTACAGTGAGGAGCATGGCCTAGAGTTTAATCATCTGCAAAAGGAACAGCGCATTCCCAGAGTGCTGGAGCTAGCTGAAACGCTAATGCAGTCGCTACGCTACGTCATGCCCATCATTCCTGTGCCGGTTATTGCTGCCGTGTTACTTCGTGCAGGAGAGAAGCCGATGACTTCTCTGGAGATCGTCGGAGAATGCGATGCTTTAATCGAGCAGATGATGGCCAAGGGTGCCGCGATGAAGGCCGAGGAAAAGCCAAGGCCGCGCACGTTATCCAATAGTCTGGATTTGCTGATCTCCAGAAACTTCCTGTTAGAGTCGAATGATCACTACCGGATTAATCCGGAGTATAGGCCGCTCGTTCAGTACTACGCAAATTCTATCGAACACTGGTGGAATGAATAAAGCTGGTAATTTTGGTAATATCACTCAACTGCTAGCTATTAAAGACAATTCCCGAACTCGATAGCCGGTCATAACAATACTAATAGGTAGAATCAGGCATATGTTCGCCACGCTGGAAACAACAGACTTAGCGACCTGGGTCGCGGTCTCGCTCTGGGGTTATCCCATGATGCTAAGTCTGCATGTAGTGGGGCTGGCTGTAGTTGTTGGCATCTTTGCGATGCGAGATCTGACTCTGCTGGGGCTTTTTCCGGGCGTGCAGCCATCTGCATTTCTGGGGCTAGGCAAGTTGGGCTGGGTGGGTTTCATCGTCAATGCCGTTTCCGGCTTCGCCCTGTTCGCCTCACAGGCAACGGTTTTTATTACGAGCATACCCTTCTTGGTAAAGATTGCCTGCATAGTCGCTGGCATGGTCTTGGCGGGTGTTATTCAGTCTCGTTTACGAAGTGAGGTGGAGTTAAGTGATGCCCAGGCGGCAATCAGCAGGCCCACTAAAATTATCGCATCGATTTCCCTTTTGCTTTGGCTGGCGGCAATAATTGCCGGTCGTCTGATAGCGTATATATTCTAGAGGCCGGCCGTGGAAGCATTTGTAGAATCAATCGTCGGTGGATCACTCAACTCCTGGATTCAGGAGACGTACTGGTTGTGGCCTGTCATGGAGATTAGTCACTTCATTGGGCTATCCCTATTGTTCGGTGGATTACTCGTTATAGACCTGCGCATGGCGGGGCACTTTCGCAGTTTCGATCCGGCTGCTACGCATCGTCTTCTTCCCTTTGTCTTGGTTGGCTTTGGTATCAACCTGACCACGGGCATACTCTTCTTCTATGGCGACCCGATGCGTTACTCGGTGAACATAGGTTTTCAGATCAAGATGGGCCTGGTGCTATTGGCAGGGCTGAACGCCGCGTTGTACTACTGGAAAGTGAGCCCGATCATGCATGATTGGGATGCAACGACGCCTTCTCCGCCTATCGCAAAATTGGTAGCCTATACATCGCTTGCGCTGTGGGCCGGGGTTCTGCTGTGTGGGCGCCTCATCCCCTATGTAGGCACCGGCTAAGCTATTGCTACTCGTCGTCCAGTGCATCCTCTGTGCGCGGGACAAAAATTCTGGCGACTGTCTCGTCCTCGTGAAACATTAGATGTTTCAGCGCCGCCAGTATGTGCAGTACCACGAGTACTGCGAGTGCTTTGGCGGCAAAGGAATGAAACGAAAAGGCAATCTCCGACAGGGCGCTGCGCTCTGGCATCACCCAGGCCATTAGCGGCCCAGATATCAACATGACTAGCAACAGCAGCAACATGACATAGTGTGCCGCCTTGGCCAGTTGATGTGTCATTAATGTCTGCCCGTTGACACGAGGATGGCCCGCCTTGAAGCGCCAGACTATTCGAGCGACAAGTGGCAGCCAAACGATGAGACCGAGGGTGACATGCAGGGACCTGCGGGCATCGATCTGTTCGATGGACTGTAAGGCGATGCTCTGACCTATGAACCACATCAGAATGATCGCTACTGTGGCGAACCAATGCAGGCCTATCGAGAGCCAACCGAAGGAGTTATTTCTGTCGTGAAGAGAGCGGGGCTTGCTCATGGTGGGGCGGGCCTAACGAAGCGAATCTGCAGTCATCATGTGATGGTGCAATTTCGCCTCGCTCAGTTAGCTCGGTTTAATACTTCGATGGAAAGAAACGCACGGAAGCGCGTGACGATTCGGGATCGCAATCATAGGCTTGGAGTTTGTAGCCTTGCGCCGCGGGTATCCAGCGAGTGGTGTAAGAGGTAGGCTCCAGCAGAAACATAGGATCTTCAACTTCTAGCGTTATCCGCAGATCTTCACCATCCATCCAATAACGCTCGCGCACAATCTTTTGCGAAGAGGAGGGAATGCCGTTGTAGTCATCGAAGCCGGCAACATCGAACACGAAGTGCGTGGTAGTAACGATAAGCGCGTCGTCTTCATAGTGACCTACTGAAAAGCCTTGAACACCGAAGTCCGTCGACTTGGGGGTGCGGCCGTCCAGCCAGACGGTGCGCAGTTGATCATCCTTCTCATAGCGGAACAATACTCGGTCAGGCCATTGCACGACTTCCATGTGATAGGGGTCGTACTGGATAGCCGGCGAAGAGGCGGGCTGGCAGTCATACTTTGGTGCAATAATTTCTTCCCAGACTTCTTGATAGGCTAGGGCGCGTGCGTTCAGCTTGGGGAAATTCTCTTCACCCCAGGGCACAGTTTCGCCATTAACTGGTCGGGCGCCAAAGCCGCCGTTCCAGACTCCTGCCAGGTCTGGAATATCGTTGTCAGCTTGCGCATTTAACTGGCTAGCAGTCGTACCAATCGCAAGAGAAAGCAAGACTGCAATAACAGACTTCTCACTCATAAATTTAATTGCTCTCATAAAAACCCCGCCTTTAATGCTGGTTGTATTCCAATTTGTTTTGTTGCGATCCCGCGCTGAAGAACTACTGCGCGGTATCGTCCAGATCTATAAGGGTGTGCTTTGCTGCTACTCAGGAGGCTGTGTGCGTTCCTGGACGCGACCGCCCTCCAAAACCGGGCTGCCGTCGGCACGGGTCATGCGCACACAACACAGGCCGGTAGAGCCTTCTGCGCGTGAGGGTCTGCCCGAGGCTTTCACGATCATGCCCAGCGGCAGTGAGTCTGGAGTCCAGCCGGTGCGACGCAGGCTAACAGGGGCGCCCAATTCTATCTGCCATTCGACCGTTGCGCCGTTATCGCCGGCCACATCCAGGTAGAGGAATGCGTGTGGGTTTCTGAAAACGAAGCGTGTAACTGTGCCCTCTATTTCGACGCGCTGATCCGGGTCGTAGAAGGGTGTGCTCGAGTGATGAGCGAGAACGGGTATAACTACGAATGCAGCTCCCAAGGTAAGCGCCGAGGCCGCTGCTGTTATCCAACGTTTAATGCTCATGTGTCTCTCCTGTGCTCCGAAAGCTCCGGACTCTTGTAATTTAAAGTGAGGATAATGACTATGGTGGCCGCAGTCAACGACGCAACAACTCCAGTAATCTAGGCTGGTTACAGTTAGCCGTGCCTAGATTTGTTCGAATGACTCCAGCGTAAACAGGAGCTGCTCTGCATCACCTAGAACAAATACTACATTGCTAAATGCAGCGGCTCCTGATACGACGAGTTCTGGTAAGACTAGTCGACCTGTTGCTGTGTCGAAGGTTGCGATCTTATCTACCGTTTCTGAAATAACGGCTACGCTACTTAGATCCAATTTGATTACGACGTCGGGCTCTGTAGCACTGACCGTGAATGCCAGAGTGGCTAGGCCGGATGCTCCCGCATCCACAGTGACGCGCAATTGGCCACTGGCCTCATCGAAGTAATTCGGTGCCGTAACGGTCTCCGCTTCAACGACTACCGCGATACTGATGAAGTTGTTTTCCACGACTTCGCCGCCGTTGTAGTTGATTAGGGGGAAATCAGCAAGGCCGGCAAGGGTGTATCTTTGTTGGGCGGCGATGTTGTCCACTACCGTCATGCCATCGCTGATGACTCGGCCGAAAGCCGTGAAGCCGCCATTCTGCTCATCGAGGTTTGCGCTGTTGTCAGCGAGATTTACAAACCATTGGCTGGTTGCGCTATTCGGATCGCCTCCCAGCTTTGCCATGGCCACCGTGCCCCTGGTATTCGAAACGCTGAACTCATTCTGTATAGCGTCATCCACAGTAATCTGGTCTAAGTTATTTGTTGTAGGGTTGTATGTTAGCCAACCTCCCTGGATAACGAAGCCAGGCACCGAGCGATGGATTTCCGTGCCGTTGAAGCGTCCGGAACTCACATAGTTTAGAAAGTTGGCAACGGTGCCCGGCGTGACATCATCAAATAATTCAATGGAGAAGTCCCCAAGCGACGTAATGACACGTACGGTAGTCGCAGATGCCGACTGTGCTGAAAGCAATAAGGCCAGTGACAGGGCCAGGTAATATTTGTAGTGGCGTAGTCCGCGGATACTGCTGCAAGTCATGTTAGAACCTTTTGAAAATAGTCGAAACTAAGAGCATATCACTCTACTATTACGGGTATAGATTTAAAAACTGTCACTGCTGCGTAACAACTTCTGGGGGTGCGCAGCGTCAGGGGATTATAGGCCAAACCTGTGGTGAGGTCTGTAATTTATCTGCCGAAATTGATTGCGGCAATGGGCGCTTAATTAGGCGAGATTCTTATACTGTTTCTCCGCTTCGGGTAGGCGCGAGAGCAGCCGTTCCATCGATTCGGTAAAATCCTCCCTGTGCCTCAGGGAATCAAAACCGTGCAGAAATATTTTAATGGAGAAGGCGATCGCGCCGCTTTTGGAAAGTCGAGTAAACGTCTGTCGCTCCACTCGCCAGTAAAGATCGCTGTCACTGGAATCGATCGGATTGGTTGCTGGCATACCTTTTTCGCGCAAACACAATTCATTGCCGCGCTGAATAGACCAGTTGTAACGCAACATGACTCTGCCGCTGCGTAGCCCGTGCAGAAAACGGTTCACCCTCTGGCTTAGGGCCTTCTCATAGCCCGGCACCGGGGCATGGATGACGTCCACCGTTTGGCCAATCTTGTCTTCCAGAAACCAATTGCTGGGAGAGCAGACACTGGCAGCGGTCATGATAAAGTCGCCGTCTCTAGGCTCCAGCAAGCAGATATCTTCGGCTACCCAAAGAGATGCGGGCCAGAGGTTTTTCTCTTCGATGTCCCAGACAAGATCTTCCTTTTGCTGAATCAGCTTTGTACCCTCTGTCCTGTAACCGAGGTCTGGATTCTGTAGCAGATGTTGCAGGAGGAAATCATGAAATTCGGTCTGGGCATTTTCCGAGCCGGCGATCTCGGCGTAACAAGTCACCGCAGCCATGTGCTTCAGCTCACGCTTGTGTCGGTTAAATAGACTGAGATCGTCTGCCGCAGATATCCATTCATCGTTGCGGCAGTTTTCGAAGCCCAGGCGCAGCACGGATTCCTGACTTGGTTCTGGCAGGTAGATTGGTGAGTTAGAACTGTCGAGTTTCATGGATACTGTTGCCCAGGGTTTTGAGCAAGGTAAGGGAATTGGCGATATCTCGCAATAATTTCTCAGCGGCGCCGCAGACTCCGGGAGGCAGGGGGTAATTTTGCTGTGGTAGACTCACTGCAATGCGCCTATTTCTGACACTCGTACTGCTATCCCTAACTGCCTGCCAGTCATCCTCTAATGACGCGGAAAGCGACACCGGCATTCGTCATCTCACAGTGCTCTATAGTAATGACGAGCACGGCTGGATGGAGGGTCGAGAACCGGGCGGCGGTGCCGGCGATCTATTGGGCCTGTGGCGTGAGAAGGAAGGCTACAGCGAAGGGGGCCCCTTTCTGTTGCTCAGTGGCGGCGATCACTGGACAGGGCCTGCTATCTCAACCTGGTTCGAAGGCGAAGGCATGGTCGAGGTAATGAATGCCATGGGCTATGACGCCAGCGCCATAGGCAATCACGAATTCGATTTCGGTCTGGATAATCTCGAGGCGCGAATAGCACAGGCTGACTTCCCGTATCTAGGCGCAAATATTCGCTGGAAGAGTAACGACACTATCCCCAGTGATCTGGGCATAGTCGCTAGCACAGTAAGGGAAGTGAATGATGTATCGATAGCCATTATCGGGCTGTCCACTATCAATACTCCCAGCACCACCAATCCTGTCAATATTGTCGACCTGAACTTTCTGGATTATGAGCCGGTGTTGCGTAATGCCGTTGCGCAGCTTCGGCAGGAGAGTCCCGACCTGATCTTTGTTGTTGCCCATGTCTGCATGGCGGCATTGCGACCTCTGGCGCTGGCGGTTGCGGATCTCGATATCAGTCTCATGGGTGGCGGCCACTGCAACGAGCTGGTGGCGGAGCGGGCAGGTGAAACCATACTGCTGGAAAGCAATGGTAACTTTCGCAGCTATGCCCGGGCTCAATTTGAATACGACCTGGGTAGTCGACGTCTGCTCAGTTCCAGTTTCTCGATTGAGCAGAACGAAGGCGGCGCAGCCGATGCGCCTGTGCAGCTATTGATTGCGAAATGGCGCTCGGCGACGGAGGCTCAGCTTAGTGGCGAGCTGGGGTTTTCATCCCGTGAATATCCGGCTAACGACGAGCGGCTGCAGAGGGCGGTGGTAGAGAGCTGGCTGCGGCTCGATAGTAGTGCCGACATCGCTATCAATAATCGACTCGCCCTGCGCGCCCCGTTGCCATCGGGTCGGCTGACGCTGGCCGATGTGGTTGGGGTGCTGCCCTTCGAAAATACAGTGATTGCTGTTGAGTTAAATGGCGCCGAAATACTGCAGCTTATTGCCCAGGGTCAGCGTCCGTTCGTTGCCGGCTTGACTCGCACGGAGAACGATTGGCGATTGCGTGGCTCGGGCAGGCTAATTGATACAGCCGAGACCTACCGCGTGTTGATAAACAGCTTCATGTACGAGGGCGGTGCGGGCTATGATGCCATAGCAGAATTCGATGCAAACGGATTCGATACCGAGATCCACTATCGCCAACCACTCATCGATTGGTTGATAGAGCAAGACAGCTCTGCCGATCGACCGCTATCTTTGCCATAACACGGAGGGCTATTTAGTCTAAGCGTCCATGGAATTTCTAACATCGGTACAGGCTTTATTCGGCATGTCAGTCTTTATAGGGATAGCCATAGCGCTAAGCGAACAGCGCAACGTTCCTGGCTGGCGACTTCTCGTGGCTGGCTTGGGGTTACAATTTTTGTTTGCCTTCGCCGTCTTCAACCTAAGCTTTCTGCAACAAGTGCTGGGCGGGATAAATAGCGGCGTCAATGCCGTAGTAAGCGCCACGGAGAGTGGCACACTGTTTATCTTCGGCTATCTGGGCGGCGACCCGCTCAATGTTGACTATCCCTTCGCTGTGAGCGAACCAGGTGCAACCCTCATTCTGGCCTTTCGAATTCTACCCTTGATTCTCATGTTTACCGTTCTCTCGGCAATTCTCTGGCACTACCGAGTCCTGCCAGTCATCATTAAAGGCTTTTCTCTGGTTCTGCGTAAGAGCATGAAGGTAGGCGGTGCCGTTGGCTTAAGTAGCGCCGCGAATATTTTTGTTGGCATGGTCGAATCGCCCGCATTAATTCGACCTTATATAGCGGTGCTCACGCGTAGCGAACTCTTTATAGTTATGTCCTGTGGCATGGCTACTATCGCCGGTTCGGTGATGGTGTTCTATTCGATTATTCTGCAGGGAACCTTGGCAGATCCGCTAGGGCATATTATTACTGCCTCGGTGATTAGTGCTCCGGCGGCTATTATGCTCGCCCTGATCATGGTGCCGGAAACTGATGCGGCATCAAAAGAGGAAGTTGAGCTCGGAGTCGAGTACACGAGCCTGATGGATGCGATCACCAAGGGTACCTACGATGGAGTGCGCCTGATGGTCAGTGTGGGGGCAATGATATTGGTGCTGGTGGCTCTGGTCGCTCTGGTTAACAGCGTGTTTTCCCTAATTCCATTTCCTGGAGACGATCCGCTCACACTACAGAGACTGTTTGGCTATGGCTTCGCACCCTTAACCTGGTTAATGGGAATACCCTGGTCCGAGGCTCAGGCTGCCGGATCGCTTATGGGAATCAAGACTGCATTGAATGAATTGTTGGCCTTCCTGGCGCTGGCCGAATTACCACAGGGCAGCCTCTCGGAAAAATCTACGGTCATTATTACTTACGCGCTTTGCGGGTTTGCTAATTTCGGGAGCCTGGGAATCATGATTGCGGGGCTGAGTGGGATGTGTCCGCAGCGAGGCGCCGAGATCGTAGAGCTTGCTCCAAAATCATTGATATCGGGTACTCTGGCTACCTGCATGACCGGTGCTATTGCTGGACTATTGACCTAACCGTTTTAGTTAACTACTTGCGAGCCGTAAGCGCTAGAATAACTAAAAAGGAATACATCCATGACTGTTAATCGTCGTCAGTTCTTAAAGAGAAGTATTGTCGCAGGGCTTGCAGTGTCAGCTTGTCCTCTGTCATCAATCGCCGCGGAAAACGCAGCTGTCCGGCCGGCGCCTTTGATGCCTGCGCCACATTTCGTGGAAAGCAACGGCATCAACATGGCAGTGTATGAGAAAGGAGAGGGCCCCGTTGTGCTCTTCTGTCATGGCTGGCCCGAGTTGGCATTCAGCTGGCGAGATCAGATCGATGCCGTTGCCGCCGCAGGCTACCGTGCGATAGCGCCAGATCAGCGTGGCTTCGGTTTAACCGGCGGCCCCGACGATCCCCTGCAATACGATATGCAGATCTTCTGTGACGATCTGGTTGGGCTGCTGGATGCCAAGGGTATCGACAAGGCAGTGTTCTGTGGTCACGACTGGGGTGGTGCGGTAGTTTGGTCAATGGCTAGACTGTACCCAGATCGCTGTAGCGGAATCATTGGTCTAAATACCGGAGCGGGGAGACCTGCCGGATTGCCGCCGGTTGAGAATAGCGTTCCTTCAACTATAGTCATGACGCCAAACTACTATTTCGCAACCTTTCAGCAGCCAGGGCGTGCCGAGCCTATATTGGAGAATGACGTTCGGCATACCTTTGATTTCATTCTCAGTCGCGGCGGCATCTGGAATCAGGAAACTTTCGCACAGATGCCCGAAGATTCTGCAGAACGACAGATGGATTTTCTCAAGTTGATTCAGCGTGCAGACCCGCCGGGCGAGCCGTTTTTGTCGGAGCAGGTCATGGGGTATTTCACCGAAACCTACGAGGCGACTGGATTTACCAAGGGGCTGAATTGGTATCGCGCGGCTGGAAGGATGGGGCCAATAATGGCTAACGCGGCGCCAAGAATCGAAGTGCCAAGCCTCTACATAGGCGCAGAGAACGATGTGATTCTGCCACCATCATCTGCCGATGGCATGGAGGATTTTATAACGGACCTCGAGAAATACACGGTCATGGACAGCGGGCATTGGACGCAGCAAGAGAAGCCCGAAGAAGTAAACCGAGTGATTATCGACTGGCTAAATCGCAAGATAGCCTAAACGGCTATGGCGGGGTGGCGGTTTGTTTTTTATACCGAGTAGATACTTATTCGGAGACAGGCTCGAATCGTAGCAAAGTCTTGCCCTCACGCTCGATAGTCTCGAAGAACATCTCCAGTGGTCTCACCCAGAGGCCGCGGTCGCCATAGAGTGCTCGGTAGAGGACTAGCGGCTCCTGGGTCTCGCTGTGATGCACGAGATCTACGACCTCGTAGAGATTGCCCTTGAAGTGGCGATACTTGCCCTTTTTGAATTCGCTCATTGGTTTGCATCCTGCGTTGGTAGTGGGGGTGGGCGCTGACCATCGGGCCCGCGGGGGCCTCTGAATCCGGGACCACCGGACCTGCCGCGGAACCCATCGCGACCGTCTCTCGGGCCGCGGCGCTGCACAAATTCCAGGGCTGCGAGCCTTTCTTCCTCGGAGAGTTGTCCGAGTATCTCGCTAGTCTGTTCGTGTGCTAGTGCCTGATAGCGAATATTGGCATCTCTCAATGTGGTGAAGGCCTCACTGAGCGCGTCTGCATCGAAGGGCTGTGCCGACATCAATTCGTTGACCTGTCGCTGTGCGTTCATCATCTCCCTACGTATCGGGCTAATTTCTTCGAAGCTCGATCGCAGCTGCGGCTCTAATTCGCTTCTTCGCGCCTCGTCCAGATCGCGCACTATCCATCCAACATTCGGCGGCAGTGGCCTGCCAGTGAGCTGCTCCTGAAAGCTGCTGACGCGATAGGCTATGCCGCCCACGAAGAATAAATTTATCGATAGCGATAACAATAAGCCCAGAAGTAACAGTTTGTTTTTAATCATGACTAGAAGCGGATCTCTGTGTAGTCAGTTAACGATAGCATCGCGAGTTCGTCGCCCCAGTATTGAAATCCGTCGTTCTCGATTCCCACGCCGAAGCTGAAGTAGTTTGCCACTACGATTCCGAATGCCAATGGAATGCATGCAACCAATGCCGGGCGCCAAATCTGTTTGCCGAAGCTTTCGCCAGGCAGCAGCCAGTTGGCAAGTTCTCCGAAGATGCCGTCTTTAGGCTCGGGCAGAGGCTGATTCAGGACTCGGGATTCAAGGCCAGGAAAGCCTGGAAACTCTAGCTGGCCCATAAGATCGTCAACGACCCGTTCCTGGTCTAGTAACATTCGCGCTGGGGCGTTATTAGCAAGGAAAGTCTCACATTCGGCGCGCAAAGCCTTCGGCCATCGAGCCGACTCGGCACCGTACAGGTCAACGATTCTTGTAAATTCTTCTAAGGTCATAGTGGTTCCTGTTTCGATCAATTCCATTGCCTACTGGTTCGCTGCCAGCTGTTCTCTCAGACTGCGCTTTGCTCTGGCAATCGCAGATTCCAATGCCTTAACAGAGATATTCATAATAGCAGCCGCCTCTTTGTTGGAGAATCCCTGGTAGTGGCACAGGGTCAATGCGCTACGCTGATTCTCTGGAAGCGTGCTTATAGCCTCTTGTAGAAGCCTGAGCTTATCTCCGCCGTTGTCATTAGCTTCTCCGGTTTTGGGTAGAGAGCCAAAATCTTCTTCATCAAATGACTTCTGTGTCTGGACTCTTCCATGTTTACGTAAGTAGTCAATGCACAGGTTGTGGGCTATACGATGCAGCCATGTAGTAAGTTTCGATTTGTCTGATTTCCATTTTTTGGCATTCGTCCACAGCCTGAGAAACACTTCCTGGGTTATATCCTCGGTATCCTTCTGATTGCCTAGAAGCCTATAGGCATAGTGACTGATGGATTTTAGATGCTGCTTTACCAGTATTTGATAGGCTTCTTTGTCGCCCATGCACACTGCCTGCATCAATTCTTCGTCAGTCATTTCAATTTCGGTCTGATCTGGCTCGTTATAGCTAGACAAGGTTTCGCATCGTGCTTGTAGCTCTGGGTCGCCGGTGGCTGTAGATTTGGTTTCTTCATACAGTCTATCGGACGATTTGTTGATTTGAGCAGTGAGCGAAAGTTCCCTATAGGAATTCCCTTACTTGTTCATTGAACTTCTATTAAAGCATGTGTCTCCTGCCAAATTGTTCGAGAGTCGCCATCCCTGGCTATCGATTTATACTCCTCGAGGCCTGCCGCCACGTTTGCCGTTACGTTCGCCGCCAGGTCGACGACGCTCTGGGCGTTTGGGCCTAAGCTCTTCCGCGCTCAGAAGCCCGTTGTTATCGCTGTCCAGAGAGAGAAAATTCGCCTCCTGGAATTCCGTAAGACTCACCGCGTCATCGCCATTTGTATCCATCTCCTGAAAGCGGGCTGTCGCACGCTCAGTCATTTCCCTTCGACGCTCCTGCATGCGAGCGATCTGCGCCTCGCTAGGTTCGCGCTGACCACGATCCGCGTTGTCATCTCCTCGATTCCTGGCTCCGGGTCCGCGTCTGGGCCCTGCATTTAGAAACTCATCGAGAGTCAGAAAGCCGTTGTCATCGCTATCGAGGCGGCTCAGGTTCTCAGCGCCTCGCTGTTGAAACTCTTCAATATTAATGAAGCCATCTCCGTCGCTGTCGAGATTGCTTAGTGCTCTATTGCGTCCGTGCTCCTCGTCGGCCGCTAGTGCCGAACTTGAAAGTCCAAGTACGCTCATTGCAATTACTACTGATAATCTGTTCATGATTCCTACTCCTGAAATCTATTTGGCTCTTGCAATAGCCTGGTTTTGGATTAGTTGCTGCAGTCACTCATCTATACGCGAGAACATGAAAAACCCGTCGCTGGAATATGTCGAAGTTGGCAAAATGCCTATTCTCATTGCAGCTGTGGTCAGCAGGTGTGCGTGCAAATGGTATTTTGTAAGACCCACCCTGAGAATTCTGATAGAATTCAGCCTGATTTTTAGCAAGCCAGAGCAAGGTATTCGGCATGTGTGCCGTCGCCTGGGCTCAGTCAATTTCTAAACAGGTTTGATGCCTCCGGCAGTCTTAGAGGGTATGTGTTACTCATGGAATTAGCAGAAGAAAATTTAGATGAGCATCATCTGGACGAGAAGGAAGTTGTCGATGTAGTGGTGCGTTTTGCTGGGGACTCCGGTGATGGCATGCAGTTGACCGGAACGAACTTCACCGAAGCCACGGCACTCTATGGGAACGACCTGTCGACATTCCCGGACTTTCCTGCTGAGATTCGGGCTCCAATAGGCGCCACCTTCGGTGTCTCCGCATTTCAGATCTATTTTGGCGCCGAGGATGTGACCACCGCAGGTGATGCGCTGGATGTTCTCGTCGCAATGAATCCGGCGGCCCTGACTACCAATATTGGTAACCTGGTGGAGGGCGGTTTGCTCATCGTCGATAGTGGAGCATTCACCGCGAAGAACCTAAGCAAAGCCAAGTATCAGGTGAATCCATTGGAAGATGGATCGCTGGAGAAGTTTCGCGTTCTGGAGATAGACATTACCAAGCAGGTTTTAGCCGCAGTAGAGCAGTTTAATCTGGGTCATAAAGCGGGTGTTCGTAGTAAGAATATGTGGACTCTCGGTCTGGTGCTCTGGTTGTTCGACAGGGATCGCGCTGGAACCATCGAAAGTCTGAAAACCAAGTTTGCCAGCAAGCCCGAGATAGCGAGCGCGAACATCGCCGCATTGAACGCGGGTCACGCTTATGGCGAAACCGCTGAGCTTCCCGCTGGCATTCATGTCTATAAGATTCCCAAGGCAAAAGTTGCACCCGGCACTTATAGAAATATGACCGGTACCAACGCGCTGGCCTGGGGCCTGATCGCAGGTTCCGAATTGGCGAATATCGACTTGTTGTTTGCGTCTTATCCGATTACTCCAGCATCGAATCTATTGCATGAGTTAGTGCGCCATAGAGAATTCAATATTAATACGTTTCAGGCCGAGGACGAGATCGCGGCGGTGTGCGCTGCAATCGGCGCATCCTTCGCCGGCTCTCTTGGCGTCACTTCTAGTGCGGGCCCTGGTATTGCATTGAAGGCGGAGGGCATAGCCCTTGCCTGTGCAACCGAGTTGCCGCTAGTAGTCGTCAATACCCAGCGCGGCGGACCATCGACTGGCCTGCCGACCAAGACCGAGCAGTCAGATTTAAACATGGCATTGTATGGCCGGCACGGTGATACACCTATGCCGGTCATTGCGTCATCGACCCCTGTCGATTGTTTCGATGTGGCCATAGAGGCGGTTCGTCTGGCGACAAAATATATGACTCCGGTGATGCTGCTCTCCGATGGTTATCTGGCGAATGCGGCGGAGCCCTGGAAGATTCCAAATATGTCTGAGTTCGAACGCTTTCCGGTGGAGCACTACACTAAGACTGAAGACTTCAAGCCTTCTATTCGTAATCAACAGACGCTGGCGCGTGTCTGGGCCAAGCCCGGTACTGCTGGGTTAGAGCATCGTATCGGCGGCATAGAGCGCAGCTTCGATACCGGTGATATATCCTATGATCCGGCAAACCATCAGAAGATGACTGACTTGCGTCAGGCGAAGATAGCCTCAATAGCGAACGATATTCCGCTACAGGAAGCCTGTTTGGGCAATGATTCCGGAAAGCTAGCGGTCGTGGGTTGGGGTTCCACTTTTGGTGCTATACATCAGGCTGTGAAGCGAGCTAGAGCGGAGGGTTTGGAAGTGTCTCATATACATGTACGTTATCTTTCTCCACTGCCGCGTAACCTGGGCGAACTACTTAAGAGCTTCGACTCGATACTGGTGCCGGAGATGAACACGGGGCAATTTGTAAATCTGATTCGTGCAGAGTATTTGATCGATGCCCAGGCCTTGAACAAGGTGGCCGGGCAACCATTTAAAATTGGTGAAATTCTAGCGGCAATTCACGCAAATCTTGCCGATGTAGGGAGCAATTCATGAATCAGGCTCTACCTAAGTTAACTGTAAAAGACTATGCCTCGGATCAAGAAGTGCGTTGGTGTCCAGGTTGTGGTGACTACGCCATACTGAAGACGATTCAGAAATTGATGCCATCGTTTGAGCAGCCAAAGGAGAATCAGGTGTTCATCTCCGGTATCGGTTGCTCATCGCGCTTTCCCTACTATATGAATACCTTCGGTTTTCATACTATTCATGGCCGTGCGCCCGCTATCGCTACCGGCGTCAAGCTCGCCAACCCCGAGCTGGATGTCTGGGTAATTACCGGTGACGGTGACGGGTTCAGTATCGGCGGTAATCATATGTTGCACGTATTGCGGCGTAATGTAGACCTGCAGATTCTGCTTTTTAATAACGAGATATATGGATTGACTAAGGGGCAGTATTCCCCCACCTCGCAAACAGGTACCCGATCGCCGTCATCTCCAACTGGCTCTATCGATCTACCTTTGTCACCCTGTGAAGTGGCATTAGGGTCGGGTGGAACTTTTATCGCCAGAACCATCGACACCGAGGCAAAGCATCTCTCCGCGGTAGTGACTCGGGGTCATGATCATCGAGGCGCTTCATTCATCGAGATTTTGCAGAACTGCCCTATTTATAACGACGGCATCTTTGACCAGGTGAAGGATAAGAAGATCGCTGCCGATTTCAAGGTGGAGCTGGTTCATGGTGAGCCGGTGGTATTTGGTAAGGAGCGTGAACAGGGGATTCGTCTCAACCACGACACTCTGAAGCTAGAGTTAGTCGATGCTACTAATGAGGATGTGCTCGTTCACGACGAAACGAATAAGATTCTGGCTACTATGCTGGCGACCATGAAAGGGCCAGACTTTCCCGTAGCAGTGGGTGTGATCTACCGGGAGGATAAGTCATCCTATGTAGATGACTCGCAGCAGCAGCTAATCTCGGTGCGCGCCGCGAAGGGATCCATGCAGGAATTATTACACAGTGGTCATATCTGGGACGTGGAATAGCAAGAGGGCCGTTCTAGCTGAAAGGGAGGTTTTTTTTCGGCGAGCTGTTCTTTGGCAAACAATTACAATAGATCGTGGTGTACACTAAGCTTATGAGTCAACAAGTTATCAATCGTCGAATCTTCCTGCAGATGGGTCTAACCGGTGCCGGGCTGTTTGCTGCCGGTGGAGCGCTGCGATTCCAGCAGGCTTTGGCAGCCGGCATTGAATCGCCCGCTTTTTACTCTCTTTCTAACATGGGTCAGTTGCAGAGAGCAGACAGCAATGGCCTAAAACTGCCGCCGGGATTCAAGTCGCGGATTGTTGCGCGAACTGGCGCGGCACCTGCAAAGCGATCAGGCTATATCTGGCATCCTGCCCCGGACGGCGGTGCGACCTTCGCAACAGAAGACGGTGGCTGGATCTATGTTTCCAATAGCGAATTACGCGACAATGCCGGTGGTGTTGGCGCGCTGCGTTTCAATGCTCAAGGCGACGTAGTAGACGCCTATTCGATCCTGGATAACACAAATTTGAATTGTGCGGGTGGGCCTACTCCATGGGGCACCTGGTTGTCCTGCGAGGAGTTCGATCTCGGTCAGGTCTATGAGTGCGATCCGGCGGGCAAGAACAACGCCGTGGTTCGCCCGGCGCTGGGCTCATTCAAACATGAGGCAGTGGCGGTAGACACCCAGAACCGGTGTCTCTATCTGACGGAGGATCAGAGAGATGGCGGTTTTTATCGTTTTCGTCCTGATCGAGACTTGCCCGATATCAGTAGCGGTCAGTTAGAGATAGCTTCGGTGGTCAATCGAGATGGCAAGTCCTTTGTTGAATGGCTCGCGGTGCCTGATCCTTCGGCCAAGCAGGAAGCTATTCGATTTCAGGTGCCTGGCTATGCGGTATTTCGAGGTGGTGAGGGCGTTGCAATCCATGCTGGCGTCACCTACTTCACTACCAAGCATGACAACCGCGTATGGGCCTACGACAATAACAGTCATCAGTTAAGCATCGTCTACGATGTCGAGACTAGTGATAACCCAATACTCAAGGGCGTCGACAATGTAGTGATTACCCCTGGCGGCGACGTGCTTGTCGCTGAAGATGGCGGTGATATGCAGATAGTGGTTTTGACGCCGGAAGGGAAAGTTATTCCGCTTGTTCAGATTCTGGGCCATGAGAAATCAGAAATTGCAGGCCCGGCTTTTGATCCTGGCTATCAGCGCCTCTATTTTAGTTCCCAGCGGGGCTCGCTCGGAAACAACACTGGTGGCATTACCTACGAAATATACCGCAGCGACCTGACTTAAACTCCATAAAAAAACCGCCGCGCGTTCACCGTTAGGTAAACAGCTGTGGCGGTTTTCTTTCGACTGAAGTTTAACTCCAGAAGGTGATCTTAATCTTGTGGGATTGAGGTGGTTACCACCGGGCCCATACCAAAGATCTGTACCACGACTTCCTCGTCTTTCGCCATGTCATAGTGATGACCATTCGGCGGCTCGTAGATGAACGTGCCCGGTCCAACGGCTGTCATCTTGTCGGGAGCATAGATATCTGACTCTGGCCCAGTATGCACATACCAGGTGCCTTTCAGTACGTTAATATAGCGCGCCTGATTGTGATAATGGGGCCGGCTTCCGCGTCCGGGAGGCCAGGTGATCTGAATGACATAGATTCCGGATTTATTGGGGTCGCCATACAGTACTGTGGTTATGCTGCCGTCGTCAGGGTGCAACTGATCGGGCGTCGCAATCATGAAGTCATGTTCGTCAGGCTCAACTACCTGAGCTGACAGAGTCTGGGTAGTGATGATTAACCCGGCAAATAACATGCTGGCCGTGGTTAGGATTCTTTTGACTGTCATTATTATTTCCTCGTTTTTAAAATAGGGGATCACAAACAATGTCCCTTCGAGTCTCGACGTTTTAGTCGAAGGGAAAAGATAACAGGTTTTGGCCGTCACGCCACGCTTATTAGAGCTGAATAGGTGGCCCCGGTGGGTCTTCGACCCAGCCTGCGCGGGTATATCAATGCCGTGCAGCAGCGCGTCTAGGCACAGATAACGGGCCATATACACAAAATTGGATATTTGCTACGCTCCTTTCAAGTTTCAAGTTTCAGATTACAGGTTACCCCCGCGCTAGCGCGCACTCTCAGCATGATTCGGCGAAAACTCCATGAAAAAGAAAAATAACGATAAATCTGCCCAGAACGAATCACCAGACAATCGACCCTCTAGCGCATCTCGCCGCGACCTTTTAAAGAGTGCCGGTTTGGTCGGCGCGGCTGCGGTCAGCACTGTTGCGGGCTCTAATGTGATCGCCGCGGATTCGCCAGGCTCCAGAACTAATCCGTCAGCCGATTCTATGGCAAGTGCGCAGCGCGAAGCCCTGGAGGCGTTAACCGCCGAAGAGGCCGAGACCCTGGAGGCGATCTGCGATTGTCTAATTCCCTCCGATGAGCATGGCCCCGGCGCAAAAGAGGCGAGAGCCGTGCATTACATCGATCGATCTCTGGCGAGTCACAATCGCGACGTGCGAGAAAATTACAGCGTAGGCCTGAATGCGATTAACGAGTTCGCGCGCAAGACGCGCGGAAAAAGTTTCCCAGCCTTGCTGCGTGATCAGCAGGATTCGATTCTACTCGCGGTGCAGACGAACAAGATTTCCGGATTCATTCCTAATGGAAGCGGTTTCTTCAATATGCTTCGCTCGCACACTATCGATGGCACTTTCTGTGATCCTTATTACGGCGGCAATCAGAATTTCGTTGGCTGGGATATGTTGCGTTATCCCGGAATTCGACTAGGTGTAAGTGAGGCGGACGTTTTCGCCGGAGGTGATCTGCCTCCAAACCATCAGTCAGCCTACGATCACAGTACCTACACGAAGCTTGCGGACAACGGCTCTGTTGATGATCGGGGGGGTAAAGACTATGCCTAAGCGACTCGCCAAGACAAATGTCGTCATCGTTGGCATGGGAGCGGCTGGCGGAGTCGTCGCGCTTCCATTAACCAACGCCGGCTTGAAGGTGATTGGTATCGAGGCCGGCGGTTGGCTCAGCCCAAGGGATTTCGCGCCGGATGAACTGCGCAATGGTTCGCGTAACTGGCCCCAGTCGGTGCAGAAGGCGGCGAGTGAAGCGCCGACGATTCGTGCGACGTCGAATGATACGGCTGTCCAGGGTGGCCATCCGATGATGAATGCCGTCGGTGGCACGACTATGCATTATTGGGCTCAGAGTTGGCGTCTTAATCCCTGGGACTTCAAGGTAGTCAGCGAGACGAAGCAGCGCTATGGGGCCGATCGTCTACCGCAGGGATCTACTGTGGAAGACTGGCCCTTCGGCTATGAAGAGTTAGAGCCCTACTACGACAAGATCGAATACACGATAGGCATATCCGGCCAGGCCGGCAATGTTCAGGGTAAGAAGAACAGGGCGGGCAATATATTCGAAGGCGAGCGTGAGCGAGAGTACCCCATGAAACCCCTGCGCAGTTCGCCCTTTACAGATTTAATGGGCAATGCTGCGCGAAACCTGGATTGGAATCCGTTCCAGGGCCCTGCGGCTATCACTACCGAATTATTCGATGGTCGACCACCGTGTCAGTATCACGGTTTCTGCAACAAGGGCGGCTGCCATGTGCAGGCGAAAGGCTCGACCGCGTTTAACGTGATTCCGAAAGCTATAGACACTGGCAATCTTGAGGTCGTTACCTTTGCGCGCGTGACCCAGATCGTGACTGACAACGGTGGCAAGGTCACCGGCGTTGACTACATAAAAGGTAACGAGAGCTTCTTTCAACCGGCAGACGTGGTATTGCTGGCGAGCTATGCCTATGAAAATGTACGCCTGCTACAACTCTCCAAATCGAGAGCCTTTCCCGATGGGCTTGCCAACAACGCCGGACAGGTGGGCAGGCACTATATGAGTCATCATCAGGGTGCGCCGGTGTTCGCTCTGTTCGATAGAGACTTGCACAATTGGTATGGTCTTCCGGCTCAGGGTGTTGCGATTGACGAATGGGCCGATGATAACTTTGATCACGGCGAGCTCGATTTTATAGGCGGTGCAAACCTTTGGGCTCACACCGATAGAAAACCCATGACGGCAGCAAAGATGTCTACCTTTGGCGAAGTGAGGAATTGGGGCTCGGACTGGAAGGCCTTCATTATGAAGAATGCGGATAGGACGAATACTTCCTATATTCAGAAAACGACGCTGCCTTATGAAGACAACTATCTGGATCTCGATCCGGTAGTTAAAGATCCTTTGGGTTTTCCAGTGACGCGAATAACGGCACGTTACCGCGACAATGAAAAACGTATCGCGGCCTTCTCTCAGGAGAAGATGGAGCAGTGGTATCTGGAGGCCGGCGCCATCAAGGTGGTGAAGGCGGGTTTAGGCAATTTAATGGGCGCTACCACACACGCCTATGGCGGCACACGAATGGGTTTAAACAGCGAGACCAATGTGGTGAATGAGTGGGGCTTCACCCATGAGGTGCCGAATCTCGGTATTCTAGGAGCCTCGGTAATGGGCACTAGCGGTTCGCGCAATCCTACTCTCACGGTGCAAGCGCTTTCCTGGAGAACGGCAGAATATCTGGTCAATAACTGGCGCTCCGTCGTTGGCTAGTATAAATCCTGATCAGGCCGAATTCTGGCTTGGTTAAGCTCAAATCTTCGTAAGCAAATTAGATAATCTATGGTCGATAATAGTCAGAAGATCGCTGTGCTCGATGTGTTCAGGTTTATCGGTGCAGTAATAGTGGTTCTCGTGCATTACGAATTAATATTCGGTCAGTTTATTGTCTGGGGCGCACTGGGTACCACGGCTCTGTCATGGTTCTTCATGGTCAGCGGCTTTGTTCTGTCCTATGTTTATCCTTCACTTAGCGGTTGGGCGGCAACGAAGCAATTCTATAAATTTAGAATCATCCGTATTTATCCGGCGTATGCCTTCGCCATTCTGGTATCTTCGACCTTCGTCTGGCTGAGCTATCTGTCTGTGGGGGAAGCCTTCTTCGTCGAGGCGCACAGGCCTTTTCAGATCACCTATGACCTGCCCGAGGTGAAAGACACCAGCTTCTTTTTGATCGCTACCCTCAGGCACTATCTGTTCACCCAATCCATAAGCAGCATCGAAACGCTGAAGCTATTGTTCAACGGGCCCTTGTGGTCGCTGGTTTTGGAGGCGTATTTCTATCTCTGCTTTCCGCTGTTCCTGATTCTTCTGAGAAAGGTAACTACCTATAAGCGTGTGTTCGCAGTATTCATTGCAGGCTATCTGATGCAGTTTGGGTTGATCGCTTTTTTTCTGCCGGAAGCTGAATACTATGATCTGGCTACACTCAATGTGCCGGTGTATACGAATCCAATAATTCGCTTCGTAGAATTTGTGTTCGGTATGCTGATCTACAGGCTGTTCGCCCTGTCGGGAATCGACAAGGACAAGGGCAAGGTAAATCTCATACCGCTGCTGATATCGATAGTTGTCTATTTGTTTGTGATCTGGTTTGGAGAGAACTATGTTCCCTATCAATACAGTTCTTTCTTTGTTGCGATACCTGCGGTAGCGGTATTGGTCTACTGCATGTTAAACCTGCAGTGGTACCCAAAAGGCGCCACGTTAAAGCTTTGTGAATTATTGGGTGGTCTTAGCTATATTATTTACTGTCTGCACTGGCCTTTTATGGAGATGGTGCAGTATTTCAACCTGTTGCCCGAGTCATGGCCTTACCAACTTCACCTGCCGGTATTGGCCAGCATACTCATCGGCATTTCCTACCTGGTCTATCATTTTCTGGAATTCCCGCTTAGACGAAAGATGTATAAGTTGTTGATCAAAAAAAATAAGGAATGTAATGGCGCGTGCAAATCTAGTCTCCTGTAAAAGTTAATTGCACGCGTTAGGGAATAGCGAAGATGCCCATAGATTTAACCAAGAGTCGTCACGCCCTGGCGTTTATCGTGTTTGTCGTGTTGCTCGATGCCATCAGTTTCGGCATTGTGTTGCCGGTGATGCCCAAGCTCATCATGAGCCTTGCCGATGTGTCGCTCTCCGAGGCATCGAAGATCGGCGGCTTCCTGATGTTTACCTATGCGAGCGTGCAATTTTTCGCGGCACCGATTCTAGGTAATCTCGGTGACAGGTTTGGGCGCAGACCGATTCTACTCTACACCCTGGCCGCTCTGGGTGCCGATTACCTGCTCATGGCTGCCGCACCTACCATCGCCTGGTTGTTTGCGGCACGAATTATTGCCGGTGTCGCTAGCTCGTCTTTTTCACTGGCTTACGCCTATGTCACCGACATTACTCCGAAGGAAAATCGGGCACAGCGCTTCGGCATGATAGGCGCGGCCTTTGGCGGCGGCTTCGTATTGGGGCCGGTAATCGGAGGGCTACTGGGCGAGTTCGGTCCGCGTATACCTTTCTATGCGGCGGCGTGCCTCGCGCTCGTGAATTTGGTCTACGGCTACTTCATGCTTGGGGAGTCATTGAGTAAAGAGAATCGGCGCGAGTTCGATATTCGGCGTGCGAATCCTATCGGCGCGGTACTGCAGCTGAAGAAGTATCCCGTTATTCTGGGACTGGCCTTCGCGTACTTTCTCTACATGATAGGTCATCTGTCTCTGCCCAGTACCTGGACTTACTACACCATCGAGAAGTTCTCCTGGTCGGAGAGTCAGATTGGTTTATCCCTTGGCTTCGCAGGCATCTTCATGATTATCGTTCAGGCCGGATTGATTCGCTGGGCAATCCCGGCCTTCGGTGCCTATCGCGCGGGCATCTTCGGCATGGTAGCAATGATTATAGGCTTCTGCGGTTATGCTTTTTCTGCCCAGGGCTGGCAGATGTATCCCTGGCTGGCGGTGGCGGCGCTTTCCGGGTTTGTCAGCCCGGCATTTCAGGCAATCATGACCAGTCAGGTTCCCTCCAACGCCCAGGGTGAGTTGCAGGGAGCGCTAAGTAGTTTGAACAGTATTACCTCCATAATCGGCCCTCTGTTGATGACGCAGTTGTTCGCAGCCTTTACCCGCGTGGAGTCTTCGATCTACTTTCCTGGTGTCTCTTTCTTTGCGGCGGCAGTGCTTAGCTTAGTGTGCCTGATGATTTTTGTTCCTGTTGTGAGAAAACACGGGCTCATCACTCTAGGCAAGAAATGAGCAAGACAATACTCTAATCACTCATTTACTGCGTTAATTCGGCTGTTTTAGACTTACTATTCGGAGCATTTATCGAGAAGGTCAGTTAGGGCCCCAGCCTAGACGATTCGGCGCGTTTGGCTTGACACACCCCAACCCAAGTGGTTATATCGTGGCTCCTTTGGGAGAGAAATTACAATTAAAGCAAAAAGGTAGAATTATGAAGATTCAATGGCTGCTCCTAGCAATCGCAGTGCTTGTAGTAGGTTGCTCACCTGCTGATACAGGCAACACTCAAACACCACAAGTCGCTATGGCCACAGAAGCCCCGGCTGACGATATTCCACGCACGCCAAACGGCAAGCCCGATTTCAATGGAATCTGGCAGGTGTTAATGAATGCTAATGATAATCTTGAGCCAGCACCGCCAAAGGCTGCCTATCAGCTAGTCCCGGGTGATTTCGTGCCGGTTCCAGCTCCTAGCATCGTTGCCATGGGCGCGGTGGGCGCAGTTCCGGCTAGCTTCGGCGTAGTAGAAGGCGGCAGAATACCCTACAAGCCTGAAGCAATAGCTCGACGTGATGAGAATGCGTTAAACTGGCAGTCGATGGATCCGGAAGTTAAGTGCTACATGCCAGGTGTTCCTCGAGCCACCTATATGCCGCACCCATTCCAGATATTTCAAAGTGAGAGCGCTTTCTTTATCGCTTACTCCTTTGCTGGCGCGGTACGTAACGTATTCCTTGAAGATCCTGGCCCAGCGCCACTGGATTCATGGATGGGTCAGTCCTTTGGATACTGGGACGGTGATACCTGGGTAGTCGAAGTGTCAGGTCTTGATGACCGCACCTGGTTCGACAGAGCGGGTAACTACCATACCTACCAGCTGAAGGTTACAGAGCGGTACACACTGGTCAGCGAGAACGTCATAGAGTACACAGCTACAATGGAAGATCCTGATATCTTCGAAGAGGCGTGGACTATCAAGATGCCTATCTACCGTCGTCTGGAAGAAGGCTACGAGCTGCCACAATTTAAGTGTGTAGAATTCGTAGAAGAGATGATGTACGGCCGATATCGTAAGGGTAGAGAGGCTGAATTAGGCTTCTAAGCACGATTTAGTCAAAAAAAGGCTCGTTTCGGCGCATTCCTCTTGGAATTAGCCAGAGCCCTTGGTTAGAATGTGGTCACTGACCGCTTAATTGAAATATTTGATGGATTGAGCGCGGAATGAACCTCAGAGAATAGGTTTATTCCTACCAGCTCGGACGTTTCCAGTTATCAACGGGGTAAATTGTATGAAGATTAAATTACTAGCACTAGCAGTCGTTACTGCAATCGGTGTTGTTGCGATCAACCAGCCTGCTGCGGTTGCTCACCACGCCTTCTCGGCTGAATTTGATGCGAACTTACCAGTTCGCTTGGGCGGACCAATTACTCGCGTCGAGTGGATTAACCCGCACACTTGGATTCACTTAGAAAACAACGACCCTGAGGCGACTCGTGATCCGGGCCCTTGGATGGTAGAGGGCGGTACGCCAAATACGCTTCTGCGTCGGGGCATTAACCGTAACTCGCTGACTCTTGGTCAAGACATCGTCGTAACAGGCTACCAGTCTAAAGACAGACTGTGTGAGCCAACTTGTCGTGCTAATGGCCGTGACATCACATTCCCTGATGGCCGTAAGTTGTTCATGGGTTCATCCGGTACTGGTGCGCCACGTGACGGGTCCGATCAGACTGAGCCAGGCCAATAGTTATTGTTAGTTAACAAAAAAGTTAACTAGCAGAAACTAAAAAGCCCGCTACTAGCGGGCTTTTTTTTGCCTGAGTTTCTTCAGGCTCAGCGCATATCGATACTGGCAGTGGCTCTTGTACTTACTGTCAGCGAGTAAGTATTTTCTTGTAACCATCAGTCTGCAACGAGCAGTCTGTAACGTTCAGTCAGTCACCGCTGGCAATTCGCGTTCGTAGCTGCCGCCATCGCGGAACACCGTTGAGTTCACGTAAAAACCTGAAGAGTAGAGCTGCAGTGTAATGGTCTGTGAGCCACGGTTTTCCCAGAACCAGCCATGAATTCCGGTAAAGGGCGCATGAAATGAGCCCATGCGGCTCACTCCTGTTCCCTGTTCGAAGCTCTCGGCGTAGTCTTCGCCCAATCCAGCCGGCTCGGCGTGCATGTCGTAGTAGAGCTCTCCGTCGGCCACCCAGCTGAAGAGCATGGAGGCATCCATGTCCAGCAGATACTTGTATTCGACTGATTCGAAGGGGCCGAGTATAAATTCCACGTAGTCGGACTTGTGCACCTCGAGCTGCTCCTCGAAGGGATTCTCTTCCAGGCCCAGTACATTCAGACCGAACAACTCCCCGGTGCCCAGCGGATCTGAGCCGAACTCGGCAGGCAGGATAAAGCTGAACAGCACGACAAGGGCAACCACAAAAGAGACGGTGGATGCGATGAGAATGTTCTTCGTTGAAGGCGGCGTATTGCTATCTGTTTCGGCCACGAGCTGTCTCCATTATTTCAATAACTGGGGTTTGCAAATAAACCTAGAAAGGCGGCTGCAATAGGAAAGCACTGAACTGATATCCAGCGAGTAGGAACCCGCCGGTCATAAGAGCAGTGTTGGTAATAAATGAATGTCGCAGGTAGCTAGAGCGGGTTCTCCAGACACTCAGAATAAGAAATACTGCGGATAGCGCCAGAATCTGCCCGATCTCAACGCCGACATTGAAGCTTATGATGTTTATAACCAAGCCATTTTCTGAAAGGTCGAATTCCTGCAACTTGGTTGCAAGCCCCAGTCCATGAAAAAGCCCAAAGATGAAGACTGCAATCTTGATATTCGGTTCGAAGCCCAGCAGGCGCTTGAAGCCGTCTATATTCTCGAAGGCTTTATACACAATCGACAGTCCGATGATCGCATCGATGAAATAGGCATTAACTTGCAGGTTTGCCAACACGCCGAGTAGCAGGGTGATACTGTGGCCTATAGCGAACAAGGTGACGTACTGAACAACGTGCTTTGGGCGATACAGGAAGAAGATGACGCCTAGTAGGAATAGCAGATGATCATAACCGGTCACCATATGCTTGGCGCCAAGGTAGATGAAGGGCCCAATTGCGGGGCCATCGATCGCCTCTACAAAACTCGCATCGCCACCTTCGATAGTATGGCCGAAAGCATTCAGCGAAAAAAGCGAGAGCGCGAGCAGTAGTAGCTTGGGGAAAAGCACTGTTCGCAGCATCGGGATATTCATAAACAACTAGTCTGCTTCATCGTCGAAACGGTTATTGATGTCGGGGTTGTAGGCCTGGTGACAGGCAGTACATACGCTATAGAGCTGGGCGCCAGCCTGAAAGAAGTCTTCTTCATTCTGTGTTGCCGCGGCTTCCATTGCCAGAATTCCGGCGTCACTTAGCCCCTTGGCATAGATCATCCAGGCGTCGTTGTCTTCTGCTCTACCCGGAAGTGCGAGCATATTGCCCGATTCGACTACTGTCGCCGCCTGAGCGCGCACATAGGCCCAGCCTTCATCTGTAGTGGGATACAGTTCTTCATAGCCGGAGGCATCCAGGACCCAGCCACCCGAGTCCCAGAGGATATCTGAGGCGGGCTCGAGAACCAGAGACATGATGTCTTGTACGCCCAATGCGGTATTGAATGTGGGCTCGGCGCTATTTTGAGCCGTTTCGGTTTCTTCCGGTGCCGAGCAGGCAGCTAATACGCCGCTGATCAATAGGAGTAGAGTGGTGTTAGTAAGTTTGCTCGCCAAAATTTGCATGTCATATCCCTGCGCAGAAGCGCCTTAATTTGCGGCTATCCCGTTTTGTGTCGAGGGTGTCGGGATTCAATTTCGCCGGAAATTGCTGTTATGATGTCTATCACTGCGGTAGTCGTTCACCGCTAGCAAAGTCTGCACTAATTTGGGTTTTTATTCTACTTTGGGTAGGATGAAATTCACGGCAACTCCTTGGGATAGCTGGTCTATGAACAGTATTACCACTACAACTTCTGGCGGTCCATCAGCCGCCCTACGCTTGCTAACAGTTCTCTTAGCGCTGTTTATGGGAAGTGCTGCCCTGGCAGAAATTCATATTCAGAAAACGCCGGACGGGGGTGTGCAGCCTCGACTGTCTGTCGATGAGAGCGGCAATGTCCATCTCTTGTATTTCAAGAAGCGCCTCTCGGCACCCAGTGCGCGCGAGGGAAATCTCTACTACCGACAGTATATGACGAATGAGAAGCGTTTCGGGCTCCCGGTTAAGGTGTCCAGTAGCGCCTACGATATTCGCACCTTTTCTATCGCCCGGGCCTCAATGGCAGTGGGGGGTGATGGCCGCGTTCACGTGGTCTGGTATCTGCCTCGAGATAATCAGTATTTCTATACCCGTTCCAATACCGAGCGAACTCAATTCGAAGTTCAGCAAGCTATGGTGGAGATGTTTGGCGAAGGCCTGGACGCCGGTGCCGACGTCGCGGCCCTGGGATCTCAGGTGGCGATAGTTTGGGGAGCAGGCAGTCTGAGCCGCGAATATGAACGAACCGTATACGGTCGACTCTCTAGCGATTCCGGTGCTTCTTTTAGCGACGAATTGCAGATGGGTAATAAAGATCTTGGCGCATGTGCCTGTTGCTCACTGGCAACAAATTTTGGGCAGCAGGATGAGCTCTCTGTTGCCTATAGGTCAGCGATAGATGGAGTGGGTCGTCATATGCAGTCGTTGACGCTGCAATTAGCAGACGATGGAGTGCAGGCAGGCAGCTATGCTGAATTGTCGCCGCTGCAAGAATGGGAGTTGTCCGCCTGTCCGCTTAGCACCAACGACATTACAGTCGATGGGGCGTCGGATCAGTGGTTGGTATTCGAGACCGAGGGGCGCATCAATCAGATGAAGCTGGGCAAGGAACAACAGGCGCAGGCCGTAGCTGAGCCATTCATGAAAACGCGACAGAAGAACCCCTCTATTGCAATTAACGAGGCAGGCGAGAGGTTGATAGTTTGGGCTGAGGGAATAAGTCACACGCGGGGTGGCAGATTGAATATGCGCTTAATGACAGCGGATGGCGCCGCGCAAGGTCCCGCATTTGTCGAAGAAATTACTCTTCCTAATTTTAGCTTTCCTGCAACAGCTCAGTTGCCCGATGGGAGTTTTCTCGTTCTCTACTAGCATTAAAGGATAAGCGGCTAAAATCAGTTTGGCCGGTTTGAATTTTGTATCTGTTGTCGAATTAGTTCGTTTGCGAGATCGTTAAACTGCTGATTGCTCTCCCTCTGGCTTCTGTCTTGTTGACTTCGCATTGCATCTTGAAGGCGTTCTCTTTCCCTGTTCTCAAGTGAGTTAAAACGATTTTCATTGAGCTGGCGACTGATCGTTGTCGCGCTAGTCCCGGGGCTCGCAGAGATTGCCGAATTACTTCTTAGTCGATTGAAGGCGATAACTACAAATTGAGTTCTGCTGCGCAACGAATTCTCGCCGCAGGTATATTCGATTGCGATGAGTCTTCTTAGCATCTCATCATTGTCTCCGTTGTCGGCATTTGGCGGGGACGCTACGCTCTGATCGATGTAGTCGTCTCTCCAGTCTTTCAAGAGACTGCATTGCTCGAGGTAGCCAGAGATTAGCTCGCCGTCCAGAGAGCTCAGGAAATCATTGCAGGTGGCTTGGGGTTTGTCGTTAGAATCGAGAGCCTGTAGACAGTCGTTCGCCTTAAGGTCTAGTGTGATCAAGGCTTCGCTGCTTGTGTCGATGCTGTTCTGAAAGTCTATTTCCTGGGACAGGGCGTATGAGCAGTAAAACGATGCCAACGCGAATAGGATCATTCGCGTTGGTGGCAGAATGCTTGGCAGCTTAGCTTTCATAGATGGTGAAGCGTTTATCCCATTTCTTGAATCGTTTGCGGCAGTACTTCTCGAGTTTCTTGTGTGTAGAGAAAAACAATTCGCTGGCATCTTTTATAGACTCATCGAATTCGCAGAAATCGTTGTCGTACTCGCGACATACCCAGGGCCGAGTTTCGTAGATGCCGCAGACACCATGTGGCAAGAGGTGGCTGCAGTTTGTCTCAATGTGCAGAAACCAACCATCGGCATCCTTAAATATATTGATGCCTTCATGGGAAACCTGCCAGAGCAGGTGGTCAAAATCTTCCTTGGTTTTCGGCGTAGGGATCTTTTGGTTGATCGAGTTACAACAAATAGACTTCTTACACTTTGAGCACTTCTTGTCGAGAGCGACCTCTATTATTTTACCGTCTTTTTCTACTTCAACTATCTTAATAGAATTCTTCGCGTCCATATCCCCTACCCATTAAATGTTCTGTACAAACTCGACTCTTGTTTTGCTTTATCGAGTGGTCAATTCTAACACTGCTTTCCCCTGAAAGAGTATGCTTCATTGTAAACTCCAGCCTGCTTTACATTGCCGTCAATGCTAGCCAGAATAAAGCCTTATTCCTGAGGAATGCACTCATGTCTGCAACGGGTTTCGCTGTCCAGTCTCTTCCAGTTTCGAGTATATCGATCCGCCGCCTCCGAACATTTGCCTGCCTGGCCTTTCTAGGTCTTCTGTTGACCTGTTCAACGAAAGAACCAATTGCAACCTCCGCCAGCGATAGCGCTCAAAACGAGGCTGGGCAGAGTGAGGTAGCAGAGATTAGTCTGCGTACGGTATCCACGAAGCCTTGGTTGATCAGCGGCGGGGATGTTCTGGTAGAGCTCAATTATGCGGCTTCGATAAATCCCGCCCAGTTAAGAATTAGTCTTAATGGAAGCGATGTGAGCAGCCTTTTTAGAGCAAGCTCCGCGCAATCGTTGCAGTCACTGCTGTCAGGCATGCCCGTTGGAGACAGTATGCTCGAGGTGACAGCCACCGGCACCCAACTTAGTGCATCACTTAGGCTGACTAATTACCCTCGCAGCGGTCCGATTATTTCTGGTCCACATGAGCAACCCTACTATTGCCAGAGTGAGCAATTCGAAACCGTGGCGGGCGCGACATTAGGTTCTGCACTCGATTTAAATTGCAGCATTGCTACGCGTGTTGACTATGTTTACTGGTCCGATATCGATGAGGTCTTCAAGCCCCTGCCAGATGATGCAGCTACAGCGCTTCCCGAAGACATGGGCCTGATCACAGTAATGGGTAAGGTAGATCAGCCTTATATTGTGCGTGTTGAAACCGGCTCGGTGAATAGGGCGATCTATGAAATAGCAATGCTCCACAATCCGCTTGCCGGCTCGCGTTTTCTGGACCCCTGGAATCGCAGTTCAAATTGGAATAACAATCTGGTGTATACCCACGGTGGAGGTTGTCGCACAGGTTGGTACCAGCAGGGAGACAGGACTGGGGGCGTAATGCGGCGTGGATTGTTCGAGATGGGGTATGCCCTAAGCTCAGCAACTCTGAATGTATTCGGCCAGAATTGCAACGACCTGCTCGCGTCTGAAACCCATATCATGGTGAAGGAACAATTCATCGAGCACTATGGCGAGCCGGATTACACGATTGCTACAGGTGCATCGGGAGGCTCCTATCAATCGCATCAAACCGCCGATAACTATCCTGGTGTGTTTGATGGCATCATCGTCTCGTCCAGTTTTCCCGATGTCACCACCGCCACCATTTTTACTCTTGCGGACGCGAGGTTATTGAATAACTTCTTTAGTCAGCTTGGCGAGGAGGCTTTCACTAGAGAGCAACAGCGGGCTGTCTCGGGCTTTGGCGTGTGGGATTCAATCGCGAATCTAAGCCGTGGTGCGGCGCGCCTCGATCCACTGACCAACATCGACACACCGCTTGAGGAGCAGGGCGGGGAGGTAAGCATTCCTGCCTTACAGGACAATCTCTACTCGCCTAGAAACCCAGGGGGAGTGAGGGCCACGGTGTATGACCATAGCGTCAATGTCTACGGCACTACTGCAAATCCACTAGACCCATCTCAGTTGCTAGCGCAGCGACCGCTCGATAACGTGGGTGTGCAGTATGGCTTGCAGGCGCTGAATGAGGGCCTCATTACCGCGCAGCAATTTGTAGATTTGAATCAGGGCATAGGTGGCTTCGATCGCGATATGAATCATGTGCCAGAGCGACATCGAGCCGATAGGCAGGCGACTAAGCGAGCTATCGAATCGGGAAGAATCCTGTTTGGTGGCGCGGGTCTGGCGACGACACCTGTCATTGACTACCGCAGCTATAACGATCATCGAGAGGGTGGTGACATTCACATGATCGTGCATCAATTTTCCACGCGGCAGAGATTGATAAACGCGAATGGCCACGCAGACAATCACGTCATGCACGTGGGTGGTCGATGGGACTTCGTCGAGGGGCAAGACGACCTGGGTAATTTGTTTAGACAGATGGATAGCTGGATCCGGGCAATTCAAAACGATAGTCTGGAAGCCGACCCAGAGCGCAAGGTTGCGCGGGCTAGACCGTCTAATCTAGTCGATAGTTGCTGGGACACAACGTCAGAGGCTGTTGAATTGATAGAGGAGACGCTTCAGTTCAATTCGGCATCACGCTGCGGGCAGCTTTACCCTAGCTACCAAACACCGAGGCAGATTGCCGGCGCGCCCCTGGCAAATGATATCGTTAGCTGTGAGTTAAAGCCTATCGACCTGACTGACTATGGTATTTCGTTTACTACCGAACAGTACCAGCAGTTGCTCGCCGTTTTCCCGGAGGGAGTATGTGACTGGTCGCGGGGAGATAGCAGCGGCTCCAGACATCAGGGCACTTGGAATTCTTTCGGGCCCTCTCCGATCAATAAGCTCTATTAGCATTAGCAATAAAGTTTGTAGATGAATGCTTAGGATCTATTTCGAATTCTGTTCTGCAACCAGCATGATGCGCATCTCTAATCGTTTGATCTCGCGCAGTAGTTCTGCTTTCTGAATCTGCTGCCAGCTTAGAATCTTGATCAATGTGATCATAAATAGGCAGCCCAGGATCAGCAGTGCCCAGTTTAGGCTAGTTTTAATGTCCGCAGCACCTAGATATTGGATGACGAAGTAAACAAGAGCGCTGGCAACGATCAGTCCAAGAAAGTACATGTAGTAAGTCATCCAAGCCTGCTTGCCTTTGAAGGTGAGGCCGATCAGTTCGAATAGCCCGGCACCGTCGTCAATTTCATCGATGGCTTTTTGGTCTTCGGCCACTAGGGCGTTGCGGATCTTCTCGTCAATATCACTCATGATTATTCTCCAGTAATTTCGTCATCATCTTGCGTGCATGAAAAAGTCGCGACTTTACGGTGCCGGCAGGAATATTGCTAACCTCGGCTATTTCCAGAATCGTTAACGACTCTAGGTAGTAGAGCCTTAGAGTCGTTGCCAGGCTCGAATCCATCTTTGACAACAGTTGTTCGACAGTTAGTTTCTCTTCCATGCCATCGCTAACAGGGATTTCTGGTAATTTGTCCTGCACCTGAAGAAACTCTCTCTCCCGTATTGTCTTGCGTAGCCAGTCCACGCAGCGTCTCTCTACGATGCGAAAACTCCATTTCGGGTAAGTGGCTGGATCGGAGAGCCTATGCAGGCCTTTGCTTATTGAGATAAGGCTCTCCTGTGTCACATCTCTGGCCGCCTCTCGACTCTTCAGGCGATTCAGGGCGTATAAGAAATAGCGTTGTTCCCAGTCTCCCAGCAATGTATTGAACGCTTCGATCTTTCCCCGTTGGCTTTCGATAACCAGCCATTCGTTGAAACTGCGTTCTTTCATGTCACGCATAGAATTTACCCAGGGTTATAGGTCGGCTATCGGGCCCATTCGGTTCAGGCGGCGAGCTGATTTTGGAGTGTAGCAGGACGTTCTTTGTGCATCCAAGGCTGGGAGAGGCTTGGTATGCGATAGACCGTTACGCTCGCCGAATAGCGCTTGATTAATACAATGTAGTGGTTTAATTTCAAAGGCTTACCATCTACAGAGCATTCAAAAAAGATCGCAAGGCTCGAACAGGAGCCTAACGGAGAACTAAGACAATGATTACGCTCAAGAAACTCATACCGCTGGCTGCCATTTTGCTAAGTGGTTCGGCGCTGGCTGCAGACAATTATGAGCCGCCCAGAACCGCCTCGGGTAAACCAGACCTGCAAGGGTTTTGGACTAACGCCTCGATTACCACTATGCAACGTTCCAGCAACTATGCAGAAATCGGTCTTACTATCCCTCTGGAGCAGCTTCGCGAGCTTACAGCAAATAACCACCAGAACGTCCGTCAGGCGACCGACGACAATCAGGTGCAGGGTGAGCTGCCATCGGGAAAAGACCTAGGCCAGGGTCGCGGCTACAATGCTTTCTGGGTTGACCCGGGTTCAGCCTTCGGCTATGTCAAAGGCGAGTACCGCACTTCCTGGATTACCTATCCGGAGAACGGGCGCATACCTTATTCAGAGCAGGGCAGTAAACTGCGCCAGGAAAACCGTGCAAAATTTTCGGGCAACGATGGCCCTGAGGGCCGGGCTCTTGGTGAGCGTTGCATAATCGGATTCGGTAGCACCGGTGGGCCGCCGATGAATAATGTTCTCTACAACAATATGTACCAGATCGTGCAGACGGAAGACTATGTCATGATCATGGTAGAGATGGCGCATGACGCTCGCATCATACCAATCGATAAGGGGCATCGCCCTGATGCCTGGAAGCCATGGCTAGGTGATTCTGTCGCCCATTGGGATGGTGACGTACTGGTGGTTGAGACTAGTAACTTGCATCCACAGCAAGCGCCTCGAAATATCGCGGCTCTATCGGATGAGGGGAAGGTTGTAGAGCGCTTTAGCCGTTACTCCGACGATCAGATTCTCTATGAGTTTGAGGTTACCGACCCTGTTTTCTACACCGAGGCCTGGAGTGGAGAGATGGCGTTCAATGCAACGGATACCCAGCCCTATGAATATGCCTGTCACGAGGGCAACTACGGACTGCCTGGCATTCTCGCCGGTGCGCGCCGATTGGAGATGGAAGAGCAGTAGATTCGCTGTTCTGATTTGCTAGATAAAAAAGGGGCCAGATGGCTCCTTTTTTATACTTCAAATTCTTATGACTTGAACAGTCATTCTTCCCAGAAGCGCATTATCTCCATGAACATGAACGAGGCAGACCAGGTGATAAGTGATAGCCCTGTTATTGCCTCCATGCCAGCCAGGAAGCGAATCTGTCCCCCTGGTTCGATGTCGCCATAGCCCAAGGTAGTGTAATTGGTGAATGAGAAATACACCGAATCGATCAGGCTGCCGTCGAATCTACCCTCCAGTGTGCCGAAGCCACCATGGTCAACCATCAGGTAGAGGGCGAGCCCGAATATACACACCTCGATGATATGTGCACAGATAGTGCCGAAAACGCCAATGATCACTCTAACGCGATGCTTCATCTGCAGTCTTGGTACAAAGACCCAGAGCACTCGCAGCATCTCATAGTGAATTACTACGGTGACAGCGACCAGAGAACTGATTATGAGTATCGAGATCAATATATCGGCAACAACTCTAGGTTGTCCGCAAGGCTAGCTAGCCCGGAGTTATGACGTACTGATTTCATCGATTACATCCTTGCGCTACTTCTAGTATTTTTGAAATATTGCCGCTAGAAAACTGCAGCGATACTTAGTAAGGTCATTTTGTAAGGTTAAATTGACCCAAAACGAATAGCAATACGAAAACGGTGAGAAGAAGACAATGAGAATTCCAGTTAGAGCCTGTTTCCCCGCGATACTGTCCCTATGTACCCTGTTGGTCGTTCAAACGGCGAATGCGCAGCGCAATATTCCAGAAGATGATCGAGAGCTGCTTCACGAAATCTACAAGGAGTTGATCGAATACGAGACTACGGTAGAAGAAGAGAACAACACTATCGCAGCCGAGGGTATGGCTGCTTGGCTGCAGGCGGCAGGATTTCCAGCCGAGGACATCTTCATAGGCGGCGCTTTACCACACAAGGGAAACGTCGTTGCCCGTTATCGGGGTACCGGTGTTAAAGAGCCCATCGTGATGATGGCGCATCTGGACGTGGTGACGGCAGAGCGTGATGACTGGAATCTCGATCCCTTCGTGCTCAACGAAGACGAGGATTACTACTATGGCCGCGGCACTATCGATGACAAGGCGATGGGGGCGATCTTCATCGCTAATCTGATCCGCTTCAAGCGCGAGGGCTATGTTCCAGACAGAGATTTCATCGTGGCATTGACCTCCGATGAAGAGAGCGGCGGCAGTAATGGGGTAGGTTGGTTATTGGAAAATCAGCCTGGGCTGATACAGGGCGCGCTGGCAATAAATGAAGGTGGCTATGGGCTGCTACAGGACGGCCAGCCATTGGCGAATACGATTCAGATTGCCGAGAAGATTTATGCCACGTTTCGAGTGACGGCGAAGAACCCGGGCGGGCACTCATCACTACCCAGAGATGACAATGCAATCTATGACCTGGCTGAAGCTCTGCTGCGTATACGTGATTTCAAATTTCCGGTTGAGCTCAACGATGTGATGCGCGTTAGCTTCGAGCGTCAGGCCGAGATTAACACGGGTCAGCGTGCCGCGGATTTTCGTGCCCTGCTGGAATCACCCATTCCACAGGACTCCCTGGACAGATTGAGCGCCGAGGCGGCGATTAACGCGCAGTTACGCACGACGGCAGTGGCGACCCTGCTGGACGGCGGGCATGCGCCCAATGCCCTTCCGCAAACCGCTGTGGCTAATGTGAACGTACGCATGCTACCTGGCTCAGACCCGCAGGAGGTCCTGGAGACTCTGATTGCAGTGGTCGATAATCCCGAGCTGCTGGTGGAATATCGCGGCGGTGGTTCGCTCACCGACCCTTCTCCCTTGTCCGAGGAGATCATGGCGGCTGTAGAGACCGTCACTGAGGCGATGTGGCCAGGTGTCACGGTGATGCCAACTATGTCGACTGGTGCTACCGATGGTGCGCGCATGCGCCGAGCGGGCATTCCTACTTATGGCACATCGGGCCTGTTCGTAGATCGCAACGATATGCGCATCCACGGGCAGGACGAACGATTGCTTAAAGAATCGTTGTATGGCGGATACGATTATCTGTATAGCGTGGCGAAGGAGCTTAGCCACTAGCAATATTGAGAATAAAGGGGTCGCATAAATCCCTCCGACCCCTTTTGGATAGAAGCTAGTGGGTCAAAGAGTAGATCAGATAATTGATGCCAAGCTGATAGGCAGAGTTTGCATACTGGGTTGGGTACCACTGATCGTAGGTGTGTTCCCAGCCATCTCCCATATCCGAGTTCCAGTTGATGAGGACCATTACGCGACCTTCATCATCCATGATGGCGTGGTTGCTGGCGTTGTCCATGCCTGCCTGTCCGAAGCCTCTCCTGCCACCTCGCCCCGGTATCATCTGTGCGCCATCGATATCGTAGAAAGTATGATAGATCTCATGGCTGGAATTAAGTTCGGTGATCTCGCGATCGGGAAATAGCTTCGAGAAATCCTGATAAAAGGCATCCCATTGCTGCTCTCCCCAGAAATCATCGATAAGCAGGAAGCCGCCGCGCAACAGGTACTCCCGCAGATTTTCTGTCTCTTGCGGTGAAAGAGAGATCCCACCGTTGCGCCCCATCTCCAGCGCATAGAGGAAGGGGTAGTTGAAGATTTCCTCGTCATCGAATCGCAGCACGATGGGTTCTTCCATCACCCGTACATTCGATAAGCGCGCCACGCCGCGCAGGAAATTCTCATCGGCAGCTGGGAAGTCGGTGGCCCAGGGGCCTCCGTAGAAACCGCCGCTGTAGTAGCTGTCATATTGGATGCGGACGAAGGCAAATTCACCCCCAATATCATAAAGCTCGGGCAGATCCAGCTGCGCTTGTACCTCGGAAGAGGCAAGACTAAGAAATAGGGCGAGGATGCGAAAACGGCGGTACATGCTGTATATGGACTCACTGTAATGACGAGTTAGCGATAGTGTGTATCGACAACTGGCAGAGATCAAGTTAATGTGAGAAGTCCCTAGTTTTTGAGTTTGCTGTCATCGCTATGCTTGGTTACAAAAACAGAAAAATATATCTTAATATCAATGAGTTAATTCTCTTTGCCGCGCTTTGTGTAGCGGGCCTTTCGGTCAATGCGGCGGAAGACGTGCCGCTAATCGGCGGCGAGTCTGACATCAGCGAACAACTCACCTCCTACCAGCAGCAGATAGAGGACCTCGAGTACGAATTTGGTCCCTATCACTCCAGCCTGATCGAGCCGCTGCAAAGCATGATCGATTTGTTGAACGAACGACAGGACTACGAGCAGGTAGCCCAGTTGCAGAATAGGCAACTACAGGTCATGCGCACCGAGCTGGGTTTCGAACATCCGGACCTAATACCCCTGCTACAATCGATAATGGCTACCCAGCTAGCTTTGGGAAATTGGGAAGAAATATCGGATCAGCTCGATCATATCCGCCATCTGCAGGCTAGCATCGATGAGGAAAACGCAGAGCTGCTTCTTGATGCTATTCAGGATCAGATCGATTGGCTATACAGCCGTATCTCTGTGGATGACCGCAGAGAACAGGTGCGTAATTTTTTCAAGATTCGTGATTTCTACGAAGAGATCGAAGACATTGTCGAAGCGACTTATGGCGAAGAGAGTCCTGAGGCCGCACCCTGGCTGTACAAGGTCGCCTATAACGAATATCACCTGGTGCAATTTCTAAATGCGCCAAGGGGGCTGGGTTCCGAAACAATAGATCGGCTAGTGCGCCGGGAAGGCACGTTTGGGCTAGACAGATCAAACCGCAGTAGTTTCCGTTCTACCTCTTTCTTTGGCAATTCATCGGTCACCCCAGTCGTCGATAAAGGCAGGCCTATAGGTGATGCCTATATGCGCGATGGCTACTCCGTGATTAACAAGATCCAGGATGGACTCGAAGAAACAGCGGATCTTGAAGCTCAGGCAATGATTAAGATTTACCGAGCCGACTTTCAGTTGCTTGCGGATAGAGGCAGAGCGATTCGAGGGTATCGCGAAGCGCGAGACATGTTGCTAGAGGCTGGCATAGCCGAGGAAGACGTGCGCTGGTTCTTCGGGCGACCGATGGTGATACCCGCGCAGAAGTTGCATTTAAAATTCGCGGATGCGTTGGCTGAGCGCAGGCAGGGTATCGAAGCCCTTGCGCCACTTTCCGACGGGGGTACACACTTGGGTGTTTTTACCGCTTGGTCCGAGGCGCTGGAATCGACCCCCATGCCCGTGAATGAAGATCCATTCTGGCAGATCGACCATGACTTTATCTACGCGGATGTTAGTTTTTCGGTGAATTCTCGTGGTAAGGCGTCATCGGTTGATGTTCTTGCTACCGTCCCCGATGAGTTAGAAACGAAGAGAAGCATCGGGCGCTCTGTGCGTGACATACACTTTCGTCCAGCCATCATCGATAACAAAGCGCGGCGTGTAAAAGATGTGCGCATGCGCTATCGCTTTGTCGACGAATAGCGATATTGAAGCTTGCTAGGAGTTAAGGAAAAAGTTAAGAATATAGTTATAAAAATAGTCGCGACAACAAGAGAGACAATGGCCACTGTTCAGTCTGCAGAGCCATCGGCTTGAGTTCGGCTAAGATCCAGTCTGTATTTGCAGCAATGGAATAGAAATAAAAAACAAAAATAGAAAGGTATTACTGGAGTAAAACTATGAAGCAAGCAAGACCCCTACTATCGAAACTGATTCTAAGCCTGCCGTTTCTTCTGGCGTCCAGCGCTGCGTTATCACAGGCATATTCAAACCCCTATGCGACTATCGAAGGCTGGACGGAGCTGCCCAATGGTCGCATTCAGGGTGCGGTTGGCGATCTCGATGTTGATCCAGATGGCGAGCACATCTGGGCGATAGTGCGTTGTGATGCCACCGCGCCAGATCGTTTCGGTGATGAGTGTGTGGATTCCGATCTGGACTCGGTCTTGAAATTTAATAGCGAAGGGCAGGTAGTTGAGAGTTTCGGTGGTGGGATGTTTATTTGGCCACACGGCATCGATGTCGACGAAGATGGCAATGTGTGGGTTACCGATGCTGTAAGCAATGCGCGTATTCCCGATGGCGACGCCCGTGGTCACCAAGTAGTTAAGTTCTCCCCAACGGGGCAGGTTCTGTTGGTGTTGGGTACGCCGGGAGAAGTGGGTAGTGGCCCCGACCACTTCAATGCCCCGGCGGACGTTGTAGTTGGCGATAATGGAGATGTTTTCATCGCCGATGGTCATAACAATGATGGCAATGGCCGCGTTGTGAAGTTCGATCGCAACGGCAACTTCATCAAGGCATGGGGTAAGCCGGGCTATGCACCGGGCGAGTTTCGTACACTACACACTATTGCCATCGATCAACGCGGACGATTGTTCGTGGGCGATCGTTCCAACAACCGTCTGCAACTGTTCGATCAAGAGGGTGAGTTTCTCGCACAATGGACACAATTCGGACGACCCAGTGGCATATTCTTCGACCAGCATGACAATATCTACGTAGCCGATTCGGAATCCGATGATGTGCAGAACCCCGGTTGGGAGATGGGTATACGCATCGGCGATGCGCGCCTAGGCTGGGTAAACTATTTTATTCAGTTGCCAACGGGTGACCCCAGAAGCACCACAGGCAATGGTGCCGAATTTGTTGCGGCGGATGCGGCGGGAAATCTCTATGGGGGTGAGCCTGCTCCAAGGAAGCTGCAAAAATACGTGCGGGTTCGTCCATAACAAACAGCAAAGGAATAGAAGATGAGGGCGTTTCCCAAAAAACAACAATTGTTGCAGTTGCTCGTTCTGTTGGTGTCAGTTCTTTCGCTTCAGTTGCTAAATGCACAGAGCCATCCTCCTCTGGAGACCGAGGAGGACTTCCATCGGGCGATGGAGGAACTTTCCAACTGGGGCCGATGGGGGGTTGATGACGAATTTGGCGCGGCTAATCTGATTACCGCAGAGAAGCGGAAGGCTGCGGCAGCTCTGGTTAGTGAGGGGATTGTCGTCTCTCTTGCCCACGATGTGAATCAGGAGCCGGCTGTCGATGCCTCTGCCGTGTTAACCCGCGAAGTGTTGCGGGTAAGCCCAACGGGCGCCTCGGATCGCTATGAGTATAGCGGCAGCTATCACGGCACTATTCACAGCCATCTCGATGCGCTGGACTGCCATATCATGTACGAAGGCAAGGGCTATAACGGTGTCACCTACCAAGAGGTAGAGGCAGCAGGCGGCTGTCCTCGCGGTGATATCAACGTGCACAAGAATGGTATCGTCACCCGCGGTATCCTTTTCGATGCGACGCTACTGCCTGGTAAGGCAACGCGCGATGGCTGGCTAGAACCTGGCACGGTGGTTAACTATGATGATCTCATTGCCTTGGAGGAAATTCAGGGCGTAACGGTGGAACCGGGCGATGTGATTCTGCTCTACACAGGCCGCTGGAAGCGCAGGGCGGCACTAGGCGCATGGCCAACCTCGGAAGGGGTGGCGGGCTATCACGCAGACGTTGCGTATTTCTTGAAAGAACGTGGCGTCGCCATGATCGGTCACGACATGTGGAACGATGTGGCGCCAAGCGGAATTCCTAATGTATTTCTGCCGCTGCATAGTCTTGCCTTGGTTTCCCTGGGCGTATCTATCTTCGACAATCTGGATTTCGGAAGAGTGGCCGAAATAGCCAAAGAGTTAAATCGCTATAGCTTCATGTTTACTGCGGCACCGCTGCGAATAGAGATGGGTATGGGTTCGCCGGTTAACCCACTGGCGACTTTCTGATGATGTGCCTCGGCTAGCGCGTCTACGCACTAATAAAAGTATGAGCCCAACTTCCAATGTGTGGCGCAACCCCCAGTTTCGCCTCTATCTAAACAGCACGGCATACACGGGCATCGCCTTCGCGATGCAGCAGCTACTGTTAAGCTGGATTCTCATCGGCATTCTCGAGCTGCCTGCAACTCAGGTTGGAATAATACAGGCGGCTGCAGGCGTGCCTGGTATTTTTCTAATGCTACTCGGTGGAGCTAGAGCCGATGGGCGCGATCTGCGTTCGATGTTAATTCAAATATATTCCTTCGCCCCCATACTGCCGCTACTGCTATTTATCGTTGTTAGCTTTGACGCGCTGAGTGTCTGGTCGGTGTTGGCTTGGGCTATAGGGATGAGCGTGGTCATATCCTATTCCAGTCCGGCGCAGCAGGCGCTGCTTAGCAATGTCGCTGCCGCCACCGTACAGAAGGCAGTCTCGGCAACTACCGCAGTTGGTTTTCTGGTGCAGATGTTGGGCCTTTGTGTGGCAGGCACGATGGACAAACTGGGTCTGCTTCCGGTGCTAGGCGTTCAAGCCATATGTGTTGTGTTAGGCGCTCTGGCGGTACGAAGGCTGCCTGTGCAGAATGCGAAACCAGTTAGTGCTTCCGAGCCGGCCTGGAAGACTATAGCGGCAGGTCTGCGGGCGGCGTACCGAAACAAGGTAGTCTTTCATGTGCTGGGCATAAATTTTGTATCGAGTATCTTTAATGCCGGTGCCTTCATGACAGTGTTTCCCTTTATTATCAAGCGGGTCTATGCCGGCGATGCGTTTCTATTATCTGTGATGATGATTATCTTCTATGGTGGCGCGGCGGCATCGAATTTTTTCATGATGCGAGTCATGCCCCTGCGGCATCCCGGTAAGGTCTATCTGATAATGCAGCTATCAAGGATATTGATACTGGGAGTCATGTGGATACAGCCGCCTTTTTGGCTCATGGCTGTGGCTTCGATCGCCTGGGGCCTGAACATGGGGGTGACCATGACTCTGGCCAGGGCAATCGTGCAGGAATCAGCCTCGGAGGAATTTCGTGGCAGGATCATGTCGGTCTATAGCCTGGGCTTGTTGGGTAGCGCCCCCTTGGGAGCGATCTTATTGGGCTGGATTATCGAATCTTTCGGCACAGTGAATGCGCTGCTGCCAGCGATGGCGATTTCTCTACTTCTGTTTCTCATCGGCGTGCTGTTCACCGGAGTCTATCGGTACCAGTCACCCAAATAGACAGGCGACTTGAGCTAGAGTGAAGCTGCGAGCTGTCATTATGATTCCCTCCATGATACTTCGGCTACCCATTGCATAGAGACATGCATGACTTAGCAGCATGTTGTGCTTGATTTGCAATGCTGTCAGGAATAGCTCTAAACAAGCGAGGCCCGCACACGGCAATTATTTGTTAGTATGACAAGTTCATGATTGAACTGCGTAATGTGCAAAAATCCTATGACGGCGGAGCCACCCTGGCTGTTGCCGATACCTCTGTAGTTGTGGAGCGGGGTGAATTCCTCGGTCTTATCGGTGCGTCCGGTTGCGGCAAGACGACTACGCTGAAGATGATTAATAGGCTGGAAGAGCCTAGTAGTGGCGAGATACTGGTCAATGGGCGCAATGTACTGAAGCAGAACCCCGAGCTGCTGCGACGCAATCTCGGCTATGTGTTTCAGGGTATTGGTCTGTTCCCGCATCGCAGCGTCGCTGAAAATGTGGCGGCTGTGCCATGTCTATTGCAGTGGGAGCCGCATAAGATTCAGACGCGCTGTGAGCAGTGCATGGAGTTGGTGGGTCTTCCCTTTGCTGAGTAAGGCCAGCGCAGCCCTTCACAGCTTTCCGGTGGGCAGCAGCAACGAGTCGGTGTGGCCCGTGCGCTAGCGGCAGAGCCGGAAGTGGTGCTAATGGACGAGCCCTTCGGAGCTCTCGATCCGATTACCCGTAGTGAATTACAGGAAGAATTCAAGAGTATTCAACGCAGCATGGCTCTTACGGTGGTGATGGTTACCCATGATATGACCGAGGCACTATTGCTAGCGGATCGCATTGCGGTGATGCGCGAGGGTGTGTTGCTGCAGATCGGCACTCCCTATGAGTTGTTGCACAATCCCCAGCATGACTATGTGCGTGAAATCGTGGCCATGCCGCGACAGCGAGCGAAGCGGCTGGAAGAGTTGATGCGCGATGAGTGAGAATCTGCGCGAACAACTACTGTTACTGCCGGCTTATTTTCAGGGGCATCTATTACTGACGCTCACCGCCATAACCATGGGTGTGCTAATTTCTGTCCGTCTGGGAGTCTGGGCGGAGCAGTCCGCGCGGGTTAAGCGTCCGTTATTGGCCGTGGTCAGTATTGTGCAAACTTTTCCAAGCCTGGCGATTCTTGCGCTGGTAGTTGCCCTGCTCGGTGGTCGCATCGGTTTTCTGCCAGCCTTCATCGCGCTTACTCTGTATTCCATGTTGCCGATCGTGCGCAACACAGTTACTGGTCTGGAGTCGGTCTCAGCCTCGGTAGTCGAGGCGGCCAGGGGCATAGGCATGTCGCCGTATCAGATTTTGCGTGAGGTGAAGTTGCCACTGGCGATGCCAGTGATCGTTGCCGGTATACGCACCGCCATGGTTTGGACGGTGGGCTTGGCGACCCTGTCTACCCTAGTTGGCGCGACCAGTTTCGGTAACTACATTTTTACCGGTATTCAGACGCGTAATCTGGTGGCGGTTACGGTAGGCAGCCTGGCCTCTGCTGCGTTAGCGGTGGGCCTGGATGGTCTGGTTGCTGCGATACAGTGGCTATTGGAGAAACGCAACGAGGCGGTGGACTCCGCAAGGCTAAGATCTATTCGGCGCAGTGTCTCTGCCGCTATAGCAGTGATTATATGTCTCGTTCTCTATGGTTTGCTGCCGCAGCCGCGCGCAGACTATATCGTGGCGGGAAAGCCCTTTACCGAGCAGTACATCATGGTGGGTCTGTTAGCGGCTGAACTAGAAGAAGCGGGTTTCAAGGTTGAGCAGCGTCTTGGTCTGGGTTCGGATGTCGTATTCGAGGCGGTGAGTAACGGTACTGTCGATCTTTATGTTGAGTACACCGGTACGATCTGGTCGAACTACATGAATCAGGAAGGCAATCCAGGTAGGGAGGCAATCAGAAGCGGCGTTATAGACTATCTGGAGCGGGAGGGCGTGGTCACACTTGGTTTCACCGGCTTCCAGAATCGCTACGCCCTGGCGATGCGACGCGATCGTGCTGAAGAGTTAGACATAGCATCGATCGAAGATTTGGTCCCACTTGCAAGTGAGTTGTCGGCGGGGGCCGACCTGAAATTCTTCGGCCGCTCGGAGTGGCTTCGACTGCGTGATCTGTACAACATGGATTTCTCCAACAAGCCCACCTTCGACCCTTCGCTGATGTACACCGCTCTGGTTGAGGGGCAGGTAGACCTGATTAGTGCCTATACTACAGACGGGCGTGTTGCAGCCTTCGATCTTGTGTTACTGGAAGATCCGCGCAATGCATTGCTCGCCTATGATGCCATGCTGTTAGCCTTGGATGCGGCGGCGTCTAATCCAGCGTTTATGCGAGTCGTGGATTCAATAATCGATAGCATTTCCGACGCGTCGATGCGCCAGGCGAATAGGCTGGTCGATGTTGACGGCGAGTCGGTCAACGCCGCCATCGAATATCTGCGTTCCCGAATGCTCTCTAATTAGCATAGGCGCCCCATAGCATTGGCAGCCGTGTTGGCGCTTGTTAGACTGCTCTCTCTATCATCGAATGCAACAAGGCTCCACTAGCTGTGACCAATAACGATATCGTTCTCACCATTCTCAGCTGCGTGTTCTTTATGGGATTGGTGGCCTGGGTTTCCTATACCAAGACCCGTGGTGAGGTCAGCACAAGAGACGGATACTTTCTGGCGGGAAGGGGGCTTAGCGCGATCTTCATCGCTGGATCCATGTTGCTTACGAACCTGTCTGCCGAGCAGCTTATTGGACTAAATGGCTCCGCCTACGGCTTCAATATGAGCAGTATGGCATGGGAAGTGACAGCAGCCTTCGCGACTATCTGCATGGCCTTTATCTTCCTGCCGCGCTACCTCGCTGGTGCCTTTACTACCCTGCCGGAGTTCTTGAATGACAGATTCGACGACGGGGTGCGTCGCATGTCCGTCATTTTGTTCATGGTCGGCTATGGTCTGGTCACTATCCCATCTGTCTTATACTCCGGCTCGATCGCTGTCTTACAGTTGTTCGACGTACCCGCACTCTTCGATATCCCTTATAGCCAGGCGCTGGTGTTAACGATCATCTGCATCGGCTGTGTAGGCGCCGTGTATGCGGTTTTCGGTGGGCTGCGTGCGGTTGCTATTTCCGATACTCTAAATGGCGCCGGCCTGCTCGTAATAGGCATAGCGGTTCCGCTTCTTGGTCTGTCTGCGCTTGGCGATGGCAGTGTCGGTGAAGGTCTCAGTATTATCACCAGCACCGAGACGCAGAAGCTCAATGCTATCGGCTCCTCGTCGGACCCGACTCCCTTCGCCACCCTGTTCACCGGCATGCTATTTGCGAATCTATTCTACTGGTGTACAAATCAGTATGTTATTCAGCGCACGTTGGGGGCGAAGAACCTCGCCGAGGGGCAGAAGGGTGTGTTGTTCTCTGGCTTCTTCAAGGTGCTAGTGCCATTCATGATGCTGATTCCCGGTGTGATCGCGTTTCACATGTACGGCGATGGCCTGGCGACTATTGACCTTGCTTATCCGCAGTTGATTCGAGACGTGTTACCAGTCTATGCCACCGGTTTCTTTTTGGCGGTGCTTTTAGGTGCGGTGTTCAGCTCCTTCAATTCACTGCTAAATAGTGCGGCGACTCTATTCTGCCTAGATGTTTATGCGCCGATGAAGAAAGAGCCGCTAACGGATGCGCAATTGCTGCGCGTGGCCAAGATCGCGAGCATCGTTATAGCTCTGTTCTCATTTATAGTGGCGCCCCTGTTACAGTTCGCACCGGAAGGACTTTGGCAGATTATTCGAATCTTTACCGGCTTCTATAACATTCCTGTCATCGCTATCGTAGTCGTTGGGCTGTTTACAAAGAGAGTGCCAGCGTTGGGGCCGAAGATTGTTATCGTGTTTCACATTATCGCCTATGGTCTCTTTCAGTTTGCATTCAACGATCTACTAGGTATTCACTTCTTACACCTGTATGCCATTCTGTTTATTGTCGAGGTGGGTATCATGTTGGCGACAGGGTATTTTTATCCGCGGGCTCAGGCTTGGAGCTATGCGGCACATAACAAGGTAGATATGCGACCTTGGCGTTTCGCGATTCCCTGTGCCACTACCTTAATGTCTTGTGTAATAGCCCTTTACCTGCTTTTCTCACCAGTCGGTCTGGTCGATGGGCTAAGCGCCGCTTTCTGGCCGCTGCTTAGTCTGCTGATTGTGCTAAATGCGCTTGTCTGGTGGTGGATTGCGCATCATGATACGCCGGCTTTGGTGTTAATGGGGGCCGGTAAGGGCGCAAAGCCAGACAGAATAAGCGAAGATAATTGAAAAGATGACTGATTCTAAAAAGCCAAGACTACGTTCGTTCGAGACCGCTGTAAATCAGCAGCATATCCCGGAGTCAGATAAATATCTGTATAGAGTCGATGCTCTAATCCATAAGCTGGTTGTTATAGGAGTCTGAACTATCGGACAGGAACATATGCCTGTGGCGGCGACCCTGGGTTGTGCTAGCGTGCATGGCATTTTCGATACCAGCGAGCAGAGCATGGACGCGGCCGAGTTGGCGCAGTACTCTTAGCACCAACGACAAGACCACAGCCGAGGATAAGCTGCGGAAACTGGGCTACGAGTGGCAGTGGTTAGAGCAGGATAGCGCGGGCGTTACCACGCCGGTGCCGCAGGCGATTCGGGAGACAAGTAGCTCAGGGAAGGTGTTCTTTAATCAGCTCATAGCGGCATTTCGTGGCTGGAAAGACACACTTAACGCTGCTGAGAAATCTATTGGTTTTGGTGATGACTCACAGATCAGGGCGCAGAGTATGGCTACGGCGATAGCGCTAGGTGATGAGCTTAGCTTAGCTTCGATATTCCCTGGCAGACTGGAGACGTTGCCCTGGTGGATAACTTCCTGGTAATGCACGGTCGCCGACCCGTTGAGGGTCAGCGCCGCGTGTTGGCATCATTGATAGCCGATTAGGTTTTCTATTTTATATAGAGCGTCAGGAACTGGCTGGTATTGCCGCGTATCGAGGGTGAGAACACACCGATGTTTAAAGGGTCATCCGGATTCTTCAATATGTCGGAAGAGGCAACGACACTCAGCCCCGCCTGCTCCGCCATCTGTGTCACCCAGCTTTCCTGTATGCGATGGGCTGTGCCGCCCGCTTCGAGCCCGGTGCCCGCAGCAGCCTGGTGGTCGGAAGAGAGAAATAGACCGCCGGGTTTCAATACTCTTGCGATTTCACTAAATGCTCCGGCGGGGTCGCCCAGGCTCACACCATCGGGTTCGAATCCCAATTCGTGTGGTCCTTGAATCCAGGTCACCATGTCGATTGAATTATCTGCTGCATCAAGCTCGTCGAAGTTGGTAATGCTAACAGTAACATTTGCCAGACGATTGTTAGCGGTGCGCACATCGATGCCGTCGCCTACGAATCCCATTAGGCCAGGGGCGTGTTGCAAGATTACACTGCCATTGCGGCCTACCGCGCGGCTAAGAATTTCTGTGTAGTAGCCGCCGCCTGCTTCCAGTTCCAATACATCCATGCCTGTCTGCAGTCCGGCGAATGCCAACACTAGCGTCGGCTTGCGTCTATCGTCGGCGTCGGCATCGCCACTGGGGCGATCGGCATGTGCCAGGGCTGCCGCGACATTGGCGTCAGCCGCATTGACCAGTCCAGCCGTCATCGCCAGAGTGCAGGCGGTGAGCAGGCCTAGTAGGGCTTTTTTCGAAAGATTCATGAGTGACTCCTACCGCTTAGGCGGCGATTGTTTGAAATACATTGACTTAAGTTTGCCACGTCTGGCGAGAATTTACACTACCACTTGCTGGCACACCTGCGGCTCAGTTCTATGCGGCAGTAGGCTAGCTCATTAAAAAAGGCCGGAGGTTTTTTAATTCCCGCGGCCTTCTTATTGCTTTCTTTCAGGTGGAGCTCTGCAGCGTAGCTACGGGTTTAAGATCACCCTTGCATCTGCTATCCCGCCCACATTTTCTACATTCGTATAGCCCAGGTCTTGCAAGGTTGTCAGTGCTATGCCCGCTCTAACGCCGCTGCGGCAGAACACCTTGATGGGTGTGGACTTGTCTAGGTCAAGATCGCTAATCCGTGCGGCGATCTCAGTGTGGGGGATTATCTCTGTGTTATCGATATGGTCTTCGTTGTATTCATCCATAGAGCGCACGTCAATCCAGACAGTGCGTGGAGCGAACAGGCTGCAGGCAGAGAGTGCTATTGCGAGCAGGGCTATAGTAGTGATTCGGCTAACGTTTCTCATTATTATCGTTCCTCAAATAAAGCTACTTTCAATTTGCCTTCTGAAATATTCCTAGTCTAGCTCGCTAATAATGTCAGCTAGCGTATCAACGATCATTGGGTCGAACTTACCGGATCTAACATATTTTCCGATCTCGTTCAGGGCGGCCTTGCCATCCCAGGGATCACGATAAGGGCGATTGGAGGTTAGGCTGATATAGGCCTCGGCCACCGCCAGAATGCGCGCGCCGACCGGTATGTTATCGCCTTGAATTCCTGCTGGATAACCAGAGCCATCGAAGTTCTCGTGATGGCATTCTATGAGTTCTAACATTTTTTCGTTCTCATAGCCAGCATTGCGTAGCTTGCGCACGCCTTCTCTTGGGTGCATATGGATATGAGTGAAATCGTCCTCGGTTAAGCCGCCATTCCGATTTAGAATATTCTCTGGCACGATTGTCTTACCAATTTCCGCCAGATAACCGGCTTCGAGAATATCATGCTTCTCTTGATCGACCAGGTTCATTCGGTCGGCGATGAGGAATGCGGTAATTCCGGTCAGACGTGAGAATCCAACAGAGCCATCAATGCACTCCACGGGCAGGATGAAATCCTCAGGGTAGGTAACGAGTTTGTTTAGCTTGGGCTCTAAGTCTTCCAGGAGTTTCGCTGGCAGTTGCTGGCATTTATCTAGTGGGTTCTTGAATGCAACTACTTCATACAGATGTACCGTGCTGCGGCGGCCGCGTACGGTGAGATCGCGTTGCTGCTCCATGATTACGGAGTTCTCGGCATAGGCAACTTTTACGTCGCTGTCGTCTGGTGCTAGCCCCATTGCGAATTTTAGGTGGATGTGAGCCTGCTCTGGATCGTTTGCTTCCTTTAACAGGCGTGCCAGTTCGACACGCATGGAGACATCCTCGGTGTTAACGTCTACGGCCTTGATAAGTGCGCTGATCTCGTCAACTAGGGCAGGGTTCCCCGACTGCGTATAGGATGCCAAGCCGGACACAGGCTTGAAGTCGAAAATATCGCTACATTCCTTAAAGGTAGCCTCGTCTACTGTGACAGCGCCAAGCTCACACATGCCTTCGATGCGTGAGGCCAGATTTACCGTATCACCAAAGGCGGTAAACGACTGACGCTTGGCTCCGATAATGCCTGTCGTGGCTATACCGATGGACACGCCTGCGCGTAGCTTGAATGGATATTTTGAGCGTAACATTTTTTCCTGCATCTTCCAGGCACAGGCTACGGCAAGGAGGGGGTGTTTCTCATAGCGAATGGGTGCGCCAAATTCGGACATAATGCCATCGTCCATATACTTATCGATGTGCGCATTGTAGTTGAGCAGTATCGTTTCCATGTCTGCGAGGTATTTGTTCAACTCGGTAATCACGACCTAGGCGGAGTGATCTTTAGAATATTGAGTGAAGCCTTTTAGATCGGAAAACATCACACTAATGCGTCGATTTTCGGTGCGGATGCGACCTTCAATCATCAGCTTTACGACAGCTGGGTCCATAGTCGAGTAGAGCGTTTCCTCTACCTCCTCTTTATGGGCTCTTATGGACTTCGTTTTTTGTTCCAGTACCCGTGTTCTTTCCTCAACCTTGTAATCCAGTTCAGATTCGAATTCGCGGATTGTGGTCATGGTCTGTTCTAATAGTTCAGCATTACTGCTGGCCTCTGCTTTAGCTCGCAGTGCCTCGGTCATCTTTTCCTGCAGCTCGCGGTGGGTAAAGCCAACGATCACAGCGGTCAGGATTAGGAATCCAGCCCAGGTGAGGATCGAAGCCCAGAGGCCAAATATATCCATCTGCGCTATGAAGCGATCCGGATAGATACTGGCGAATATGGCGATAACTAGGAAGGTGAAAAATGCACCCAATACCCCCGAGCGAATCCCTAGATAATAAGAGCCTAATAATACCGGTAGATAGAAAAAGTTGAGGAAAGAAAGCTTCGATTCTACGAACCACACAATGGCACTTACGAAGACTAGAATGACGAGGACAAAAACCCCTTCGAAGTTGTCGATCCAATACTGTTTTATTGGTTCCATATCCAGTTGTTTCTTCTACCTGACAAAGCGTGAAAGTTTGAGGATCTTAAAGGTAGGCGGAATTATAAGCCTGCCCAGATTTATTAGTATTAGTTTTACGGGACGATCTGGGTCGAATGGGTGAAAGAGAGTGAGTTTTAAGCAGATTTGTCACGGCTGAACAACTGCTACGGCTCCAAGTGGCGGGGTTTCTCTGTCTTTGAGGCGATGCGAATTCTAAAACGGGCAGGCTGCATAAAAATGCCCCTAGACTTCCGAAATCAGCGGGGTGACAGCTCTTGATTCTGTCATGGGGTCATTCTTTTGCATGAATGCTCGATATCTTGCTTTGCTTGTCTAAAATCTGGGCCTTCGTGGTCTATTTCCGCTGAATCTCGGTCTCCGGAGCATTATCCGCGGCAAATACCGCTAGCTATCAATTTTATCGTTCGCTTCATCGTCTTCCCCTTGCGCTATTGGTTTTTGGCCCTATATTTGGTCCGACCAATTTGGTCGGACCAAATAGTACTGGTATTTGGTCCGCCGTAGGTCCAATTTTTGTGTAGAGATGAGCAATTGAAAGATGTCTTCAAGTAACACTATCAGCCATGAAATCGCAGAGTCGCTGCGCGACGAGATTCTGCGCCAGCAATATCGAAGCGGTGAACGCTTCCCATCGGAGAGAGACCTTGCGGCGAGGTTTGATGCTAGCCGCGGAGCAGTCAGGGAGGCTCTGTCCCAGCTAGAGCAACTGGGCCTGATACGAACCCAGCCAGGCGGGGCCAGGGTGCAGAGCGTGGATTCTGCGAGCCTCGCAGTTTTAGGGCCGCTTCTGCAGTTGGATGATCTTCCTAATCCGGTTCTAGTCGACCAATTTTTGGAAACATTTGGGGTGTTGGCAGCTCTGACGGCGAAGAATGCCGTTAATGCGGCGAACGCAGACCAACTCATCCAATTGAAGAAACTGGTCGTATTGTTAGCAGATGAATCTGTGGACTTGGAGAGTATGCAACCGCGCTGGCGTGAGTTCATGAAAATTCTGTCAGAAATCGCGGATAACCTGGTCGTTAGGCTGATAAGCAACGATCTAAAGGCGCAATTTGTAGACCAGATGATGAGGCTGGGTATTCGGCCCGATGTAAAGCGGAGTTCGATTAAGCGATTCATAAGCTTACTGCGCGTGAGCATTAATAAGAATGATGGTGAGCTGGCCTCGGCGGCCATGCTGACGCATTTCGAAGAACTGCGGACGGCAATGAGTGAGGCGATAGGTCTAAAAGCCTCAGAAATCAGGAAAATGGCGGTTTAGGTCGGTTTAACAAGCTGAGTCGAGTCGAATTAGAGACGGATTGAGCGCAGTGAAGTAATCGAATCGTTCGTATTATAAGTAGACAAGTAGATAAGCAGATAACTATGAAAAAACAAATAAATAGAGCTTTAGTAGCATGGAAGAACAGCAAAGGAGCTAACGCATGAAGCGTGTAATTTTTCCCATCGGTATCTTGGCGGGCTGTATCTTTTTTGCGGCCGTGCTCCTGCGCTCCCCTACGGTAGTAGAAGAGGCAGCGCCCGAGGTTATCCCTGTCAGTGTTCGGGTAGCTCAAGTGCGAGCCGAATCCATTCAGCTCAATGTGGAATCGCAGGGCAAGGTGCAAGCCTCCCAGGTAGCCAGTCTTTCGGCTCCAGTCGCAGGCCCCGTTGCCTGGATTTCCTCGGCTATGGAGGCCGGCGGCTTCGTGGAAGAGGGTGAATCGCTGCTGCGCTTAGAGAGTAGTGATTATGAGACGCTTCAGGCGCGCAGCCTGGCAGCCATGCAGCAGGCTCAGGCCGAATCAACCCATGCCAGCAATGAGCTTGATCGACTTCGCGAGCTGGCGGAGAAGCGTCTGGCCAGTGATTCTCAGCTGCAAGATGCAATCCGCATGGCCAATGTGAATAAAGCCAGACTGGCCGATGCCCAGGCAAGTTTTCAGCAGGCAGAACTCGATCTTGATAGGGCAAACATTCGTGCGCCATTCGATGCCATTATTCAGTCGCGAGATGTAGAGTTGGGTCAATACGTCAATCGGGCGCAGAGTGTTGCAGTTCTACTGGGCGCGACAGAGGTTGAGGTTCGTGTACCCCTTGCTATCCGGCAATTAGGGTTTCTCGACGTACCATTGGGTCTTCGTGGTGAGTTGGCCGATGAGCATGCTCCCGACGTTATCCTGACCGGCCTGTATGGCGGCGCGGAATATCACTGGTCCGGTAAGTTGGTGCGCACAGAAGCGGTCATCGACGCTAACAGCAATACGGTGCAGACGATTATTCGGGTTAAGCAGCCAGAGGTGAATGCTTCGTCTATGAAAAAGAATGCGGAAATACCGTTGCCAATAGGTTTGTATGTACAGGCGACTATAGAAGGACGTCGCGTCGACGATCTTATCGCCTTGCCCAGGTCTGTTATCCGCAACAACAACCAGGTGCTGGTCGTGGACGCTGAAAACAAGATGTACTATCGCGATGTAGAGATCTATCGCCTGGAGGAAGATCGCGTACTTATTAGTGGCGGCATCTTACCGGGGGAATTTATATGTACCTCGCCTATACAGGCAGTTGTAAACGGTATGTCAGTCCAGCCGGTTGTAGAAGTAATCTAATAATCAGTTAATTTTCGTTCGACTAAAGAACAAGATATAGAGGTCTACATTGAGAACTCCGATTACATGGTTTGTTAAGAATCCAGTCGCTACCAATCTGATGATGATGCTCTTTCTGGCGAGCGGGACTCTTTCCTATTTAAGTCTCAATCAGGAAGAATTTCCTGATATCGAATTCGGACTGATTCAAGTTAGTGTTGCCTATCTGGGCGCGACTCCGGCCGAGTCTGAATCTGCAGTCTGCTTGCGTATCGAAGAGGCGCTAGAGGGTGCTGAGAATATAGAACGCCTCACCAGCACAGCCCGCGAGGGCGGCTGTGACGCGACTCTGGAACTAGCCAGTGGCGCCGATTTAAACCGTGTGCTGAATGATGTGAAGGGCAAGGTTGACGCCGTTACTACCTTTCCTGCCGAGACAGAGAAGCCCATAGTTCGAGCGTTCAGTGCCAGCGGCAACGTCATGACGATGGCGCTGTCATCCCAAACTGATGACAGCAATCTTAAAGTGGTTGCCGAGGATATCCGCAACGATCTGCTAGACATCGATGGCATCTCTACAGTTAACATCGAGTACATCCGTCCCTTCGAGATTTCCATTGAGGTGTCCGAGTTTACTCTGCGCCAATACGGCCTCACTCTGGATCAGATTTCACGCGCCATAGATCGCGCCTCACTCGACTTGCCCGGGGGTACTATCCGCACCGCATCAGGCGAGATACTCCTGCGCACCAAGGGGCAGGTTTACAGCGGTGATGAGTACGAAAATATTGTCGTGCAGTCCTATCCCGACGGCACCCAGTTGCGTCTTGGTCAGATCGCGACAGTCAACGATGGTTTCGAGGAAGGCTATCTGGATGCGCGCATGAATGGTGTGAACTCTGCGATCATCGATATTCTGCGTGTGGGCGATGAAGACATCGTCACCTCGGCACGGCGGATTCGCGCCTGGATGGCTTCGGCTGACTTTAACCTGCCAGAAGGCATGGAGCTGAATGTAATAACTGATTCGGCGGTCGCTACACAGGACAGGATTGGTACCGTTGCCACTAACGCCTATACAGGACTTTTGTTCGTACTGCTAATTTTAGCGTTGTTTTTGCGTTTCAAGGTAGCGGTGTGGGTGGCAGCCGGTATTCCAATCGCTATCGCCGGCGCTCTCGCTCTTTTTCCCACTGTTGGGCTGACGATTAGCTCGCTGACCGTAATGGGTTTTATTTTAGTGCTGGGAATCATCGTTGATGATGCCATCGTTGTTGGCGAGCGGATACACGCTTTTGAACGTAAGGGCTATACACCTGAAGAGGCGGCAATCGAAGGCACAATGGAAGTTTCGGTGCCGGTAATCTTTGGTGTGCTGACAACTATCGCTGCCTTCCTGCCTATTTTGTTATTGGGTGGTCAGATGGGCGCGTTCTTCAATGCGATTGGTGGCGTGGTGGTGTTCTGTCTGCTGGCTAGCCTCGTTGAATCGCAACTCATATTGCCCGGACACATTGCCCACAGAAAAACGACAGGCTACCTGGGTGAAGGTACCTTCATCGTAGGTGTGTGGCAGAATCTGCAGGGCAAGATAGCGGGAAGCATGGAATATTTTGCTGAACACGGCTATCAGCGCGCTCTCAAGAAAGTGCTTAAATACCGTTATGCTGCCTGGGCGACGGCAACGGGTGTCATTATTATCACCTTTGCCTTGCTTATGTCAGGCCGCGTGATATTTCAGTTCATGCCGTCGGTCGAGGGCGACACGGTATGGGGTACCGTAGTCATGCCAGTCGGTGTGCCAGGCTACATCACTGAAGATGCGGTAAGCATAATCGAAGAGAAGGCTCTTGAGCTCACCGCTGAACTTGATGAAGAGCTGGTGGCGCTTAAGGCCAGCGGTGCTGCCCCAGAATCGACGGAACAAGTAGTCGCTAGTGTATTAACTATTATTGGTGGTCGAGCGCCACGTGGCGGTCCCGGCGGCCCCGGCAGGGGCAATGCGGGCAGTAGTGAAGTGGCCGAAGTAGTGTTGTACCTGACACCTTTCTTCGAGCGTGGCGAGATCAGCTCTGCCGAGATTCGCGACAGATGGCGCGAAAAAGTTGGCAGCATTCCCGATGCGCTGGAGCTAACCTTCGTCTCCGATGCATTCTCTGCGGGCGATGCTATCAATTACAGGCTCGAGGGCCGCGACGAAGAAAACTTGAAGATCGCCGCGACCGAATTACGTGGCGAACTGGCTCGTTACCCCGGCGTGTTCGATATCTCCGATTCATTCCGCGCCGGCAAACAAGAGGTGCAGATTCAGATTCTTGAGACAGGTAAGACTTTGGGGCTGACTCTTAACGATGTCGCCACGCAGGTGCGCCAGGCTTTCTACGGTGCAGAGTCGCAGCGCATACAGCGCGGCTCCGATGATATCCGGGTGATGGTGCGTTACCCTGAAGACGAACGACAGTCGCTGGGTAATCTGGAAGACCTATTGATTCGAACGCCTAGTGGTGCGGAGGTTCCATTTCTCAGCATTGCCGATTTCTCACTTGGAAATAGTTACTCCAGTATCAACCGACAGGATGGCCGACGCGTAATTACTGTGCGGGGGGATATCGATCGCACGATAGTTAAGCCTGACGAAATTCGCCGCGAAGTTATCGCCAAATTCAAGGATCAATGGGCGCGAGATCTCGATGTGGAGCTAGTGGTAGGCGGTGAGGGTGAGCAACAACTCAAGTCCCTATCTGATCTATTCTCTACGTTTCCGCTCGCGATGATGGTGATCTTTGCTCTTCTGGCGATACCGCTAAAGTCCTACACGCAGCCCCTGATTATCATGAGTGTGATTCCATTCGGTGCCATCGGTGCTATCTTTGGGCACTTCATCATGGGGGCCGATCTGGTATTTTTCTCCCTGCTTGGCATCATCGCGCTTAGTGGTGTTGTTGTGAATGCCTCTCTGGTGTTGGTGGTTTCCATTAATCGCCTGCGCGATGAGGGTATGGGCATGGTAGAAGCTGTATCCACCGCTGGCATGATGCGCTTTAGGCCGATCTTCCTCACCTCGCTGACTACCTTCATCGGTCTGGTGCCATTGATGATTACCGCGAGCCCGGCGACTTTCTTTATTGTTCCTATGGCGATTTCGCTGTCTTTCGGCGTGCTCTTCGCTACTGTGATTACGCTATTCCTGGTGCCTAGCCTATACGTGATCCTGCAAGATTTTCAAGGTCACACCGACACGGCTGAAGAGAGAGCGCTGGCATATCAACATTAGGCGATTCATAATGTGTGAATCGCTTTATTTTTTTGACAGGGCTTTTCGTATGAGATTGTTTGGCTTGGCAGTACTGTTCTCTAGTATGGTTTCCATGGGAGTTGCACAGGAAAACCGCATCGATATTGTCAGGCCTGATGCGCCAGAATTGGCGGGTTTCGGCGAGTATGATATTGGGGTGCAGACTCTCAAATTAATCGATCCTGATAGAATAGATATTCTAAATACAAAGCGTGGCGGTGAGAGCGCTATCTATGATCGAAGCCTAACCGTCGAAGTCTGGTACCCTGCACAGCTTGCTGCGAATCAATCAGCCGGCGGCGAGTATCAGGCCATAACTCGCAATCCCGATATCACTGCGACGCTTCGGGGTCGCGCGGTACGTGACGCCGAGCCCAACAGTGCAGATGCGCGCTATCCACTCGTTATTATTTCCCATGGCTACCCCGGCAACCGTTTTCTTATTAGTCATCTCGGTGAGAATCTAGCGAGCAAGGGCTATGTTGTCGCATCGATCGATCACACCGATAGCACCTATGATGATCAACAGGCATTCACCAGCACACTCTATAACCGTCCGCTCGATCAGCGCTTTGTGCTCAATACGCTGGATAATCTTTCTCATGATCCCAGTAGCTTCCTGAGTGGACTGCTTGATGCCGATACTACAGGCATTGTCGGTTATTCCATGGGTGGCTATGGCTTGGTAAATAACCTCGGCGGTGGTTACAGCGATGACGTGGTCACTTCCCTGATGGCGCCTCCGAACGAGCTGCTCCATGAGCACGCGACGGGAAATCCAGAATACCGATCTAATCTAGATCCGCGCATCAAGGCAGGCTTCGCAGTCGCGCCCTGGGGTATGGCCTCTGGATTCTGGCGCGAGCAGGACCTTGCTGGAATAGACGTTCCTACCTTTTATCTGGCTGGCGATAATGACACCGTCGCAGGATATGAGGCCGGCGTGCGAGCGATCTATGAAGCGGCGGTGAACAGCGATCGCTATTTACTTACCTACAAGAATGCAGGCCACAACGCAGGTGCGCCTTATCCTGTTCCCGTTGAGATACTAGAAAGTGAGAGTGGAATCGGTGCCTCGCATTACACCGATCCGGTATGGGACAACACCCGTATGAACAACATAATGGATCATTTCGCGACTGCCTACTTCGACCATTACCTTAAGCAGAAAGAGGGGAGCGTGTCGTATCTGGAAGTTGTCCCCGACGGTGCTGATGCTGTCTATTCCGTAACCAATGGCCAGCAGAACGATGACCATGATTACTGGAAGGGGTTTGGCCCGAATACGGCGGTAGGCCTAAAGCTGGAGCACCTCCAGATAGGCGAATGACAGACGGGCGGTCTACCTAACGGCTAGCCGGATCTGTTGAACGTTAATATCCAGCCAAACCTTGCCGGTTACGTAGGGATCGCTTGCAAGCCACTGGTCCAGCTCTGCCTTGGAGTCGAAATCGACGAACATGGTGGAGCCTATCATCTGCTCCGTTTCATCGAGGATCGCTCCCCCGGCGATCAGATGTCCGGCCTCCTTAAGCTGCTTCGCTCCCTTGAGATGCGCATCGCGCACAGACAGGCGCCGCTCTAGCGCGTTCTTATCTTTGCCGTCATAGGCAGTAACCATAAATTGCATAGTGTCGTATCCTCGTTTGCTTGTGCCGATTATCTCATGACTCTAGCTAAGGGCAAGTCTGTGCAGGTTTGTTTCGAATTTCTTCAAGCTGTAATTTGAGCGAGCAGTTCGAGGAAGACGGGTATCAGGGATCCCATCAGCAGAACCGCCATGCTGATATTGAAGATTCTCACGTAGCTTGGATTGCGCATGAGCGTCTTTAGCGAGGCGCCTCCCCAGAGCCAGAGCATGATGCAGGGTGCTCCGAATAGAAGGAAGATGAGGCCGATAGTAATGACCTGTAGCACATAGCCCTCACCAAGTGTCGTATAGGTTACGGTGGCGCCTACCGCCAGAACCCAGGCTTTCGGGTTTACCCATTGAAAGGCGGCGGCCTGAATAAAAGAGAATGGCCTGCCTTCGATCTCGTTGGACCCGGTCACTGGTGCGCTCGCGATCTTGTAGGCGAGATAGCTAAGGTATGCGGCGCCGACAACCTTCAAGACTATATGCATTATCGGATACAGTTCGAATAGTTGTGCTATGCCAAGGCCGACGGCGAGCACCATAACTGGAAATCCCAATACGATGCCGCAGTAGTGGGGCAGGCTGCGCTTGATGCCGTAGTTCAGACCAGATGCCATGATCATGGCGTTATTGGGGCCGGGTGTCACACACGTGGTGATGGCGAAGGCGATTATCGCGAAATATTCCATAGTGGTATTCTGGGTTCGACTCTCTGTATGTGCCCTGCACGAGCGATCGGAACCGAGGTCAACAGCAGGGCGAAGGCTCGGAAGAAGACTCAGAAGAACGCTATGTTTTTCTGGCACACTTATGTTGGCTTGGGTTTTCGTTCCTGGAGTTTGTTAGTAGCCTTGGTAGGTTGGCTTCTCTTGGGCTACTCGGGAGTATCGCGCCGGCACTGAATGTTGTCAAGGTGGTGGCGTTGGTCTGGCTCTGGCGGCGAAGAAGACTGGAATTGCAGGGCTGGTGAGGCTAGTATGCCGCCATGATTGTAAGTGTCCTCACTCCTATCTTTGCCATAATTTTTTTGGGCTTCTTAATTAGTCGATCTCCAGTTTCCAGCCAGGCGGCATGGGCGGAGCTGGAACGACTCACTTATTATATATTTTTTCCAGCCCTGCTCTTGGTGCGACTCTCGGATTCGAATTTCGATTGGGAGGACGTCGTCGATATCAGCAAAGTTATAGGCACTGCTCTATTCGTCATCACGCTGCTTATATTCTCGCTGGAAAAATTTGTTATTGGCGACTCCGCCTCAGTTAGCTCTATCTATCAAGGTAGTATCCGTTTCAATACTTTTATTGGTTTAGCCTGTATCGATCTTCTGTATGGCGATAGTGGTCTGATCACTGCTGCCCTTTGCCTCGCTCTGTATATTCCGCTGGTAAATGTGTTGTGCGTAGTAGCTCTGACTGGTGGCGGGGAAGGAGGCACCAAAAGAATCAGTCGTGTCATCAACTCAGTTGTTAGTAATCCGCTGGTGTTGGCTTGTATGGCTGGTATTACTGTCAGCTATTCAGGATTTACTATTCCGCCCTTAGCTGAATCTGTTCTGGATATTCTCAGTCAACCGGCATTACCAATTGGTCTTCTCGCAGTCGGTGCTGGGATTCGTTTTGTGGCACTAGGAGAGCAGAGTTGGCAAATGCTAGTGGCTTTAGTCAACAAGCTAGCGTTAGTTCCTGGGTTGGTGCTTGCTGCCTGTCTGCTTTTCGAAACGCCGAATTCGATAGCGGTAACTCTGCTGTTGCTCAGTGTATTGCCTGCGCCACCCTCGGCCTATATTCTGGCGCGGCAACTCGGCGGTAACGAGAGTCTTATGGCGAATATCATTACCGCGCAAACCCTTGCCGCATTTTTTGTGATTCCCATTTGGATTGAGGTCGCGAACCGCTATCTGTAAGAGTAGATAAGTCGGCGCTGCGGGAAATGGCCCTCAAGCTAAAGGGCTAAACTAATTTCGTGTTTTGTCGGCGATCCAACGTGCAACAACGGGCTCACGCACTCCGCGAGGTGGGCAGTGTCCTTCCATATCCAGTACTATGACTTCCTGATTGCTGGCGGAATCTAGAAAGATTGCCAGATCTTCTAGTGGCGATACCGGATCGCGGTTGGTAGTTATTACGAATAATGGGGTGTCTATAGTCTTGTCTGCTTGCATATAGCCTTGCTTGATCAGAGACACTTCAGACAGTGGGGCGCTCAATGCTGCCGTAGAGCGATCCAACAAACCGAAGCGGGATTTGACCCCGTCGATGGTTAGTTTAGGCAGGCCATCCAAGGTGTCCGGGGGATATTGGAATGCAGTGTGCAGAGGAGCACACATACTCACTACGCCGGCGACCTCGAGTCGGTAGAAAGCTCTCGCCGCAGCGTTACCACCGAAGCTGCCTCCTACGATAAAGATATTAGCTTGATCAGCATAGTTGGCCTCTCGTAGTAACTTCAGTGCAGCCTCCATGACCACATCGGAACCGTCCGCCATCGACAGCTGCTTCGCTTCACCGATGCCGGGCATATCCACCGCCAGCATGCCAATCCCGCGAGGTTCCAATTCGCGATGAAACAGGTCGAAGCTGTCTTCCTTAGTGACGTCGGAACCAAAACTGTTTATCACCATCGCAAAGGGCCCCGGACCGGCTGGCAGGTGGAGGTACCCTTTCACTTTTATCGCGCCTTGCTCCCCCACAGGGATGTCGATGTGAGCAACAGGGGTGTTCATTAGCGCGCCAGCAGCCATATAGGTTTCTATAGCTTTATTCAGCGCCTGAGTATCATCTTTTCTGCCTAGATGTGGCCAGGATCCGGTGCTGTAATAGGCTAGTGCGGCACGGAGCTTTTGCAGCCTGGCGTACCCATTCAGACTATTTGCTTCGCTGCGCGCTCTATCCCCGGCTTGAATCCACTCGTAAGACCAGTTCCCTGGTCCAAATTCTATTTGCGTATCCACCAGTTCTGGGAAACGCTTTGTGCCAGCACTGCGCTCAACCTTATCGAGTACCTCCATGATTACATCGATGTCGCCACCCTTGGTCGTCCAGGTCTGGATGTCGTGGGAGTGATACCAGCCCTCTATTGTTTCCTCTTCAGAATTGAATGCGTATTGTTGGGCGATAGCAATTGGGGTGCCAAGTGTCAGCAGGCAAATAAATAGAAGGTGGCGAATATCTCTCATGGCTCTTGTCTCCTAAGGTCTTTCTGAAGAGGTGTTACTACTTTGCTATGCTGCAGCATAGAGAAGAAAGCCTCCCAACAATCCATAACAAATACCCAAAAGACGACCATAGGGTGAGAATATGTTTAGCTCCCAGGAAACTATGCTTTTGAAAATGCTTGGAGGAAGAAGCACACAAATCACCCCGCCAACGATGGAAAATAGCGCTAGCATTTCGAATAGGGCGGGGAATTTTGATGACGCGGCAGAATAATAGATCGCAACGGCCAGGATGAGGCTCGCCGCCACGGTGCCGTACTGAAACCCTGATTTTAGAAAATACTTACGAGCAAAATCGAAACCAGCTTCAGGCTTGAGTAGCAAGAAGATAGCGATGATGCCAAGGGTTATGCCCAACAGTATGAGTGTAGACATCGTAGGTTTCTCTCTCCCTCAACCTGGTCTTTGATGAGATGCTAGGTTTCTATTTCCTAGTCTATCGGTTTGTTATACGTCCAGCTGTATCGAGAATCCAGCCGCAATTAGCAGTTTAGCTACTGTGATATCAGGTTTAGATGCCCAGATCAAACTAGTATAAGGCCTTTCGCCCGTTTTCTGCTCTAGCGCAGGCATTACCGTGGGTGCAGCGGCGAGTAGCACTGCAGCGAAAATTAGGGGCGACATGGAGTGTTCCAACAACGGTGTCCTGTAGGAATCTTCGGGACACCTTCATTACAAGAGCGAGTGAGTATCGTTATATTATTTGTTTCTAGCGGCTCTATGAAAATACAAGAGACATACTAGGCGCCATACATTGTCCTTCCACCCACGACGGTTCTTACAATCTCTATGTTCTTGATTGTATCTGGGTCAACCTCATGAGGGTTGTCAGCCAGAATGACGAAGTCGGCGAGCTTGCCTGCGGTGATGCTGCCCTTCATGTTCTCTTCAAAGGAGGCATAGGCGCCATTCATCGTGCAAATCTTGAGAGCCTGATCCAGCGTGATGCGCTGATTCGGCCCCCAGACGCGACCATCAAAATCTTTTCTCGTGACCATGCTTTGCAATGCCATCAGGGGTTCATAGGGGCCTGGTGTGTAATCGGAGGCAGGTGCAACAGGAATGTCATAATCGAGGAATGACTTGTGTGCAAACATCCACGCCATCTTGTCCTGGCCATACTCAACCCATTTATTGCCGTGGTAGTGCACGTAAGTATAGAAGGGTGCAGGTATAACGCCGGCGGCTTTAATGCGCCGTAATATGGAAGGGTTTACCAGAGAGCAATGCTCTATGCGGTGTCTCGCATCGGGTCTAGGCCACAGTGACTGCACTCTCTCGTAGGCATTCAAAACCATGTCGATGGTGACATCGCCATTGGCATGGATGCCGATCTGGAAATCATTTCGATGCGCGTTTTCAACCGCCTCATGAATTTCTTGCTGTGACATGGTGAGGATGCCGTAGTCGTCAGGGCGGCCTACATAGGGGGTGCTCATGCGCATGGTTCGCTCAGAGGCTGAACCATCAGCAGAAAATTTAACGGCGCCAATCTTGAAGACTTCATCGCCAAAACCCGTGCGCACACCCGCGTTCACCAGGTCGGTGAATAGTTGGCCGCGCGGGAAAAGATACATACGAAAGCGCATGTCTCCGTCTGCGCGCGCATCTTGAAACGCGATCATATCGTTGCGACCGCCGCCGGTTTGATGCACCGAGGTCAGGCCTGCTTTAGTCATGAGTTCAGAGATGAGCTTTACGCCATCACGACGCTGTTCTCTGGTGGAGCCGGAGGGAATCATCCCTCTGAAAACATTGCGTGCCTGTTCTGCGATAAGTCCCGTTAGCACTCCGTCGGAATCTCTATAGAATCGGCCATCGTCAGGGTCAGGTGTCTCCGCTGTTATACCAGCTAGCGCCAGTGCCATGCTGTTGTAGATCCCGGTATGGCCGCCACGATGACCAACTACCACGGGATGGTTTGGAACCACTGCGTCTATATCGAACCTATTTAACGGACGTCCTTCGGCAAGCTTGGTGTCGTCGTATTTAAACCCTCTTATCCATTGGCCTTCAGGTGTCGCGTTGGCGCGCAGTCTCAACGCCTGCTGTATTTCTGTTACAGAGCGCAGGTCTACGTTGACTTGAACGAGCTCATTTACGCCAGCGCCAGACGCATGGGAATGTGCGTCTATGAAGCCTGGGGTAATGGTCATGCCCTCGGCATCGATGATTTCTGTGCGCGATGTGGCCAGGTTTCTGATGTCTGCGCTTGAGCCCACGGCCGTGAAACGATCGTCTTTAACGGCGAAAGCCTCGGCAGTTGCTTGGTTGCTATCCACAGTGAGTACGCGGGCATTCAGTACTACATAGTCCGGTGCTGAAGATTGAAGTGGGGCTGGTGCGGCCGCCGCTAGTGCAGACTGGGTCGGCAGTCCAAGGCCCGCCGCTGCCAATGCGCTGCTTGAACCGATGAATTTTCGTCGAGAGAACTTGCGTGAAGAGTTGTGCTTAGCCATGAGGGCCTCCAATTATTGAAGAGCGTTACTGCCAGCGAATTACTTTTTTCAAAAAATGAGAGTCTTACTATAGTCCTAGAGTGGCGGAAGGGGAAGTCCGTGCTGAGTCCATAAACAGCCACTGTGCTCCAACTGCTTAAAACTCAGCAGAGATCGGCTTAGCAAATTCGTCACGGTTTTCCGTATTTAACTACTAACGTGGGGTGTAACTTCTCTTGCCGGAAGGTATTATCGGTCTAGCTACTTTGCCAAGGAAATCCCATGCTCGAGAAATACCTAATGATCGTCATCTACTTTGGAATCTTGATGTTCCTGGGGTATCTGGCATCGAAGCGCGTAAAGAGTATGAGCGATTTCGTCATTGGTGGTAAGTCTCTTAGCTTTTGGGTTGCCGCCTTTTCGGCGCAGGCCACGGGTGAGTCTGCCTGGCTGCTATTGGGGCTGACAGGCATGGGGGCCATGCTTGGATTCAGCACCTATTGGGTCGTGGTCGGCGAGCTATTCGGTGTGGGCGTCGCCTGGTTCTTGATGGCGAATCGCTTCAAGCGTCTCACTGATAAATACGATTCGATCACAGTCATCGACTACATGGCTAGTCGCTTCAAGTCGAAGACCAATGTGTTGCGCCTCGTCTCTTCCGCAGGGCTTTCCATCTTCGTATTGATCTATATCTCCGCGCAGATAGACGCGACTGGCTCGGCCTTCGAATCTTTTCTAGGCTGGAACTATCACACCGGAGCCGTAGTGGGTTTTCTGGTCGTCGCGACTTACTGCATAGCCGGTGGCTTCCTGGCTGCCGCCTGGACCGATATGTTTCAGGGAGCGGTAATGCTGGTCTGTCTCGTGTTGCTGCCCTTGGTCGCCTATCTATCTCTTTCCAATAGTGGTTCTATCTATGATGGCCTGTATGCCATCGAACCGGGTCTGGTCAACATGTGGGGCGCCGGTGGGTTCACGTTGATGAATGTGGCCGTGGTAGTTGGCATGATGTTAATCGGCTTGGGGTTCCTGGGGTCACCACAGGTGTTCGCCCGACTCATCGCCATACGTAGTGAAGATCAGATAAATCGCGGTAAATGGGTGGCGATGCTGTTTACTCTTTTAGTCGATTTCTCTGCCGTCAGCATCGGTGTTCTCGGCCGCTACATTTTTACTACTCAGGGTGTCGAACCCGATACCGTCTTGGGCAACGGTGCGCAGAACGTGCTGTCTGAACTGGTAGAATTTACTTTTCCTCCGCTACTAGTCGGGCTCTATGTGGCTGCCGTGTTATCGGCAATCATGTCCACAGTTTCCTCCCTGTTGGTCATGGCGGCAGGGTCGGTCACCCATGACCTGTATGCAAAGATCATCAATCCAGAATTAACCGATAGTCAGGCTGCCAGGCTCTGTCGCAGTATAACGATTGTGTTCGCAGCGCTCTCTCTGGGTTTGGCGATCACTGTGTCAATTGCATCTCCGGATCGAACGATCTTCTGGTTCGTGATATTCGGATGGGCGGGAATCGCGGCCACGTTCTGTCCGATGATGCTCATGTCTCTGTTCTGGACAAAGTTCACTGAAAGAGCGGCGATCGCAGCAATGGTTACTGGTTTCTCTATGACCATGATCTGCAAGTTTGTCATTCAGGACATGGAAACTATCGGTCCTTATTTCGTGGCGCTGGAGACAATGCCGCCATCCTTCCTCTCGGCGGGGATCGTTGGCTACATAGTTGCCGTGCTCTGGCCCGATGATGAGCTGGCGGCGCAGTATCAGGCCGATCTGGATAGTATAGGGCATGGCGCGGTGGACCAAGATGTTGCCCGTGCCGAGCCGGTAGTGAATAGTTAACATAAGTAATTAGCAAAGATTCTAGGGAGAATTCTGTGACTCTGAGTAGAGAACAGCTCGAAGCGCACTGGATGCCGTATACGGGCAATAGACAATTTAAAGATAATCCAAGGCTTATGGCCTCAGCGAAAGGAGCCTACTATACCGACATCAACGGTAAAGAAATATTTGATGGTCTCTCGGGGCTATGGACCTGTGGGCTTGGTCATGGTCGTGATGAAATCACAGCTGCAGTGAGCTCGCAGATGACGAAGCTTGATTATTCGCCAGGCTTTCAATACGGGCACGAACTGTCTTTCGAATTGGCGAACAAAGTAGTAGAGCTGACTCCTTCGAAGTTGGATCATGTGTTCTTCACTGACTCCGGTTCGGAAACAATAGATACCGCATTAAAAATGGCGCGCGGCTATTGGCGCAGCAAGGGTCAACCAGGGAAGTCTAAATTTATCGGCCGAATGAAGGGCTATCACGGCGTTAACTATGGTGGCGTAGGAGTCGGAGGAATAGGTTTTAATCGGAAGTTGTTCGGTCAATCTGTAGATGCCGATCATATAGGTGATACGCTGCTCGAAGAGAATAAATTCAGCCGGGGAATGCCCTTGGCAGGCGCTCACCTTGCCGATGAATTGGAAGAACTGGTACTCCTTCACGATGCATCTAACATTGCCGCCGTCATCGTCGAACCCTTGTCAGGAACGGCAGGTGTATTGCCGCCACCGGTAGGTTATCTCAATCGACTTCGAGAGCTATGCGATAAGCACAATCTGTTGTTGATCTTCGATGAGGTAATCACCGGCTTTGGGCGCATGGGTTCTCTGACCGGTGCCGAAGAGTTTGGTGTCACTCCTGACATCATGACGCTGGCGAAGCAGATTACTAATGGTGCAGTGCCGCTAGGTGCGGTAGTAGTGGGCTCCGAGATCTACGATGCCTTCATAGACAATGGAGGGCCTGAGTATATGGTTGAGTTTCCCCATGGCTATACCTATTCGGCCCACCCGGTTGCCTGCGCCGCCGGGCTTGCGGCATTGAAGACCCTGGTCGATGACAGCTTAATAGACAATGTTAAAGCCATGTCGCCAATATTCGAAGAGGCAGTGCATTCCTTGCAGGGAAGCCCCTTCGTTACCGACATTCGCAACTACGGCCTGGCCGCTGGCATCTCGCTAGAGCATTACCCGGGTGAACCACTGCGTCGCCCTTTCGAGCTTGGCTTGAAGTGTCTCGAGAAAGGTTTCTATGTGCGCTGGGGAGGAGACACTATTCAACTGGCACCGCCGTTCATAGTGAATGAGAAGCAGATCCATGATCTGGTCAATGCCGTGGGGGAGTCGTTACATGAGTTCAAATAAAGGCCTCGAGACCCTCGGTCACTATATAGGTGGTCGCGAGAGTTTTGGTGTAGGTATTGGCATCGATAGTGGCGAAACGCTCGATGTCTACAACCCAGCTACGGGAAAGGTTTCCAAAAAGTTGTCCTGTGCCGGCAGCGCCGAACTGGAAGAGGCAATAACGACGGCGAGTATCGCATTCGCTGCCTGGCGCAATACCCCGCCGCAGAAACGTGCGCAGGTTTTATTTCGCTTCAAACAATTGCTAGAGGCGAACGCGGATGATATCTGCGCGGCGATCACCGCCGAACATGGCAAGGTGCTCGACGATGCGCGTGGCGAATTAATTCGCGGAATCGAAGTTGTGGAGTACGCCTGTGGAATCTCCGAGTTGCTAAAAGGTGAGCACTCCAAGAACGCAGGGCCAGAGATAGATAGCTGGTCAGAATTTCAGGCGCTGGGGATAGTGGCAGGCATAACTCCTTTTAATTTTCCGGCGATGGTTCCTATGTGGATGTTTCCCATGGCGATCGCCTGTGGCAATACCTTTATTCTAAAGCCATCGGAGCGAGATCCTAGCGCCGCTCTTTTATTGGCGAAGCTATTCACAGAGGCAGGATTACCCAGTGGGGTGTTCAATGTGGTGCATGGTGATAGGCGCGTCGTCGAAATGATTTTGGATGATCCGCGCATACAGGCAGTCAGTTTTGTCGGTTCTACGCCTATCGCCGAGTCGATCTACCAGCGTGCCAGCAATTCCGGTAAACGGGTGCAGGCTTTAGGCGGCGCGAAGAATCATGCGGTAATAATGCCCGATGCGGATCTTGATAATGCCGTGAATGCGTTAATGGGTGCGGCCTATGGATCCTGTGGCGAACGCTGCATGGCAATCTCGGTCGCCGTCTGTGTTGGTGAGGAGACGGCAGACAAGGTCGTTGCTGAACTAGAGAAGCGAGTCAGAGCATTGAAGGTGGGTCCGGGCACGGATACCGAGAATGATATGGGGCCACTAATTAGCGCCGATGCGCTGGCTCGAATCAATGATTATCTCGAGCAGGGGCTGGATCAAGGTGCGAACTTGATAGTGGATGGCCGGAGCTTGAGTATTGAAGGCTTCGAGGAAGGGTATTTCATAGGTGGCTGTCTGTTTGATGAAGTTACAGAATCTATGAGTATTCATAGCGATGAAATTTTTGGTCCCGTATTGTGTGTTATGCGGGTGAAGAACATCGATCAGGCAATGTCTATAATCAATCGTCATGAATACGGAAACGGGACCTGTGTTTTTACGCGCGATGGTGCGGCGGCACGTTACTTCTCTGATCATATACAGGTAGGTATGGTGGGTGTGAATGTCGCGCTGCCCGTACCCGTGGCAAGCCACAGTTTCGGTGGATGGAAGCGGTCATTATTTGGTGATCTTAGTATCTATGGTCCAGACTCTATTCGTTTCTATACGCGCCGTAAGACAATGACACAGAAATGGCCGGCTCATGGTGACAGTGAAAGCACTAGGTTTTCTTTCCCGAGCAGTTAGATTTATAAATTTGTCTTTAAACAAGTTCAATGGCGATACAAGTGAATATCGATTCACTGAGTTGTTGTAATTACCCTGTAGGGTACTAAATTTTTTCTTATGGCTATTCTTTCGACTAGTTTTCGCGTGACAGTATTGTTCAGCGCTGCTCTTGCCCTGAACGGCTGCAGCGGTATTAACTTTGCTAATCCACCCGCTAACAGCCTCTACTGCGATAATTTTCTAATCTACGAGATGTGCGCACGGGACAGTAACCGAGACGGTATTGTCGATTACACCTATTTTCAAGACAGCAAAGAAATATTCATGTACCGAGAAAGGCTGCCGCGGCGAATACCGTCGGGCCTTGGAGTGCATCGCTGTGCCAGGGTAATGGATGAGGATCTCGTCGCAACTACTTCCCGTGTGTTCTACATAGAAGAATCTACGTCCCTGCTAGAAAAAACAGATATTCGTGGCGCCATGATGATTAAGTATATTGCTCAGTTGCCCGAGGTTACGGCTTGCAATATGCGAGCGGATGCAGCACTTGAGGATGAAGACAGCTAGAGCGGTTCGGCTGAGGCGCTGCTGATCATCGATGAAATCAGATCAGGTATTATATTTATATCGTAGGGCTTAGCTACTCCAGCTATGTTGGAAGAATGTGCAGCTTTATCTATGAGTGCCTCGGCCTTGTCCAAGTAACCCGTTGCGAGAAGAATCAAGATGTGCGGGTTTTGCACTAGTATTTCCTTCGACATTTCTATTCCGCTAGTGCCGCCTGGCATGATGACGTCGGTAAAAACCAGGTCAATCTGCGGGTTTTCTTTGAATCGTTGCAGGCCGCTTGCCGCATCAACGGCTTCGATGACATCGAAGCCAGCAAATTCAAGCATCTGCACGGTAACGTCTCTGACGCCGGGTTCGTCTTCCACAACTAGGATGGTGCCTGACTTATTGTTTTCCATCAGCAATTGCCAAATTCTTTTTTAATATTTGTCGCCTTAGCTGCGCAAGGCTTCTCTTCAGTCCGTGGTATTCAGTACTATGAATCGATTTAGTGTAACTTGCTAATAGCGGCCTGTCTCCCTATATTTGTGGGATATTACAGGCTGGTTCAGCGCCACGTTAATTCTCTACAGCCCAGCATCGCCGGATATTCTGGCTCTATGAAGGGGGTAGATCTAAGCTTGGCTCAATGGCGGTCTATGCGCTGGCTATTTGTGCTAATCTTTGCTGCAAGCGCCTACAATCAGCGCTTTCGTATTCGATACTCGCCATTATTAACTGCCTAAATAGGAACAGCTTTCCTGATGAGAAAACTACCAACCCTGATTATATCTCTAGCGGGCGCTCTCTCGCTAGCGAGTCAAGCCGCCCATGCCGCCGAAGTCTATTCACCAACCCCTGCAAAGATCAGTGGCGTGACGAATGGCGTCCCTCCCTCGGATGCCATTATCCTGTTCGATGGCAGTAACCTTGATGCATGGCATTCGGTAAATGGCGAACAGCAGGCCGACTGGACGCTCGCAGACGGTGTCGTCACGGTGAAAAATGGCGCGGGTTCTATCAAGACGAAACAGGCGTTCGCGGATATGCAGCTGCATATTGAATTCTCGCCTACTGCCGTTATCGCGGGTGAGGGTCAGAGTCGAGGCAATAGTGGCATCTTTCTCCACTCGCTATTCGAAGTGCAGGTACTCGATAGCTGGGAGAACCCAACCTATGTAAATGGCCAGGCAGGCTCGGTCTATCTGCAGCACGCACCCTTGGTGAATGTGTCAAAACCACCAGGGCAATGGCAGAGCTACGATATTGTTTTTACGGCACCTGTCTTCGCTGCGAGTGGCGCCCTCGAAGTGCCCGCCTTTGTTACAGTGTTTCACAATGGCGTGCTTGTTTTGAATAACGTTGAAATTTTGGGTGCAACCTATACCCAGCGCCCGGAATATTCGAATCGTTGTACGCCCTATGGGCACACCACTGAGCAGGATTGCAGCGGCAGGATGCCGATTACTCTGCAGGATCATGGGCAGGTAGTTTCCTTCAGAAATATCTGGTTGCGTGAACTGTAGCCGGCTATTGGTTCCTCCCGAGATGTCTAAGCGGAGCCGCATAGGATATCGCGAAGAAGCAGCCAGGTAGGTGCACGCTGCGGAGGTTTCGTGTTGAAATTCTGCTAGTCAGAAGTTACTGTCTGTTATTATTCAAGCTATCTACATTGTCTCTTCTGTGAGCTATTAGGAGTATTCATGGGCACTACACTAAAATTTCTAGCGATTACCATTACGGGTACGGCTCTGGTTGGCATGAGCCAACTCACCTTCGCTCAAGATGCAGATGATCCCATAGCGGAGTTAGTCTCACGGCTGGAGCTGGAAAGTTACAAGACTACTCTCAAGGGCCTGACTCAATTTGGTGACCGTCGCCAAGGCACTAGCCGCAATCGAGCCGCAGTGGATTGGATTGAGGAGCAACTCATCTCCTACGGCTGTAGCAACGTTGAACGGCTTCACTACACTTTTAGCACACGACCGCGTGGTAGCGGCCGCAGGGCTGCTACGGAGACTCCAGACCTGACTACGCCTACCGGAGGCCTGGTTGGCCGCAATGGTAGTGGGCCGGGGGGAAGCTCGATCTATGGCTACCGGGCTAATACAGGAGTCAATCGAGATCTGCAGGCGCAGCCCGATGAGAGTATTCGCCTACTGAATGCAGAGGAGCCGGTCGATGGTCCCAGATCAGAAGTTTATTGCACGAAGATTGGTACGACGCGCCCCGATGAGATGTACATAGTCAGTGCACACATGGATGGACATGGAGTTAACGAGGCCGTCAACGACGATGGTTCTGGCACGGCATTAGTTATGGAGTTGGCCCGCATCTTCAGTGACCCCAATGTGCAGACAGAAAGGTCCATTCGTTTTGCTCTATGGAATAATGAAGAAACTGGCCTTAATGGTTCGTCAGCCTACGTCGAACAGCGCAAAGATCTGCAGGGCATAGAAGAGCCGGCTGGATCTGGAAACTATCCTGAGCCTACATGGTTGGGGATGATTCAACACGACATGATGCTTTGGGATCACGGTGCGCCACGCGCCGACGGCACGGTGAGCTGGGATCAGAGACCCGAGGCCGATGTGAACATAGAATTTCAATCGGCTTCCGACCTTGCGGACGATTCGATGCGTCTCGCCTTTGTGTTCAAGGCGGCCGCAGATGCTTACAACACCGACTATCCGGCGACTGTAGGCCCGCATATGACTAACACCGACTCCACGCCCTTTATGAACGAGGTGCCCTCGATCAGTCTGCGTGAGAATGAAAGAGGCTCTCAGACAGGGGGAGGTTGGAATCCGACCTGGCACACACCTCTGGATGTGTGGACGAATTTCACGGACAAGGATTTTCGACTTGGCTTGAATGCTGCGCAGACTACGCTTTCTGCTGTAGCCAAATTAACTGCTGCTACGGTAAACGATTAATCGCATCTCTTCCGACAATAGCTAACGACAGTAATCGAACCGCTGTCGTTAGCCTATTCTCTTAGAAGCTAGCCAGAGATGTTGCTGCTATGGCTTGCCGACGAAATCGATCTTGCCAAGCGCTACACCGTTGTGACGCAAGATGTTGTAGGTCGTGGTCACGTGAAAATGGATGTTTGGCAGGGCCCACATCAACAGGTAGCTCGTACCGGTAAAATCGACCTCAAAGGTGCCGGCCTGCATCTTAATCGCCTTCTCTTCTGTTCCATTGATCTTGTCCTCGGGTACTGACTCGAGGAATTCGATCGTCTTCTTGATGCGCTCCTGTAATTCATCGAAACTCGATTCCGTGTCTTCGAAGCTAGGTGCCTCTATGCCGGAAATTCGAGAGGCGGCGCCCTTGCTCACGTCGCAGGCTATCTGCACCTGACGCGAGAGTGGAAACATATCCGGAAACAGGCGAGCTGTTGCCAGTATAGTGGGATCTATTTCATGAGTGTCAGCATGATCGGAGCCTTTCTTAAGAATCGCGGATAAATTGTTTAATGCTCGAATGAAATAGGGGATGGAGCTGGAATACATAGTTAGTGACATGATGAGCCTTAGATTAGGAAATAGGAAAAATCACCTTATGGTGATTGAAAAGAGAGGCGATATTAACGGAGTCTTCATCTATGAGGAACGTCGAAAGACATAATAATAAGTGAATTCCCAATCGCTAGAGGGCACGCATGTGAACGAAGAAGAAAGAAGAGCCGCAGGTCGCCGCCGCGAGGATCGCAGAGCGCAGAGTCAGGCAGAAAATTGGTCGGGAGAAGAACGTCGTCAGTCAGACCGCCGTCAGGGTGAACGACGATCCGAGGCTAGTACTAAATAGGAACTGGCTAGCCAGAATTAGCCCTGTCAGAGCCGCTCAACGCGGCTATCAGTGCAGCATTTCCTTGCTTTTATGCCCGTAGTTGCTACATTGCGTCCATGCCAGAATCCAGTACCTCCTTACTCGTCAAAGCCTCTTCTTTTCTAAAGCCTTATACGAAGCAGATCATCATAGCGTCTATTGCGTTGGTTTTTACCGCGGCGCTAACCCTAGGTCTCGTTCAGTATGTAAGAATCATCGTCGACCGAGGCTTTGTCGAGGGCTCGACTGAATCGCTCAACACGGCAATAGTAGGCTTCCTCGTTGTCGCCCTCTTGCAGGCGGTGGGAACTTTTGCTCGGTTCTATTGGGTCTCCTGGCTTGGCGAGCGGGTAACCGCCGATATTCGCAAGGCGGTGTATTCCCATATCATCGATCTGCATCCCGGATATTTCGAGGATAATCTAAGCGGCGAGATTCAGTCGCGCATCACGACCGATACTACCCTCATACAATCCGTCATCGGTTCCTCTGCCTCGATTGCGCTGCGTAATCTGTTGATGATGGTTGGCGGCACCATCTTTCTCTTTATAACAAACCCAAAACTGACCAGCGTAGTCATGATCTGTATACCGCTGGTGATTGGGCCAATCCTGTTCTTCGGCAGGAAAGTGAGGGTGCTATCGAGAAGCAGTCAGGATGAGATTGCCAATGTAGGTGCCTATGTCGGTGAGAGCATTCAGCAGATCAAGACGGTTCAGGCCTATAATCATCAGACTCATGATGATAGAAAATTCTCTGACCATGTAGAGACGGCCTTCGATGTGGCTCTGCGCCGCATCATGATGCGTTCTTTCCTTATAACAATTGTTATAACTTTAGTTTTTGGCGCGCTCGCAGCAATGATCTGGGTCGGGGGTCAAGACGTTATCAATGGAACGATGTCGGCGGGTGAGCTGACGGCATTCGTGGCCTATGCGGTGCTGGTGGCATCTGCTGTAGGGGCGATAAGTCAGGTTATCAGTGAGTTGCAGAGAGCGGCCGGCGCTATGGAGAGATTGATGGAGCTGCTGGAGGCCAAGAATGAAATCATGGCACCAGAAAAGCCACTGCAGTTAAATGGTGAGTTCAAGGGCCTGATATCCCTGGAGGCTGTAACCTTTTCCTATCCATCACGACCCGAGACCCCGGCGCTGGACAATGTCACTCTGCGTATTCTGCCGGGGGAGAGCGTAGCTCTAGTAGGGCCTTCTGGTGCAGGCAAGTCGACCCTGTTCGATCTGGTGTTGCGCTTCTACGACCCGCAAGCTGGAAGCTTGGCCCTCGATGGCATCGACATTCGAGAACTCGATCCGCAGGAACTGCGCAGTCATATCGCCATTGTGTCGCAGCAGCCAACCATGTTCACCGGTAATGTTTGGGACAATATTCGCTACGGCAGGCCCGATGCAAGTGACGATGAGGTGCGCGAAGCAGCAGAATCAGCCTTCGCCAGCGAGTTCATCGAGAAGTTACCCGAGGGCTTTGACAGCTATTTGGGCGAGTCCGGAATTCGTCTCTCAGGTGGCCAGAAGCAGCGCATCGCGATAGCGCGTGCGATTCTGAAAGATCCAGAAATCTTATTACTCGACGAGGCTACGAGTGCGCTGGACGCCGAGAGTGAACGCAAGGTGCAGATGGCTCTGGAAAAGCTCATGGTCAATCGAACCTCCTTGGTCATTGCACATCGCCTTGCAACTGTCATGAACGTCAGCAGGATAGCCGTGCTGGATTCTGGTAAGTTAATCGCGCAGGGTTCTCATAAGGAGTTGCTCCTCGAGAGTGAGCTGTATGCGAATCTGGCGAAGCTGCAGTTCTCGGCCAATTCCGATCACGTGAGTTAAACAAGCTAGCAGAGGGCTTCATTTGAATTCGAATGAATACATTGATGCGGTTCGTTATTGGCTGGAATCTTTCGTCGTCGAACTAAATCTTTGTCCCTTCGCGAAGCGAGAGCTGGTGAAAGATCGCGTTCGATTCTCGACTACCTCCGCCGAATCACTCGAATCCCTGTTGGCTGATCTATTGCTGGAGATGCAGCTACTCGAGAGCGACCCTGAGATAGAAACGACCCTCCTCATCCATCCCAATGCCATGCAGGAATTCGCGGACTATAATCAGTTTCTCGATTTGGTGGATGCACTCATCGAACAAGAGGGTTATACGGGAGTGTTTCAGGTTGCCAGCTTCCACCCCAACTATCAGTTCGCCGAGACCGCAACCGATGCAGCTGAAAACTACAGCAATCGATCTCCCTACCCACTTCTGCATATCTTGAGAGAGGCGAGTGTTGAGCGGGAGATAGTTAACTATCCCGGTGTCGATGAGATTGGGCAGCGTAATATTCGCCTGTTACGAGAGTTGGGCGTGGCGAGACTAAAGACCCTACTGCGACAGGGTGAATAGGATGATTAATTGTCCCCGCCTCGCGATATCGTTGGACAATTTGTGCCGGCCTTTATTAGGATGAAGCCTCTACTTTCGTGACACTGAATTGAGGTGGCATCATCGACAATCTCCGCGACAACAGCATCCGTAAGCTAAAGACCAGCTCCTCCAACTATAAATACTATAGCCTGGAGTCCCTGCAAGAATCAGGGTTCGAGGGCATAGCATCTCTTCCTGTCTCCATAAAAATACTGCTGGAGAACCTATTGCGCCACTATGATGGCGAAGTCGTGACCAGGAAGCACATCGAGAAGCTTGCCGACTGGGAGAATTCACAACACAGTAGTGAAGAGATTATGTTTCTGCCTGTTCGCGTGCTAATGCAGGACTTCACCGGCGTGCCCGCTGTAGTGGATCTGGCGGCGATGCGCGATGCCGTAGCCAGAGGAGGCAAGGATCCTTCGCTCATCAACCCTACCAACCCGGTGGATCTGGTCATCGATCACTCGGTCATGGTCGACAAGTTTGCTGTCGATTCGGCCTATCGCGAGAATGTGAAGATTGAGATGCAGCGCAATCGTGAGCGCTATCAATTCCTGCGCTGGGGGCAGACCGCTTTCGATAACTTTCGCGTAGTGCCTCCCGGTACCGGTATCTGTCATCAGGTTAATTTGGAATACCTCGCCAAATCCGTTTGGCAGGGGGAGATCGATGGCGAGCTCTTCGCCTACCCCGATACGCTAGTCGGTACGGACAGCCACACCACCATGATCAATGGCCTAGCCGTTCTCGGTTGGGGTGTGGGTGGCATCGAAGCTGAGGCGGCAATGCTTGGGCAGCCCCTGTCTATGAATATTCCTCAGGTTGTAGGCTTTAAGTTGGAAGGAGATCTGGCCGAGGGTATTACCGCGACAGATCTGGTACTTACGATTACCGAGATGCTCAGAGAGCATGGCGTGGTGGGAAAGTTTGTCGAGTTCTATGGCGCGGGATTGGACAATCTGAGTCTGGCAGATCGCGCTACTATCGCTAATATGACGCCAGAATATGGTGCCACGTGTAGTTTTTTTTCGGTAGACCAGAAGACACTGGACTATCTAACGCTTACCGGACGAGACGAGCAATTGGTAGAACTGGTGGAAGCCTATAGCAAGGCTCAGGGTCTGTGGCGTGATGATGATGTTACTGTGAACTACTCTAGCGAGCTGAGTCTCAACATGGGCAAAGTGGTGCCTTGCCTCGCCGGCCCGAAGCGTCCACAGGATCGAGTGCCGGTTACCGATCTGGCAAGTCGCTTTCAGAGAGAATTTGATCTTGCCAAGCCTAGGTCGGTAGCCGTCACCGGCGAAGACTACGACTTGGAAGAAGGTGCCGTGGTCATTGCGGCAATCACATCCTGCACAAACACATCGAATCCCGAGGTTATGATGGCCGCCGGTCTAATGGCGAAAAAGGCTCTGGAGAAGGGCTTGCAGAGGAAGCCCTGGGTCAAGACATCGCTGGCGCCGGGTTCCAAGGTTGTATCGGAATACCTGCAGCAGGCGGGATTGCAGCAGTCGCTGGACGATCTTGGCTTTAACCTGGTGGGCTACGGCTGCACGACCTGTATCGGTAATTCTGGCCCGCTGCCGGAGCCGATCGACGCGGCAATTGCCGAGAACGATCTAACAGTGTGTTCGGTGCTTTCCGGAAACAGAAACTTCGAGGGCCGGATTCATCAGCGCGTCAAGGCGAACTGGCTGGCCTCGCCACCGCTGGTGGTTGCCTACGCACTCGCTGGCAGCGTTAATGTCGATATTAGTTCGGAACCACTGGGTGAGAATGCCGCCGGAGAGTCTATCTATCTGAAAGACATCTGGCCCAGCAACGAAGAGATAGCCGAGGCGGTGAAATTGGTACGCAGACAGATGTTCGATTCTGGCTACAGCGAAGTCTTCGACGGCGACGAGCAATGGAATAGCTTGCCGATAGAGCCTCAGAAGACCTACTCGTGGCAGCAAGACTCTACCTATATACGCAATCCTCCCTTCTTTGATCCGTCGATTACCGAGGCGGCTGGCGATATCTTATCGGCGAGTATATTGGCGGTTTTGGGAGACTCGGTGACAACAGACCATATATCCCCGGCTGGATCGATAGCGCAGGACAGTCCGGCTGGTGACTATCTGAGGTCTCACGGGGTGGAGAAAGCGCAGTTCAATTCCTATGGGTCGAGACGCGGCAATCATGAAGTCATGATGCGCGGCACGTTTGCCAATATTCGTATCAAAAATGAGATGCTAGCGGGCATAGAGGGTGGCTATACCCATATGGCTGGCGAGACGGCGGCGCTGCCGATCTATGACGCCGCCATGCAATACCAGCAGAGAGACACGGCGCTGGTAGTCGTTGCGGGGAAGGAATATGGCACTGGGTCCAGTCGTGACTGGGCGGCGAAGGGCACGCGCCTGCTTGGCGTGCGTGCGGTAATTGCCGAAAGCTTCGAGCGAATCCATCGCTCCAACCTGGCTGGTATGGGCGTTTTGCCACTGCAATTTATCGATGGTGTCGATCGCAAGTCGCTCACGCTCAGTGGTAATGAACAGATTAGCCTAATCGGTCTGGCGAAGGTCGTATCAGGCATGAAGGTTATGATGGAAGTGAAGTATGTGGACGGAACTACCGCGTCATGTGAGTTACTATGCAGGCTGGATACCGAGTTAGAAGTTCAGTACTTCAATAGCGGAGGCATAATGCCATTCGTGGTGAATAAGTTATTGAGATCATAGGCGGCAACGATGCGTTCTTACTGTGAAGTTAATGCGCGAATCTGCGTTCTCATCTTGGTCGTGATTTCATGACCGCATCGCTGCTGCCAGAGGACGATGTTACGCGCTATCAGCCACTCGCTGCACGTCTGCGCCCGCTCAATCTAGGAGAATTCGTCGGGCAGGAACACCTGCTTAGCCCGGGTAAGTCCATTTTTGAAGCGATACAGAACAAGCTTCCTCACTCGATGATTCTCTGGGGGCCGCCCGGTGTAGGCAAGACGACGCTCGCTAAGATTATCGCCGCTACCTGCGATTACCATTTCGAATCGCTGTCGGCGGTGCTCGATGGGGTAAAGGAAATTCGAGCGACCATCGAGCGCGCCAAGTTTCATCAGGCAGGTGGCACTAGCCAGACCATCCTCTTCGTCGACGAGGTGCACAGGTTTAACAAGGCGCAGCAAGACGCATTCCTCCCACACATAGAGAACGGCACCGTGTTGTTCATCGGGGCTACTACCGAGAATCCTTCCTTCGAACTGAACAACGCCTTGCTGTCCAGAGCTAGAGTCTATCTGTTAAAGCCGTTGACCGAGGATGATCTGCTCGGGGTTATCGACCATGCTTTGCAGGACACGGAGCGCGGGCTGGGCGCATTAAACCTGAAATTAAGTGAGTCGCAGCGAAACATGTTGGCGCGTGCCGGCGATGGCGATGCGCGTCGCGTTCTGAATTATCTCGAAGTGTTAAGCGACATGTCCGAGTTAGTGGAGGGCAGAAGGCAAATTGCAGACGGGCATATTCAGCAGGTCCTGGAAGAGGGCAGCCGTCGTTTCGATAAGGGGGGCGACAGCTTCTATGAGCAGATATCGGCACTGCACAAGGCGGTGCGGGGTTCGTCACCCGACGCAGCCCTGTATTGGCTGGCGCGCATGTTAGATGGCGGCTGCGATCCGGTCTATCTGGCGCGGCGATTGGTGCGCATGGCATCGGAAGATATTGGAATCGCCGACCCAAGAGCGCTGCCACTAACACTGAGTTGTTGGGATACCTTTACGCGGCTGGGCAGTCCGGAGGGGGAGTTAGCCCTGGCACAGGCGACGGTCTATTTAGCCAGCGCTCCGAAGAGCAACGCCGTTTATGTCGCATTCAATGCGGCGAAGCAGGCGGTAAGCCAGAATGGAAGTTTGGAAGTGCCGCTGCATCTACGCAATGCCAGTACCTCGCTGACCAAATCACTGGGCTATGGTGATGAGTACCGCTATGCCCATGATGAGGAGAACGGTTTCGCCGCGGGTGAAAATTATTTTCCGCCGCAGTTGCAGGACGAGCAGTTCTATTTTCCAAGAAACAGCGGTCTGGAAACCCGCATCAAGGAGAAGCTGGATGCCTATCGTTCGCTGAATGAGCAGTCCGGTAATAAACGCTACGACTAGCAGACACGGCTGCTATTGATAGTGTAATTGACAGTGCAATTTACTGTGGTTAAGGTTGATTACTCGGCACAAATACTAAAAAAGTGGAAAGACATGAATACCAGGCTGTCCAGAATACTCATTATTATGTCAATCGCCGGGCTGCTCAATGCCTGCTCGAGCATTGCCAGTCAAGATCCCCGGTTCGATGGCCAGTTTAGGCCTCCCGTCGTTACTAGCAGTGTTGCTGAAGCGGATATGATGGCTAAGTGGTCGCGAAGCTGCGCCCTGTGTCATATCACCGGCGAAGCGGGTGCCCCGGTCGTGGGCGATAGAAGCGATTGGCAACAACGTTTAGCGAAGGGAGAGGAAGCCATTCTCGACAATGTGATAAAGGGTTTTAATTCCATGCCGCCTCTTGGCTATTGCATGGCCTGTGAGGTGTCGGATTTTCGCGCGATGGTCGCCTATATGGCGGGAGTCGATCGATGAAAAAAATCTCACGACGCTCTTTTCTGGCATCCAGTGTCAAGGCTGCGATGTTTAGTGGCTTCGCTGCAAAGGGCGGGGCCTTCGCGCAATCAGCCTCTTGGAGTAACTGGTCCGGTGGTCAGACCTGTCAGCCCGCTGGACGCTATGATATTAGCAGCGAGCAGCAACTCACTAGTCTCCTCAGAAATACCCTGGGCCCTATTCGGCCCGTGGGGTCAGGTCACTCATTTAGTGCGCTGGTGCCCACAGACGGGCATCTCGTCGTTATAGATCAGTTGAGCGGTATCCTGGATTCAGATGCGCAGACGAAGCAGGTAACTCTGGGTGCTGGATCGCGTCTGGGCGACCTTGGGGCGCAGCTAGAGGCGATTGGGCAGGGCATGATCAATCTGCCCGATATCGACAGACAGACCGTCGCCGGCGCCATCGCTACCGGCACTCACGGCACCGGCGTAACCCTGCAAGCGCTGTCGTCCTTCATTACCTCACTGCGTCTTATCACGCCTAACGGCAACGTCATGGACATTGACTCCAGCGACGAAGACTTGCTGCATGCTGCTCGTGTAAACGTAGGGGCGTTGGGCATAGTGACGCAGGTAACGATGCAGAACCGTGAATCTTATAAACTAAAGAAGCGTGAGTGGGCAGCACCCACCGAAGATATTCTTGCCAATTTCGATGAGCTTGCGGCAAGCCACAGACATTTCGAAATCTTCCCTCTGGTATATTCCGATTATTCTTTGGTGCTCTCTATCGATGAGACCGATGAGCCTATAGGGCAGAGCGAAGTAGAGGAAGAGCCCAGCGACGATGCGTCCATCGCCGAGTCACTAGGTCTTAGCGACAATCCCACTCCTGCCGAGCGACTGCGGCTGTCCAATGCTACGGCGTCACGTATTCAGCCCACCGAGGCGGTAGATGTGTCCCATAAGATACTTTCCAATGTACGTAATAGTCGCTTCAACGAGATGGAGTATTCGGTGCCGGCGGAGGTTGGAGCCGAATGTCTGAGAGAGATTCTGAAGACGATATACGACGAGGCTATCGATGTGCAGTTCGTGCTCGAGTATCGTTATGTAGGTGCCGATGACGATTGGTTAAGCATGTCCTATGGCGATCACCCCCACGCCACGATCTCTATACATCGAACGGCCAGTGCCGATTATCGTCCCTATTTTAACAGAATCGAACCCATTTTCTGGAAGTACGGTGGGCGCCCACACTGGGGTAAGGTGCATAACCTGACTCATGTGGAGTTGACTGAGCTGTATCCTCGTTTTAAGGATTTCATGGAACTAAGACGAGAGCTAGACCCGCAGGGTAGAATGTTGAATCCACACCTGCGTGCCCTGTTTAATGCCTAAGCTTACTACACTGACTTAGGCGGACATGCCTCTGGCGGATATTGGCCAGACCGCCTCAACCACATCCCCGCGAATCGCATACATCTGGTCGTAGAGATTAACCACCGGGTCGCAGTGTGAAACGATGACCTCGAGTTTGTCGCCAACCTTGTAATCGCGTGAGGGATCGTCCCCGTACAGAATCGTTCCGAACTCATCGGACCCGGAGCGATATGTCATACCTGATTCACCCTTGATGATAGGCCATGGCTGATTTATGGTGCAGGCCTTGGCGCCGGCATCGGAAGTGGCACGGCCTTCGTACTGATCGTTCAATACCGTGGTCATGACGGTGAGCGATGTAGCAAAGTCGGAATAGACCTCAGCATCCTGCTCGCCGCCTATGGAAATATATTGTGCGTCCATGAAGACATAGCTTCCTACTTGCACGTCGGTCATACCTACCGTGTCATGATCGATGTTGTAGGTGCCGGTACCGCCGCCGCTGAATATCTCGGTATTGAGCCCCGAGGCGTTCATTAGATTAAAGGTATCGGTGGCTTGCACCATGCGCTCCAGAGTCTGCGCCTTGCGTGTCTGGAAACCCACTACATGCTGTGCTGCCGCGTCGTAGCAGAGCATGCCGCGAAAACGCAGGCCCGGTAATTGATCTATAAGTTGCGCAAGTTGCAGGGCGCTCTGGCCGAAAGGTGTGCCCGTACGTCTTATGCCTGGGTCCACATCCACTACCACATCGGCAACTATACCCTTGGCGACCGCTGCCTCCGACAACAGGCGAGCATTGGGCTGCGAGTCAGTAGCCTGGATGAAGCCCGGGCATTGCTGCGCCAGGTTCATCGCGCGGTTTATCTTCGTTGGGGTGACATTGCCCGTGGTATTTAGAATCTGATCGATGCCATTGAGAAACATCGCCTCTGCCTCGCTGACCTTCGCGGTGCAGATGCCCACGGAGCCTCTATCCATCTGCATATGAGCGATGGTGGGGCATTTGTGTGTCTTCGCATGGGGACGGCTGGCGATGCCATTGGTACTCATCGTGGTCGCCATCTTGTCGAGGTTGGCTTCCAGCAGATCCAGGTCTACGCACAGGGCTGGCGTATCCAACTCCCACTTGGACACGTTTACCGACATCTCGCCGTTGGCATAGAAATCGCGCATCTCCTGGGAGGTGTAGCCTTGGGCTGATGTGGGTATCCAGATGGCGGCGGCGCCACTGGCCTGCAAGAAACGACGTCTTGAGATGCTATTGTTCTTCATGGGGAGCCTCTTCTTTTTCTAAGTTCGTCACTGAGACTAAATAGTACTCGAATCTGAGCCCTTACAGTAAAAATACTGTCGTATAGTTGGGTGTTCACGACTAATAGAAAATGAGATAATCTGCATAGTGCAACGCTCAGCGTTTCGCTATACTGGTTAGTCGAAATCTCAATGCGGTGTGCCTATAGATCTTATCTAGGATCTTGTTGAGGGCTGGTCTGCTTTCTAAGATGTAGCTCAGGATCGAATAGTGCGGTATTCAACAAGAATAATAAGTGTTCTTCTAGCAATTTATAGTGTCGTTGCGACTGCACAAGACGCACCCGCAGACGAATCCACGATCTCCTACCCAGCCTCTTTCTTCGCGCAATACGGGCCAGTGTCAGTCAATGACATGCTCAATGTTATACCCGGAATCAGTCTGGCACTCGAAGGAAACGAGGTTCGATCCTTTACTAGCGCAGATCGCGGTCTCGGGGCTAGCGAACAGATTCTCATTAACGGGAAGCGCATGGCTGGTAAGGCTAATGAGGCTAGCAGCCAGCTTGCCAGAATTTCGGCTGATCAGGTTCAATACATTGAAATCATTCGCGGTACCTCGGGCGATCTCGATGTCCGCAACACCGGCCAGTTAATCAATATTGTCCTTCTCGAGTCACAATCGAGTTCCAATATATCGACAGAACTGGGCGCGACGCATTTTAAAGATGGGAATGTAGAGCCCATAGGTACCTTTTCATTCAGTGGTCAGACCGGGCAGTTTGATTACCTTGTCAGTGCTCAGGTCGCTTCAGGCTATGAGGCTTTGGACAGCTATGAGATCAGTGTACTGCCTCCAGAGCTTGGCTTAAATGACGTTCGCGAGATCGAGCGCTTTCGAGATCAGACCATCACTACTCTAAACTCGAATATCACCTATCAGATATCACCGGATAGCAGGATCGCCTTCAATGGACTTTACCAGCAGAAAGATCCGCCCACGAAACTGACTAGGACTATTACGAATTTCCTGAATACCCCGCCATCGATTCTGGTGGAGCGTGAGTCGATTCCCGCCAATTCCGATAATTGGGAATTCGGTGGCGACTATGAGCTCAATTTTGACGGTGGCGGAAAATACAAGGTCCTCTTTATCGTCAATGAGAGTAACAACGAAATAACCCGCGAGCGTTTTGTATCCCTGGGCCTCGGTGATCCGGAAGCCAAGAACCTGTTTCTCGATACTGGTAGCAGAGAGCGTGAACGCATTGTGCGCACCTCCTATACCTGGGACCCGTTCGAGGGTCAGAATCTGGAGCTTGGCATCGAGCGGGCGCAGACTATTCTCGATTCTACATTAAAGATTGGTTTGCCTATTCCCGGACTGCCCTCCGCTGATCACGGTGGCTTAACTCCTATTCCCCTGCCGAATGCGGTGTCATCGGTGGAGGAGATTCGCTACGAGGGATTCGCCATACACAACTGGCAGATTAATCAGCGTATGTCGCTGGAAAGCAGCCTGTTCTATGAGGACTCGGAGATCTCACAGTCAGGCGATGTGAATGTTAGTAGAAGCTTCGACTTCCTAAAACCCAAGTTCGATTTTAGATTTAATATGAGTAGCAGCCTGCAGCTTAGTATGTCGGCCGAGTTGGATGTATCGCAGCTGAGATTCTCGGATTTCTCGGCTGCGGCGAATGACCGCGATGAAACTCAGGATACTATCGCCGGCAACCCTGAGTTGGAACAGGAGCAGGTGTGGCGTTACATCGCCAATCTGGACTACCGTCTGCCTAACGATGGTGGCGTGCTCAATTCTAGGCTGTTCTATTACGATGTTGGCAATTCAATCGATCGTATTGATATCTCAACGAGCCCAACGAATCTCGCATCGACCAATGGAAATGTGGGTGACGGCAAGGTGCTGGGGCTGAATTTGAATGCCAGCATTAGATTGGCTTTCCTTAACCTGCCCCAGGTGGTAGTTACCGCAGGGTTATTGGTTCAGGACTCTTCTATTTATGCCCCACTAATTGGCAAGAAGCGAAAGGTCGTGCCATTCGACAGAGGAAATGTCCGCTTCGGCTTTCGGCACGATATCCCATCACAGAATTTTAACTACGGTCTAAATTACCGAGATGGCATCGACGGCAATAGGCCCTTCTATGATATCGACAATGTGATATTTATTGGCTCAGGCATGGTTAGCAATCTAAGTCTGTTCGCTGAAAAAAACAGTGTAGGTGCATTTACCTTCAGAGCTGAGGTAGATAACCTCCTAGATCAGGATGCTTGTCGAGAACGCAGGCGCTTCAATGGTTATTTGCGCGATGGTGATGTCAGAGAGATCGAGCGTTTCTGTACCACTACCGGTGTGCGTTTTACCTTCAAGGTGCGGGCTACTTTTTAAGGATGCCTCCGGGTTTACCGGTTTCACTCTACCAATCTATTCCTAATAGGTTTCCATTTTCTTATTCCTATGCATAATAGGCAACGCTGCCGCTTGGCGTGTTGAATAATAAAGGAATGGAGTAAGAAACGTGGATTTTGAGACACTTGTACAGACCAGACGCAGCGTGCGTGGATACCAGGATAAGCCGGTCCCCCGTGAAGTCATCGAAGAGATAATCCAGGTCGCCAAGGGTGCACCTTCCTCCATGAATACCCAGCCCTGGCATCTTTATGTGGTTACCGGGGAAGCTCTGGATAAAATTCGCAAGGGCAACACAGAAAACATGGTGGCGGGGATAAAGCCGCAGCGCGACTTCCCCACCAAGGAAGCCTACGAGGGTATTCACCGGCAACGCCAGATTGAGATAGCAGTACAGCTATTCGAAGCCATGGGTATAGAGCGCGACGACAAAGAGAAGCGCACCGATTGGGTCATGCGCGGCTTTCGCCAGTTCGATGCACCGGTTTCTATCGTGCTCACCTATGACAAGGTTATGGAACCTGCGGCCATAGCGCAGTTTGATCTGGGCGCAATCTCTTACGGCATCTGTCTCGCAGCTTGGGATAGGGGGCTGGGTACGGTTATCAACGGTCAGGGTGTAATGCAGACGCCGGTGGTCAGAGAGCACGCGGGGATACCCGATGATCAGAATATCCTGACCTGTATAGCCATGGGTTATCCCAACGATGAGTTTTCGGCGAATAGCGTGAAGTCTAGGCGTGCCGAGCTTGAGGACTTCGTTAATTTTGTGGGGTTCGAGTAGGAAGCGCTGTAGGTCCGCTGCGGCTCGATTGGTCGTGCAGTGCAAAGATTGATATCGAATGCTTTTCTTTGATCGAGCGTTTGATTAAGCGACTGATCGTTAGTAAGTGAGTACAGATCTGTAGTTGCAGCTTTACTAGTTCAATAGACTCTCAATCACTCAGGAGATAAGTAGAATGAATAGGCCCGCTGTCGGTACGATGATACTTCTTCTTCCCTTTGTTTCTGCCTGTGCTCAGTTATCTGCGCAGCCCGCCGTGTCAGTCGAAGCGACGGTGGCCTTCACTGAAGGGCCCACCGTCGCAGAAGATGGCACGGTGTATTTCACCGACCTTTACAGTAATCGGATAATGCGGCGCTCTCCTGCTGGTGCGGTCTCCGTATTTCGCCAGCCCAGTAATCGTGCAAACGGGCTAATCTTCGACAGCGAATGGCGCTTGCTAGCCTGTGAAGGCGGTGACGGTGAATCAGTATTGCCGCGTGTCACTCGAACCAATATGGAAACCGGCGATATTGAAGTTATTGCTGACGAATACAATGGTAAGCAATTGCATCAGCCCAACGATCTAAGCTTCGATGCACAGGGACGCATCTATTTTACTGATAGGCCAGGCGCCAACCGGCGGCCCGAACAGACTGGCGTTCACGGTGTGTACCGAATTGATACAGATGGGTCGATAGAACGCATTCTCACTGAGCCGGAGGTGTTACGGCCAAATGGCATAGTGATTTCGCCGGACGATAGCACCCTGTACATTATCGAGACTGAGCAGAGCGAAGGCGGCCCCCGGCTGATTCGTGCCTACGATCTTAGCGCTGAAGGCAGGGTGAGTAACTCGCGCGTATTTCACAATTTTTACCCGGGGCGCAGCGGGGACGGTATGACCATCGACAGCGAAGGCAATTTATATGTCGCTGCTGGCTTGAATAATCTGCGTGGGACCAGTGAAACTCTCGATACAGTAGCCGGCATTCATGTGTTCTCACCCTCAGGAGAGCTGCTCGAGCATATTCCAATTCCTGAGGATACTATTACTAACGCTGCCTTTGGTGGGCTGGACTTGCGAACCTTGTATATTACGGCTGGCAAGACTTTGTTTAGTGTTAGAACGGAGATTGTGGGAACTAGGCGCTAGGGTGCATACCTGAAAAGCATGGGCGCAGGAGCGCGCTGCGCTGCGTGTGCCTTGATTAATCCCGGTTTGAGTTAATTGTAGAAAGCAGGAGCCAAATTCAGGCTTTGGGCAAGTTCCTTGCTGTACTCGATCCAGAAAGTGGCATCTGTGGTTTCAATAAGCTGCTCAACTCTATTCATTGAGTCCAATGTCTCCTCGGCGTATGCGAAGCTCGAGACTAGTAATAGTAGCAGTGTCAAAATTCTAAACCTGAAATACTTTAAACCTGAGGTAAGCGATAAACTCGCTTGGCTGTATCATGAAACATTGCCGCACGTTCGTTCGCGGAATATCCCTTAGTTAACTTCTTAAACTGATTCCACAGTACCGTATACGAGCAAGATAATTTATCGACAGGGAAGTTGCTTTCAAACATGCAGCGCTGCGGCCCAAATTGCTCAATGATGTAATCGTACCAGTCTTGATTCGCTGCAACGAGTTCGTCAGAACTCGGGGGTGCGGCACGTTCATGCCAGCCGTAGCCATTCACTACCATCTGAATTCCACCTACCTTAGCTACCACGTTAGGATATTGAGCGAGTTTGGCAATTGCAGGTTTCCACGCTGCAAAGACTTCATCTCTGCGACCCGCATAAGTGCCGATTCCAATAGGGCCGCCAAGATGATTCAGTATGATAGTAGTATCGGGAAAGGTCTTGGCTAGATCAGTGAGGTCAGCGATGTGGGTGTGATACAACCAGCCTTCAAAGGAGAGGCCGTATGTTCGCAGATGCGCATAGCCTTTGCGAAAATCAGGATCCAGCAAAACATGTTCCAACGCATTGGGGGAGCGATTTGGAGTAACGGACAGATCGGCCCAGGCAGCACGATGGCGAATTCCCCTAAAGCGCTGCGGGCTGGCAGCCATGTGAGCCTCTAATACTGGGGCCACAGCATCACCGAGTCGTAGATTGGCAGAGCCAACTATGCCGGTGGCTACGCGCGTTTCACCGTAGTTGCCACTAGCACTTTTTGCGGCTACGCCTTGCACAAACTCTGTTTCACCGATTACTTTTAGTTCGTCGGGTCCATCGGCGCGGTACATCGACGTGCATTCGACGAAAACCGTCTGGCGCACATTGTGCGCACTCGTGTCCTTTAGAAGATCTGCTAGCATGTAGGTATTGCCAGGCCGCTCCCAGAGATGATGGTGAGGATCGATTATCGGTAGGTCTGGCTCAACGGCTGCTTCGGCGGTCAAGGAAAGCCATTCGAGAGCTGGCTGAGCCATCGATTTCTTGCCGGCTAAGCCGGGCAGGGCACCCGATAGAGCAAGTCCGCCAGCGGTATACAGCCCCGCATGATTGAAAAAATCCCGCCGCGTGATTTTAGTCATTGCACTATCTCCGGTGATCGATGAGCAGTGGTCGATTATTTATCTTTTAGCAACGACTAACAAGCCATCTCTTTTAAAGAGCATTCATTTACTACTGACACAATCTGGCAGTGATAGTCTTCCACTTTTATTGCGGGGGTGCCAGTGCTAGCTGCTTGGTCTACAACATTTAGCTTGGCAGGTTAATTGTAATTCATGTACTTTATTCCTCTAACGGAATAAAAATAAAAGGAAAAGCCATGTTCAGATCGAGAAAATTACTCTATATCATTCTGTTGACCGGCTCCTTGTTTGTGCTGAATATAGGTCAAGAATTGCTAACTGTGCAGCTAAGCGCGGCAAGTAGCGACCAAAGCGTTCCTCGCTTTGAGGTCGATCCTTTTTGGCCTCAACCGCTTCCTAATAAATGGATTCTCGGTCGAACCATTGGCGTCGATGTTGATGCGAGAGACCATGTGTTTATCGTACACCGTGATTCTGACGACATGTTCATGTCCCAGGAGATAGGTTTAGATTTAGGAAACTCTCAATGCTGCACGGCAGCTCCGCCCATATTGGAATTTGATGCCGAAGGAAATTTGTTCAGCTCCTGGGGTGGTCCTTCTTGAAGTGGTGAATTCGAATGGCCTGCGTCCAACCATGGAATCGAGGTTGCAGCCAATGGCGATATTTGGATAGGCGGAAATGGAAGCGGCGATTCCCATGTGTTGGTATTCACTCGCAATGGCGAATATATTCGCACCATCGGTGAGCCAGGTAATGGGCGCGACAGCAATAGTACTACCCATTTCGCCCGCGTTGCCGAGATTGCTATCGATAGATCGGGCACCGAGGCCTATCTGGCGGATGGCTACACCAACCGGCGAGTCGACGTGATAGATGTGGCAACCGGAGCCTTCAAACGCTATTGGGGAGCCTATGGCAATCGTCCGGATGATGACGCTGATAACAGCTATGTTCCGGATCAGGCATTACCTCAGCAATTCAAGGGACCGGTGCACTGTGCCGAGCCATCGAATGATGACTTGATCTATGTCTGTGATAGGGGCGGAGACAGAATTCAGGTGTGCAGGCCCGATGGAACCTTCATTAAGGAGGGGATGATTGCGCCGCAAACGCTTGCGATGGGCTCAACCTGGGATATTGCTTTTTCTCAAGACGATGATCAGGAGTTTATCTATGTTGCTGACGGCTCCAATATGAAGGTTCACATACTCGACAGGACCTCTTTGGAGGTACTTTACACCTTTGGCGAAGGGGGTAGGCAGCCGGGTATGTTCTTCTCGCCGCATAGCATAGCTACCGACTCGGAAGGGAATATTTATACGACAGAAACCTATGAGGGTAAGCGGGTGCAGAAGTTTTTGTACACGGGTTTGGTGCCGCTTCAGAATGTTCGCGAAGGTGCGGCTTGGCCAATGCAGGAACGCAACTGAATTTGAAGCCAGCATCTAGGGGTATCTAAGGGGTTCAGCTAGTTCTATTGAACCCTTCGATAGTCTTTCTAAAAAACTCGCTGCCGCTAAGGCTGGTTCTCTGCCTCGATCTTGCGTTCCTGCCGCTGCTGCTCTTCCTCTTTGACGGATTCTATTACCTCTAGAACGCCGTCTACGTCGGCGTCAGTCAGGTTCTCCGCGAAGGTGCCGGTCAGCTTGCTCTCCGCCTGCAGTTCACCGTCTTCGAACAGCTTCCAGATTTCCTTGGCGTATTGTGTCTTCAGTAGTTGAGGAGCGAACTGGCCGTAGTAGTTGCGAATCTTGTTTACGTCACGCTCCAGCATGGCCTCGGCATTATTATTTGCTGCGGCATCCACGGCCTGTGGTAGGTCGATGATTACAGGACCGTTCTCATCCACTAATATATTAAACTCCGACAGATCGCCGTGAACCAGTCCTGCACAGAGCATACGCACGACGAAGCGCATCACCGTGGCGTGATCGCGCACGGCATCCTCGGCGGACAGCATCACTTCGCTGAGGCGTGGTGCCACAAGGCCATCGCTGTCGGTGACCAATTCCATCAACAGGACGCCATCGACACAGGTATAGGGCTGGGGAACCCGTACCCCAGCAGCGGCGAGCTTGTTCAGCGCGTCTACCTCGGCGTTGTGCCAGGTCTGTTCTTGCTGCTCGCGGCCGAACTTCGAGCCTTTATCCATGGCACGGCTGCGGCGGCTGTTGCGCGACTTGCGACCTTCTCTATAGAGCACCGCCTGCTTAAAGCCACGGTTCGCAGCCTCTTTGTAGACCTTGGCGCAACGAATCTCGGCGTTGCAGCGCACTACATAGACATCGGCTTCCTTGCCGCTCATTAGTCTGCTGACGACCTCATCTATAAGGCCTTCCTCTATAAGGGGCTGGATTCGCTTGGGGATTTTCATGGCGTCTTTTTACAGTACTTGGGTTGGGGATGCTAGGGGAAGCTTGAACTATTGAAAGATAGAAGTGTGGGAAATACGGGCAGGGCGCTGTAATGGTGCCGAGTTGGAGCTAAGCGGCTAGCTTGTTTTGTTTATGGAGGACCTGTGTTTACTTCTCATTGTTATCCGGTTTGGGCCTCGGGTGATGTCCCACCTTCTCCGGCTTGAGTTCATAGCACCATCGTTAATGCCACCGCGCCGCACATGGCATATAGCCCCTTTGGCACCCACATCATCACGGTGTCTTGAAAATGTTCCAGCTGCTGATCGGCTATGCGTCGCTGCTGCTGCAGAGTCTCTGCTAGTCGGCCGCTGGCTTCGGCAGAGATCAAAATAGAACGAAACTCAGGGTTCGGCAGGAGAGAGTAATCGGCAAGAGACTGACTTAATGGATGCCCGTTTTCCAGATCTTTTGATGCCGCTTTAATTGCCTTGCGATAGGAAGCTTGATTCAGTAGATCGGCCATCTGGCGCAATGCAGACACCAGGTCTACACCGGCTGCCACTTGTGTGCCCAGTAAGGCGTACCAGTGTGCTATTAATGCCCATTGATAAGCCTTGTGTTGCTGCATTCCAAATCGCCAGGCTTTTTCCAGCCACCACCAGCCATCCTTCAATACAACGCTTACAGTCTTGTGAATAATGGCATAGCAGATAAGACACCAGAGAGTATTGCTGACGAATGCGGCGAGCAGCCCCTGTCCCTGTGCGGCTACCAGTGCGAGGCTGGCACCCCAGCCAACAAATAGCAGCAAACAGAGTAGATAGAACTTTGATTTCAGTTTGCGCTGATGCGCCTCTCGATTTTCATAGTCTGCGGCAAGCTGCTGCAGTGCCTGACTGAGCGTTCCGGCATTATTAGCGGCGCTGAGTGTGACCTGCTGCGGCGCGCTAATCAGCTCAAGAAACTTCATTGCAGCCGGCAGGCTGGAGCCCTTCTGCAGTTGTTGCAATATGACAGGTCCAGCAGGATGAGCCATGGTAGCAGCTTTGGCCCAGGCATCAGCAAGCGGTATTCCTGAAGTAATCAAGGTCGCCAACTCGCGTAGCTGTTGGGCTTTCAATGGTCGATAGTTGAATCGCGATTTGCTGGGCATATTGTTTTTTTAGTCGCTCCTATACTCATTCTACAGAATGCCGCAAGCAAAGCGACAAATCGGAGGGTAGACAGATTGTTAATCTATTCGTCGGGATGGGATACTTCATCACAATCATACTGCTGGGCTTAATGGGAGGAAATAATTGTGGAAGTTTTCGATGTTTTGATTTTGGGTGCAGAGCTGTCGATGGCGCTGGCGGGATTCGCGGGTATTATCGCGACATTTCAGTTTCGCGACACAGAGAAGATACGCCGGGCTGACGTGGTCGGGCTTAGCATTATCGTGGTCTATTCTCTTCTGGCCGCACTGCAATGTGGTGTGATTCTAATCTTAAACCTAATCGGAATTTCCGAAGCAGCTCTTTGGACAACCGGTAGCATCCTCTCTATGTCCTGCATGGGCTACAACCTCTATGCCTTCTCCAAAAATATGAAGGGTGCCGTCAGGAATAGAAAATTGATCGCTACGATGTGGGCGCTGCAATGGGTGTCTGTGATCGTGTTTGCTGTCAACGTGCTTAACGCTTTAGATATCGTCTTTCACAGAACACCTGGCCCATTTCTAGTAGGCCTAGCGTGGGGATTAGGGCTTGCGGGATGGATGTTTATTCGTTTGTTACTCCTTCCCATCTGGCGAACTATTTACAAGCAGGAGGCGCGCGAGAAAACGACTATGGAGGATGGTTTGGGTTCCCAGATCTAAGTCATAATATATTTGTTAGAAAAAAGAAACTGAGCCCGAGTTTTCCTTTAGAAAATAACAGAGTTTCTGGGATCAAAAAGCAGCCTCTGGCGGCTGCTTTCGGTCAAGCGCGGGCGCTGTTCGATCAGCATGTCTATGTACGGCGACAACCCACTTAAACTATTAATGTCTCTGGTTCCTAATTGTTCCCTCCATTCTGGTTCGCCCGAATGGAATCAATTTCCTCGCGTGCCTGCAAGGCTAGGCGCTCTTTCTGATCGAAGGTCATGCAGGTAAATCGGCTTATGTTGCTGGTCGTTGACCTTTCCCTGGAGCAAACGAGTTTTTCACCTTCGGAGCTGACTGTCGCATTGTAAGCCTCTACCTGTCGCTGCGACGTGATTCTGGGGATGCCACTATTGTCATACAGGTTCGCGCAACCGCCGAGTGATAGTAAGAGAACAGCGCTGGTTATTAGTATTTTCATTTCATTGCTTCCGTTCTTTGTGTCGGTTCGAGTACTACTAGTTCATGGCGAACTTACCCCTATTCGGGGTATTTGTCATGGAATATTCAGTTCAAACCTGACCGTGCGAATTTCCTCCTATTGCTTGGTAACCGGGTGTAGTAGTGGAGTGTAAGCTTCGATTAGAAGCCGCTACTTGAACTCGGTAGCGGTAGGGCGAATATTAAGATCTTACGCGCTGGTTCGGCTGGGTGAATTCATTGTCATGGCTGCGCTTGGCACTATTCGATTGGTTTCAGGATGCTTTCAGATATCGCCTCCATTAGACGCCACCTGTCTTTTCTGTACTGATCAGGGTGTTTCTTGTCTGACCCTACCCGACAGCCCTGCAAACCCTGAAATTGGCGGGGAAAGAAGATAGTAAATGCCCTGTCTGCTTGCAAGAGCCGGAGTCTCTTTTTGAGAGCTCGGATAGAGAAGAATATCTGCTTTAAGTAACTGGAGAGGGAGGCTGTTAATTAGTGTTCATATTGCACGATTATTGAAATGCGCAGTTATTTCAATATTTGATAAGCATTAGCTCTCAATAACAGCCACATCTGCGGCGATTTCCATACAAAGAGAGGGTGTAATCGTAATATAATCGACCACTGTTGGACCACGGGCCCGTGCCGCGCACAGCATCCACAAGGATTAAATAGCTGCATTGACGCTAGTCTCTTGATCCGAGTCAATGAACACATATTCGTAGCAAAATTTCAAAAACACTTACTTTGAGCTGAATTGGATTAGGTTCGTCCGTAGCTTTAAGTGAGTCATAAGGAGAATTGGACAATGCAAAAATTTAACCCTATCAGCCTGCTAGGCCTGTTGCTGGCATTTGCCGCACCCGCCGCAGTATTTGCCCAGGCCGACCAGATTACTTTTCACAAGGACATTGAGCCAATCCTGCAGCGCAGCTGTCAGAGTTGCCATAGAGATGGCGGCGTTGGCCCAATGCCATTGGTAAGTTACGATCAGGTAGCGCCTTTCGCTGGCTTGATAGAATACAAGACTGCGATAAGAGATCGCGCCGGTGCCATGCCGCCTTGGTATGTTGAAAAAGGCATCGGAATCCAAGAATTCAAGAACGATGTCTCTCTAACGGACGAAGAGATCGCTGCTATCTCTACCTGGGCGCGAAGTGGTACGCCCAAGGGTAACGAAGCAGACGCGCCCGCTGCGCTGGTCTTCGATGACAGCGTTAAATGGACTGCCGGCGAGCCGGATCTGGTTCTAGTCAGCAACACAGTGACCAAGCTTGCAGGCACGGCGGACTGGTGGGGCGAGATCGACAGCATGCTCATCGATATTCCAGAAGATCGCTGGGTGAAGTCAGTTGAGGTTGTTGAAGTAAATGACGTCAACAATCAGGCAGACAAGGGACGCGACACCGTAGGTGGCGCCTACATCTTCCACCATATGATCTGGGGCACGGCTGATCTAGACGAGAACGGCAATCGCACTGGCCCTTCTCTGGCGTGGCCGGTTCATGAAGTGGGTCGTAACGCTGACATCTTCGATGAGGAAGCAGGCCGTCTGTTAAGAGCTGGTAGCTATCTGGTATCCGATTCAGTGCATTTGCATTCCAACGGTCGAGATACTGACGCCCACCTGGAAATCGGCTTTCGTTTTCATCCAGTAGGCTATGCACCGAAATTTAAGGATGCCTTCTTCAATGCTCAGGGCAATGGCGTAGATATCAGTATCCGCGGCAACGAGAAAGACCAAGAGCTTCACGCCTACACCACGCTGACCGAGCACACCAAGATTTCTACCTTCGAGCCGCATCTGCACGCTCCGGGTGAGCGCATGTGTCTCGAAGCGATTTGGGGCTACAACGTGGAAACGCTTTCATGCGTAGGCTACGACCACAACTGGGTTCGTGGCTATGCCTATGCAGATGATTCTGCTCCTCTCTTACCTAAGGGTACGATCTTGCACATTGTTGGTTACATGAACAACACAGAAACCAATCCTAACGTGCCAGATGCCAGAAACTGGCAGGGTTCGGGCAACCGCTCTGTGACCAATATGTTTATCGACCTGGGTATTCGGGTAACCATGACTGACGAGCAGTTCTTCGCCGAGATGGAGAAGCGTCGCCAGAACTTAAATTTGGGTCCTAATGACCATGTGGTTGGCTGCCCTCTCTGTCTATTGCCTTTGGTTCAGCCACTAGGCAACGCATCGGCAAGCCAGGAGCCTGCTAACGATGTTGCACTTCAGGGAGCGGGCCAATAATGAAAATCAGTAATCAGCTAATCCGCAAGGCAGCGGCCCTTGGCTTCGCTGCTCTAGCTTTCGCTTCGATAAATCTGGCGCAGGCTGAATCTTACAATTTCGGTAAGAACATAGAAGTAGCCTATGAAGGCTGGCGCCCGCTGGAAGACGGGACCTTCAACTTCATGTTCGGTTACATGAATGAAAATTGGGAAGAGGAGATCGATATAGAGGTAGGCGAGAATAACTTTCTTTCCCCAGGTCCGGCCGATCGCGGTCAGCCCACTCATTTCCTCCCCAGACGCAATCGCTTCACTTTCGAGGTGAACGTCCCTTCAGACTGGGGTGATCGTGAATTGGTTTGGGAATTAACTGTCCGTGGTGAGACGCGCCGTGCCTATGCGACGCTAAAGCCCGATTACCTGGTAGATAATATGGTGATCGCCTCAGAGACTGGCTCTTTGGGTGCTGGTACCTCAAGCCCGGAATCCAGAGCCAATATCGCGCCGGTAGTCACACTTCAGGGTGACACTGTCGATGGCAAGCACATGCGTACAGTGCGTGTAGGTGAGCCGCTGAGCTTTGAAACAAACCTTGTCGATGATGGTATTCCCAGAACGCGAAGCATGGTGGACACGGTGCGTGCTATCGCGGCGGGTAGCGGCGAAGGAACAACCGAGCAGATGGTGCAGAATCAGATGGCCCTGCGGATTCCATGGAAGCCCACGGTGCAGAAGATCAATGGACTGTTCCTGTCATGGAATGTCTATCGTGGCGCAGGCAAGGTGACTTTTGACCCACCTCAGCCGAAAGTATGGGAAGACACACGCCCCGGTTCTAACTCCGCATGGGGTTTATCCTGGTCGCCGCCTGAGATTCCTGCCAACGGCATGATCGGAACTACAGTCACATTCGAGGAGCCTGGCGAGTACGTCTTATGGGGCCGCGGCGATGACGGTGGTCTCTATCACGATGCCTATATGACAGTGACGGTAACTCCTTAGAAAGATCCCTAAGTGGGCACTCGATAGTTTCGCACGATCAACTTTATTATTGACAACAAAGGAAATAAAACCTGATCGCTCTTTCGAATTTGATAGATTCTTAGGCATACCTGAGCAATCCACTCATATGACTACAGAGAATTCATGCTACTTTGATTTTTTCGGTTTCAAGTTAGACATAGGTTAGACACGAAGGTACTATCAAAACTGATTCGTGCCTAACCTATTGATCTATATGGTAGCAATGGGTGGACTTGAACCACCGACCCCAGCATTATGAATGCTGTGCTCTAACCAGCTGAGCTACATTGCCAAAATTTTTACTGCGGTCTCCGATAGCACGTCATCTGCGAATTTCATTTCCCATTTCATGCTCGATGTATTCATATACACCTGCGCGTGAAATAGGAAATAAAATCCACATCTAACGCACTCTCGAAAACCTCGCTACAAAATTCTTGTTTCCGAAAGGCCGCGAATTTTCGGCATTTCGGGGGAATTTGTCAAGTTAGACGTTAAATCGAAAGTGGACTACGTCGCCGTCCTGTACGATGTACTCTTTTCCTTCAAGGCGCCATTTTCCGGCGTCTTTGGCGCCGTTCTCGCCGTTATTGTCCACGAAATCCCGATATCCCACCACTTCAGCTCTGATGAAGCCCTTCTCGAAGTCGGTATGTATCACTGCGGCGGCCTGTGGGGCTGTAGCACCTACTCTTACCGTCCATGCTCTAACTTCCTTAGGCCCGGCGGTAAAATAGGTCTGTAGGCCCAGCAGGGTGTAGCCTGCGCGGATTACGCGGTCCAGGCCGGGCTCTTCCATGCCCAGGTCTTGCAGGAATTCGAGCTTCTCGTCGTCTTCTAGCTCGGCGATCTCGGCCTCCAGCTTGTTGCAGATGGCTACGACCTCGGCACCTTCTTCTGCGGCTATGGCTGTTACCGTATCAAGATGGGGGTTGTCCTCGAAGCCTTCCTCATCGACGTTGGCGATGTACATCACCGGCTTGATGGTGAGTAGATGGAGGCTATACAGATCGGCAAGCTCTTCTTTGCTGAGATTGAGGGAGCGCACAGGCTTCGCCTCGTCCAGATGGGTCTTGGCCTTCTCGAGCACGGCAACCTGACGCTGTGCGTCTTTGTCGCCGCTCTTGGCAACGCGTGATGCCTTGTCCAGGAATTTCTCTACACTCTCCAAGTCAGACAGCGCGAGTTCGGTGTTGATGGTTTCGATATCCGAGGCTGGGTCGATCTTGTCGGAAACGTGGGTTACGTTGTTGTCTTCGAAGCAGCGCACTACGTGGGAGATGGCATCGCACTCGCGGATGTTGGCGAGGAACTGATTGCCGAGGCCTTCACCCTTTGACGCGCCCGCTACCAGACCGGCGATATCGGTGAACTCCATCGTGGTTGGAATAACCTTCTGGGGCTGGACTATCTCGGCCAATTTATCCAGGCGCGCATCGGGAATGGAAACGATACCCGAGTTTGGCTCTATGGTGCAGAACGGGAAGTTCTCCGCAGCGATGCCGGCCTTGGTTAGCGCATTAAACAGTGTCGACTTGCCCACGTTGGGTAGTCCGACGATTCCACATTTAACTGCCATTGCTGATTCTCTACTACTGGGTTAAGTAAAAATAGTTGTTTAGGTATGTAACAGGCGCATGGCTTCTTCCCATTCGCCCTTGACCGCTTTCGGTGTAACCCGAATCGCGTCTTCTATGTTCGACATGATGATATCGGCTTCTGATCTGGAAGGGTTGCCCAGTACATAGTTAGCCACCATGGACTTGTGCCCCGGATGACCTACGCCTATACGCAGCCTATAGAAATCCTTCTTTCCGCCCAAGGCGCTGATGATGTCGCGTATTCCGTTATGGCCTCCATGACCGCCGCCGTGTTTGAACCGTGTTACCCCGACCTCAAAATCAATCTCGTCATAAGCGACCAGCATATTCTCCGGCTCGATCTTGAAGAAATTGCACACGGCAGCTACAGACTTGCCGCTGTTGTTCATGAAGGTAGTCGGGAACAAGAGTTTGATGTCGTCTCCGGCAATATTTATAGTGCCGAATTCACCGAAAAACTTACTCTCTCCGCGCAGGCTGCCAGAATAACTCTTGGCAAGATGGTGGAGAAAGATGACGCCGGCGTTATGCCGATTGGAGTCATATTGTTGGCCTGGATTACCCAGGCCAACAATAAGCTTTAAGGAATTGCCTGGCATATTTTCCACCTGGCTAGACTAGAAACGAGACTAGTCTTCCTTCTCGGAGTCGTCTTCTGCATCGTCAGTATCATTCGCAGGAGCTTCTGGTGCGCCTTCTTCTTCGGCGACCTCGGCTCTAGGCGCTTGTACTGTGGCTACGCTTAGATCGCTATCTTCATCGCCGTGTGAAAGTGCAACGCTGGTTACGCCTTCAGGCAATGCGATATCGGACAGGTGAACCGCTTCGCCAATATCCAGCTCGATCATGTCGACTTCGATATATTCTGGAAGATCTTTCGGGAAACAGACGATTTCAATCTCATTCAATGTCTTGAGAATGCTGCCGCCGCCCAGTTTGACGCCCACGCATTTATCTTCGTTGAGGAAGTGAATCGGTACGTTAACTGTAATTTCTTCGTTATCGCTCACGCGCTGGAAGTCAGCATGCATGATGAAAGGCTTGGCAGGATGACGTTGCAGTGCCTTGATCACAGCCTTTTGCTTCTTCTTGTCGACATTCAAGGTGATGATGTGTGAAAAGAAAGCTTCGTTCTCAGTAGCCTTAATGATGTCCTTGTGGGCAATCGTTAAGGAAACAGGGTCTTCGCTACCACCGTAAAGTACGGCGGGAATGTTGTTGTCCAAACGGCGTAGGCGGCGGCTCGCACCTTTCCCTAGATCCGTTCGAACCGTGCAGTTCAATTCAAATTCTTTAGCAGACATAAGTCTCTCCTAAGAAGTACTGTAGCCAACTTGCGACCGGTTAGTTACAGGATTAAAAAAGGACATACGATGAAAGCATCGTTGTCCGTTGGTTTATCCGCTCGATCTCAATATAAACCCAGAACAAAAGTTCTAGGTATTATCAAACATCGCGCTAATGGATTCTTCATTGCTCACTCGACGAATCGATTCGGCTAGTAGTTTAGCCATAGAGAGTTGTCGTATGCGCTTACAATTTTTTGCTGCATCGTTCAGTGGAATAGTATCGGTAACTACCAGTGAGTCGAGGCTGGAATTTTCTATGTTCTCGATTGCCGGGCCCGAAAGAACCGGGTGCGTACAATAGGCCATTACCTTCGCGGCGCCGTGTTCCTTAAGTGCGTCTGCTGCCTTGCAAAGCGTGCCGGCCGTATCGACCATGTCGTCGACGATGAGGCAGCTGCGTCCCTCCACATCACCGATGATGTGCATGACTTGGGCAACATTGGCCGATGGTCTACGTTTATCGATAATGGCGAGATCCACGTTCAGCTGCTTGGCTACTGCTCGTGCTCTAACCACACCGCCGATGTCAGGCGAGACGACCAATAGGTTTTCGTACTTCTGGCGCTCAATGTCATCGGTTAGTACCGGTGAGCCGTAGACGTTGTCCACGGGGATATTGAAAAAGCCTTGTATCTGTTCCGCGTGCAGGTCTACCGTAAGCACGCGATTTACGCCTACGGTGCCGATCATGTCGGCAACAACCTTGGCGCTAATGGCAACACGTGCCGAGCGTACGCGGCGATCTTGTCTTGCATATCCGAAGTACGGAACGACCGCTGTAATTCTATTTGCCGAAGCGCGATGCAGCGCGTCGGCCATTAACAACAACTCCATGATGCTGTCGTTAGTTGGTGCGCAGGTGGGCTGAATGAGGAATACGTCCTTGCCGCGAACATTCTCATTGAGTTCTACAGAAATTTCTCCATCGCTGAACTTGCTGATGCTGGCATATCCCAGGGGAATACCGATATGCTTGGCAATATTGTCCGCCAATTCTGGATTGGCATTGCCGGTAAAAACCATCAAATTATTTGGCACGGTAAGTTCCTATAAATGTCGGTAGTCGCAGTTCGGGATGAAACGTTCTGTTCGGCATGAATCGTTCTGATCAGATCACAGCTGTATTAAATATTGTTCTAATTTGCTCTGACACTGACTGAGTAAAATGGCTGGGGTGGCTGGATTCGAACCAACGCATGCAAGGATCAAAACCTTGTGCCTTACCACTTGGCGACACCCCAATAATTCGTCGTTCCTTTACTAGTGCTCTTGCTGCTGGCTTCTAGATCCAGCTCAGTGTGAAAGAATCGATGCCCTTGGCAACGAAGCTCGGCAATTCTTCCGGAAGTTCATTCAGCATTTTCGCAGCGGCAGCCTCGCTATCGAAGCGAGCAAAGAGGCTAGAGCCAGTGCCAGTCATCCTAAAATCAGCAAACTTTGCCAATAATTCGAATGCCTGATCTACTTCTGGATACAGTTCTCTAGTGACTGATTCGCAGTCATTTCGGGCTCTGCCTGCCAGAAAGTCGGCCATTTTGATGGCTTGGGAGTTCCGTGTCAAATGTTCATGACAAAAAATCTCCACGGTCGCCACCGAACACTTGGGAGATACCACCAGATACCAGCTATCCCCCAATTCTATAGGGCTCAGTCGCTCTCCGATTCCCTCGGCCCAGGCCGATTTTCCGCGGATAAATACCGGCACATCGGCTCCCAGTTTAATGCCGATTTCACAGAGTTTGTCTTCACTGAAATCTAAAGCCCAGAGTCGATTGAGGGCTAGCAGACAGGTGGCTGCATTCGAGCTGCCACCACCTAGCCCGGCCCCGCTGGGGAGCTTCTTGTCCAGGCTGATACTGGCGCCAAGCTGCGGCATGGCGGCCTCTTCTCGCAATAGCTGGGCTGCACGGGTGACCAGGTTATTGTCCAGAGGGGCATCATGCCGTGAGCCTTGGCTGGATGCGATATGCAAGCTGAGTATGCCGCTACTGTCGACCTCGAATTCCATGTGATCGCCATAATCGAGCAGTTGGAAAAGTGTCTGTAGCTCGTGATAGCCATCTTTGCGGCGGCCGGTGATATGCAGAAACAGGTTCAGTTTGGCAGGAGCCAGAAATTGTGCGGATTGCAGTGTCATTACTCGTTTAACGCGTCGCCAGTCCAGTTCAGACCAATAAAGCGCAAGCGAATAGCGTTTCTTGGTCGTGTTAGCTCTACGCGGCGCGGCAGGCTGAGCGCACCATATTGACGCATATCGCTCAGATTGATGGTCCAGTCCGCCTGTTGAATCGTGGTGAGCTGATTGAGTTCGTTAAAGGCGAGTTGGGCTTCTGAATCGGGAGCGGGCAGGCCCTTGATCCAGTAGTTTAATTGCGAGACGGGAAGTTCATAGCCTAGTTGCTCAAGAATAAGTTCTTCGGGGCTGTTTGCAGAAAGCATCTGGCCGTCATTTTCCATGGTGACGAACCCGGGGCGGCCAACAATCTCGGTGGCGCCTGCATTAAAGGTTCCCCACAGGCGAATATTGTAGTCGACGTTCTGTTGCAGCCATATTATGCGGGGCGTATGGGATTCATTGTCGTAGCGGACATTGACGCGACCACGCAGTTCCCATGAGTTCAGTTTTTGCAGCTGGTCGCGCTGGCGTGACCAGTCACTGTTCTCGGAAGCCGGTGGCGCAATGGCGCAATTCGATAGAAATGTGCCAAGAAGAACCAGGCGTAGCATCCGGCCCATAGCTATCCTATAGAGATCATGGTTGATTGCCGCTTTCATTCTGCAACTTGCAGTCTTTCCATCGCCTCGAGAATGAGGGGGCTCTCGGGATCGCTTTCCAGAGCGTCTTGCCAGACGCGCATGGCCTCATCGAAGCGTTCGAGTGCCCACAATACTTCGCCCAGGTGGGAGGCAACCTCGTCATCGGGAAAGGCGGAGAAGGCACGGCGCATCTGCACCAGGGCTTCCTCAAAACGGCCAACCTTATACAGTGCCCAACCTAGACTATCGATGATAGCCGGGTCGTCGGGAGAGATCGCGATGGCACGCTCGATCAACTCCAATGCTTCGTCATAGCGGGTAGTCTGATCGGCGAGCATATAGCCCAGATGATTCAATGCGCGTGAATCCTCCGGCAACATGCTAATGATCTGCTGTAGGTCACGCTCTGAACCTTCTCGGTCACCAATGGAGTCGTAGTAGATTACGCGCGAGAAGAGCAGGTCTGTCTCGTTGGGGTATTTATTCAAGGCGGTATTTAGCAGCTGCTCAGCCGCATCGGGGTGGCCTTCCTGGATGAGCAGGCCAGACTCGATGGTAGTGAACAGTATGTCGAGTCGAGGTTGTCCGCGAGAGAGGCGACTAAGCCAGGCATGGGCATCGTCTAGGCGGCCAAGCTGAATCGAGAGTCGAGTCGACTGTTGCTGTGCGGCGAGAAAATTATTGGTGCCTATGCGTACCTGTCGAAAGTGCTCTATCGATTTCTCTAGCTCACCCTGTTCCTGATAGATGATGCCCAGGTTGTATTGACTCTCATCGGCACGCTGATCGACACCGATCAACTTCGTGTAGGCGGCGATAGCACGATCGAAATTTTCCAATTGTGTGTCTATCAGTGCGATCGAATACAGGGTTTCCCAGTCTTGTGGATCCTGCTCTACAAGGATTTGGAACTGCTGTTGCGCGAGCTCGAAGTCTTCATTCCCGATGAGTAGTCGCGCGTAGGTCAGGCGCAGATTCTTGTTGGTGTCGAATCTTGCTACGCCGTTGCGCATCACGCGAAGCGCGCGTGTGGTTTGGTTCAGGTTCTGCAGTATCTGCGCTTCTATTACCACTATATTGGCAGTGAGAGCTGTCGCGTCTTTTAATAACTCGATTTCCTCCAGGGCTTCTTCGAAATTGCCATTTTGTGCCAGTAATTGAATCAGCGTGGCCTGAATAGTTATCTGCTCGCTGTATTCAGTCCGCAATTGACGCAGGTTCTCAATCAATACTGCTCTGTCTTGTGGGTTAAGTTCGCCCGTGCGTGCTGCTAATGCGGCGAAGTCTATGCTGCCGCCAAATTCAAGCACCCTTGCCATATGGGACATTGCCTGTTCGAAGGCGCCGCTCTCGAGAAACTGTATGCTCAATAATAACTGGGGTTGCGGGTTCCGTGGTTCTATCTCTGCCCAGAGCATGCCCAGTTGCAAGAGGGCGTTGGTATCACGGTTGACCGAGGCAAACTGAATGGCGCGCTGAATGACGGTGAGGTCCCGGGTGGACATGGCGAGGTCGAAATAGCTCTCTCCGGCCTCGGAGACACGGCCGCGCTGGGCGCTCAACTCGCTAATTATGGCCTCATAGAGCTGGTCTTCGGTAAAGTTGCCGTATTCTATCTCAGCGATTGTAGGTGCAGGCGCCGCTGCAGGGGGCATAGAATCTGCGCTGGCGGTGCCCTCAGCGACATCGACTGGTGTTGTTTGAGTAGTGCAGCCTAGAAGGCTGGTGCAGGCGAGAGCGAAGACAAAGCTTTTGATTTGATTCATATTTTACGGTTTTGGCTCCTATGGATGAGCGGTTCGGTAGACGTAGGTCTGCATTGTAGCAGCTACTTTGACCCTGTTCAGAGCAGAATTAGCTCTAGTTTTTGTCCAGGTCGCCAGAACAGACTCTAATGGGAACTGGAGAGGATATTTAGTAACATAGCGACCCCTTTAAAATGGCCCGCGGCAGGTTTCGCGATTTCACCAAGATCCGCTCTAACGGTTAGTTCATGGCATTGGTACTAGTAGGCATAAACCACAATACGGCGAATATCGAGATGCGCGAGAAGGTGGCATTCCCGCCGGAGATCGTGGAGTCTGCACTTGCCGATATTCATGGCCTGCCTGTGATCGAGGAAGTCGTGCTCGTGTCTACCTGTAATAGGACAGAAATCTATCTCGATTTCAGGGAAGAAGACGAGGCGGGTGACAGTAGTGAAGTGCCAGGCGAGCTGTCTGCAAATCGCCAGCTACTAGACAGACAGGCGGAGGTTGTCGCCTGGTTATCCAAGTTTCACGATCTCGAGATAAGCGAGCTGGAGCAGTGCAGCTACTCCTTCGCCGACGAAGACGTTATCCGGCATCTGATGAAGGTGTCCTGCGGTCTGGATTCAATGGTGTTGGGTGAGCCGCAGATATTGGGACAGATTAAATCTGCCTATGCCGTGTCGAAGGATAGGGGTGTTGTCGGGCCTGCCTTGGCTCGCGCTTTTGAAGAGGCGTTCTCCATCGCCAAGCAGGTACGAACGGATACCGCCATCGGCGAGAATCCGGTATCGGTTGCCTATGCAGCGGTGACGCTGGCGGAGCGTATCTTCTCAGACCTGCCCAGCCTGAGTGTTCTGCTTATCGGTGCCGGTCGCACTATCGAGCTGGTGGTAAAGCATCTCGTCGATAAGGGTGTAAACAAGATCGTGGTGGCGAATAGAACCCTGAATAATGCCCTGGAGATAGCGAATCGTTTCGATGCCCACGGTGTACTACTGTCGGAAATACCGGAGCAGTTAGTCAAGGCTGATATCGTTGTTTCATCGACTAACAGCCAATTACCCTTGTTAGGAAAGGGTGCGGTCGAGCGCGCGTTGAAATTGCGCAAACACAAACCGATGCTGTTAGTAGATCTGGCGGTGCCACGGGATATCGAAGCGGAAGTCGCAGAGATCGCTGATGCGTATCTGTATAGTATCGATGATATTAGCGAAGTGATCGAAGATGGCGTCAAGAGTAGGGCCGATGCCGCGGCGCAGGCCGAATCGATAATTGAGCGCGGTGTAGAAGAATATCTCAAGCAGCTACGCTCTCTGAATGCGGTGAGTACACTGCGCGCTTTTCGTGACAAGGCGGATGCAATTCGAGAACAAGAATTGGAGCGCGCATTAAAGGCGCTGGAGAAAGGCGAGTCGGCCCAGAACGTTGTCAGCAGTCTGGCGAGATCGATTACACAGAAATTAGTACATTCGCCTAGCGTGCAGATGAAGAAGGCGAGCGCCGAGGGTCGTGATGAACTGCTAGAGTTAACGGCAGAACTCTATGAATTAAATTCAGATTCCAAGCCGAAGTCCGGCAAAGACTCGAAATAGAAAGCGGGAAGTATGAAGTAACGCATGAAAGACTCAATACGCAACAAGTTAGATAATTTGAAAGACCGTTTCGATGAATTGGAGGCATTGCTTAGTGATGCCGAGATAATTTCCGATCAGAATCGCTTCCGTGATCTATCTAAAGAATACGCAGAAATCGAGGAGCTGGTAAAAAGTTACGATCACTTCGTGCAGGTGACTGAAGACCTTGATCAGGCGAAGGAAATGCAGAAAGACGCCGATCCGGATATACGCGAGATGGCAGACGAAGAATTCAAAAGTAGTAGCGAAGAGCTGGAAAAGTTAGAGCTGACATTGCAGACTTTGCTATTGCCCAAGGACAGCAAAGATAGGCTCAACGTCTTTATTGAAATCCGCGCGGGCACAGGTGGCGATGAGGCAGCGATATTTTCCGGAGACTTGCTGCGCATGTATTCCCGTTATGCAGAACTGCAAGGTTGGAAGCTCGAGGTTATTAACGAGCGTCAGGGCGAACACGGCGGTTATAAGGAAGTAGTTGTCCGTATCGAAGGCAAGAATGTTTATGAGAAGCTCAAGTTTGAATCCGGTGCGCATCGTGTTCAGCGTGTTCCCGAGACTGAAACTCAGGGCCGCATCCATACCTCGGCCTGCACCGTTGCCATCATGCCCGAGATGGACGAGTTAGATGATATAGAGATTAATAAAGGTGACCTGCGGGTGGATACCTTTCGCGCAAGTGGTGCCGGTGGACAGCACGTAAACAAGACCGACTCCGCCATTCGATTGACCCATATTCCTTCGGGCATTGTTGTTGAGTGTCAGGACGAACGCTCGCAGCACAAGAACAAGGCGCGGGCGATGTCATTGTTGCAGGCCAAACTAATGGACGAGGCGCAGCAGGCGCAGCAACAGGAAGAGTCTGACAACAGACGTAAATTGGTAGGAAGCGGCGATCGCTCCGAGAAGATCCGCACCTATAATTATCCCCAGGGCCGCGTCACCGATCATCGCATCAAGCTCACTCTGTATAACCTGGCTGAGATCATGTCCGGTGAGCTGGGCTCGGTGATTCAGCCGCTGATCAATGAGTATCAGGCAGACTTGCTTGCGGGTTTGGCTGAAGACGAATAGGCGCGAACCTTCCCATGGAAACGATCAAGCAAGCGCTAGAGAAGGCCAGCTCCCTGCAGAAGATTAGTGATACCTGGCAGCTCGATTCCGAGCTGCTTCTCGCCAGTGCCATCGAAAAATCCAGAGAATACCTTTTTACCTGGCCCGAGCGAGAGCTCGCCGATACACAGCTGCGGGCGTTTCAGGAATTCTGTGAGCGGCGCAGTGCGGGTGAGCCCATCGCCTATATACTAGGCAGGCAATCATTCTGGGATTTCGAGCTCAAAGTAAACCCATCGGTACTGATTCCGCGGCCAGAGACCGAGTTGTTAGTAGAGACCGCATTGGAGTTGCTCGAGGATGCTTACCCCGGCACCGCCAATATTCTTGATCTGGGTACAGGCAGTGGTGCGATTGCCCTGGCCTTAGCGGCGAATAACGACGCCTGGCAAGTCACCGCTGTTGATAGCAGCGCGCAGGCCCTGGCCGTTGCCAGGGAGAATGCCGAGTCGCTGCAGATTGCTAATATTGAGTTTGTGCAGACATCGTGGTGTGATGGTCTCGAAGCAAATTATTACGACCTGGTGGCGGCGAACCCGCCCTATGTACAGGAAGGCGATAGACATCTATTAGAGGGAAGTCTACCCTTCGAGCCGGTTTCGGCACTGGTTGCAGGCGACGGCGGCCTGGCAGATATTCGGACTATCGCAGAACAGGCCCGGCATTGTATGCAGCTGGGTGCATGGCTGTTGATCGAACACGGTTATGAGCAGAAGCTTGCAGTAGCGAAAATCTTGGCCGATGCCGGCTATAAGAATATCGAATGTGTTCTGGACCTGGCGAAGCTGGATAGACTGACCAAGGCGCAGTTCTTGAGCTGAGTCATTTTGTGAATTCTCTATAAAGAGAAGCAGGTAGTCACGCCAGTACTCAAATAGTTAGCGAGATAGAGAGTGAAGTAGCGAGTAATGAAAGACGAACAACTACTCAGATATAGCCGTCAGATTATGTTGCCGGAGATGGATATAGCGGGCCAACAGAAACTCGTCGATGCGACCGTGCTGATTGTCGGCATGGGTGGTTTGGGCTGTCCCGCCGCCATGTATCTTGCGAGCGCGGGGGTCGGACATCTGATAATCGCAGACGACGATGTAGTGGATTTGAGTAACCTGCAGAGGCAGGTCGCTCATAGTCAGGCAAAGATAGGTGAGCCCAAGGTATTGTCAGCACAGCAAACCTTATTGGGTTTAAACCCAGACCTAAAGATCACCCCATTGCAGAAGCGCCTGCTGGGCACAGAACTGAGTGAGGCCGTGAGTCAGGCAGACCTGGTAGTCGATGCCTGCGACAATTTCAGCACGCGATTCGCGATTAATGCGAGTTGTATCGAACACGGCAAGCCCTTGGTCTCAGGCGCAGCTATCCGCATGGAGGGGCAGGTTGCGGTGTTTGACGCGCGTAGTCCCCAGAGTCCCTGTTACCAGTGCCTGTACAGTGAGGGGGATGATGACGATACAAGCTGTTCCCAGAATGGGGTGATGGCACCGGTGGTTGGTATAATAGGTGCGGTTCAGGCCATGGAAGCGATTAAACTGCTCTGCGGCATAGGAGAATCACTGACCGGCAGGCTGTTGTTGCTAGACGCGGTCACCATGCAGTGGCGCGAGATGCGACTCCCGCGGGATAGTAGCTGCGGGGCTTGTGGCGGTTAAATGCCCGTATCTAGGGGTGGTGTAGCTTATGCCAGCCTACTTTTACCGTTAAAATAGCCAGTACAAAGTTTGAAGTGTCCAGCGCATAGGGCTATGATGCTCGCGCTCCACTCGATACCCTCTTTTATTCGTCGAAAGCCATTAACTATTTTTAACCATAAATTGCCCTCTATATGGATTCACAGCCAGAACAATTAGAAAAGCCGGTCGAACCAGATCAGCCGGAAAAGCCAAAGCAGCCGAAACTTCCTTTTAGCACCTTCGATTTACAGAAGCCGCTTGCTGATGCGATCAAGAAAATGGGCTTTGAATACTGTACGCCGATTCAAGCGCAGTCCCTGGTGCATACTCTTGCCGGCCATGACGTTACTGGTAAGGCGCAGACGGGAACCGGCAAGACGGCGGCGTTTCTTATTACTATTATTAACGACTTGCTTTCGAACCCTATAGAAGAAGAGCGCTACATCGCCGAGCCAAGGGCGCTAGTGGTTGCCCCGACACGTGAGCTCGCGATTCAGATCGCCAGCGATGCACAGCTACTTACACACGATTGCGGCATGAGTGTCGTAACCCTGGTCGGTGGTGAAGACTATCAGAAGCAAAATCGCGCTTTGGATGCGAAGCCTGTGGACATCGTGGTGGCGACACCGGGCAGACTTTTGGACTTCGTGCAGAACGGCAATTTACATTTGGGCGGAATCGAAGTACTGGTATTAGACGAGGCAGACCGGATGCTCGACATGGGTTTTATCCCGCAGGTTCGAGCAGTAGTCTCGAGGACGCCAAAGAAAGAATGTCGCCAGACCCTGTTGTTCAGCGCAACGTTTACCCCGGCAATAATAGAGCTCGCGCAGCGTTGGGCGGTCGACCCGATCATGGTCGAAATAGAACCTTTGCAGGTGGCGGCGGATGCGGTAGATCAGGTCGTCTATCTGGTCACCACGGCAGACAAATACAATCTGCTCTTCAACCTGATCTCCGAGCCTCAAGCCGAGAAAATTATTGTTTTTAGCAATCGTCGCGATCAAGTCAGAAAGCTGGCAGACAATCTCTATAGAAACGGAATCGAGTGCGGCATGCTATCCGGTGAGATTGCACAGAACCAAAGAGTTCGCACACTGGACGCATTTAAGAGCGGCAAACTGAAAGTGTTGGTTGCAACCGATGTTGCCGGGCGTGGTTTGCATATCGACGACGTCACCCACGTAATCAACTACACGCTTCCCGAAGAAGCGGAAGATTATGTGCATCGTATTGGGAGAACCGGTAGGGCGGGGGCGATAGGTACATCTATCAGTTTCGCCTGCGAAGAAGATTCGTTTATATTGCCCGATATCGAAGCCAAGCTTGGTGCGAAACTGGACTGTATTCACCCGCAAGAATCGCAGTTGGTTAGTGCGCCAGCCTTCGAGAGAGCTTCCAAATTTAAGGCTAAGCCAGCTGGCAGACCAGCGCCTAAGTCAGGCGCAGGACGACGTCCAAGTCGTCCCCGCTAAACGGTTTTTCCGCTCGCGCCAGCCTGCTTGAGTATTTCTGCATATTCCGTCGATAAGCGATGACGCGACACCAGATCGAGAAAGGTGCTGCCGTCTTCGAGGCTCACATTGATGTCGTGATCGGCCTCTTGATAGAGCGCTATAAAGCGTGCAAACAGCTCGGCGGTCATTCCGCGATAGGCGCGTAGCAGAATATTATAGTCCTGCGGCATGCCCTCGGGGGGCAGTACATCAAGGCAAGCCTTTAATCGCTCGTCGGACCATTCTTCATCTCGGGTTGCCTGTTGCGTCCTTTGCGCTCCCGACTTTTTACCTTCCTTCATTGCATCTTCTCGCGTAGCAGTTCGTTCACTTGCGCCGGGTTAGCCTTACCTTTCGATAGCTGCATACACTGCCCTACAAGAAAGCCGATGACCTGCTGCTTGCCGTCTTTGTATTGCTGAACCTGGTCTGGATTATTGCTGATAACCTCGTCCACAAACTTTTCGATCTCGCCAGAATCTGTGACTTGTTTCAGCCCCTTATTCTCGATGATAGTGTCGACATCCGATTCATCCTCGAGCATGGTCTCGAACACTGTCTTGGCAATCTTGCCCGAGATCGTTTTGTCTTTGATGCGCGTGATCAGCATCGCCAGGCGTTCGGCCTGAATGGGCGAATCTGCTAATTCCCAGTTATTCTTGTTGAGCAGGCCCAGTAGATCCTGGCTTACCCAGTTTGCTGCCAGCTTTGCATCATCACTTTGGCTCGCAACTATCTCATAGTATTCCGCCAGCTCTCTGCTACTCACCAAGACGCCCGCATCGTATTCGCTTAGAGCATATTCTTCGGCGAAACGACTTCTCTTGGCATCGGGAAGTTCAGGCAGCTGCGCTTTAACGGCGGCTATGTATTCGTCATCGATAACGACGGGCAGCAGGTCTGGCTCGGGGAAGTAGCGATAGTCGTTCGCGACTTCCTTGCTGCGCATCGAGGTCGTTTCGTCTTTGTCGGCGTTATAGCGTCTGGTTTCCTGAATGATGCGGCCACCGTCCTCGAGAATTTCCTGCTGTCTTTGCACCTCTGAGATGATCGCCTTTTCCACGAAGCGAAACGAGTTGATGTTCTTTATTTCTGTCCTGGTACCTAGTTCTGTTTCGCCCACGGGTCGAATAGAGACGTTGACGTCGCAGCGCATAGAGCCCTGGGCCATGATGGCATCGGAGATGTCGAGATAGCGAATAATGGTATGCAGCTTCTTTAGATAGGCTACCGCTTCTTCAGCGCTGGCTATCTCGGGCTCTGAAACGATCTCTAACAGAGGCTCTCCGGCACGATTAAGATCGATTCCGGACATGCCGTGAAATTCTTCATGCAGAGACTTGCCGGCATTCTCTTCGATGTGCGCACGGGTGACACCGATAACTTTCTCGCTGCCATCACTTAGAGTGACTGTCAGAGCGCCCTTGCCTACAGTGGGGAAATCCAGCTGTGTGACCTGGTAGCCCTTGGGTAGATCCGGATAGAAGTAGTTCTTGCGATCGAATACCGATTGCTTACCAATCTCGGCGCCTATCGCCACGCCGAAGCGAACCGCCATGCGCAAGGCTTCTTCGTTGAACACGGGCAGGGTGCCGGGAAGGGCGCAATCGAAGATGCTTGCCTGCGTGTTGGGGTCCGCACCAAATTCTGTGGAGCTGCCCGAAAATAACTTCGACTTCGTGGAGAGTGATACATGCACTTCAAGGCCAATAACTGTTTCCCATTCCATGATTAAGCCTCCCCTTCATTAGAAGCAATCGGACCGGGCTTCTGTTTGTGCCAATCGGTGTGCTGCTGGAACTGATGAGCAACATTCAGAATCTTCGCTTCGTCGAAGTAAGCGCCGATAATTTGCATACCCATGGGTAGGCCATTGGCCACGCCTACCGGTATCGAGGCGGCTGGAAGTCCGGCCAGGTTGACGGCGATAGTGTAGATGTCTTCGAGATACATCGAGACAGGGTCGCTCTTGGAGCCCAGCTTGAATGCCGTATGCGGCGATGTAGGCCCGATGATGACGTCGACCTCCTCGAAGGCCCTGTCGAAGTCGTCCTTTATAAGGCGGCGAATCTTCTGCGCCTTGCGGTAGTAGGCATCATAATAACCGGCAGACAGTGCATAGGTGCCGATCATGATGCGACGCTTCACTTCCTCGCCAAAGCCTTCACTGCGTGTTCTCTTGTACATGTCTTCGAGATCCACCGGGTCTTCGCAGCGATAACCATAGCGCACGCCATCGAAGCGGGAGAGGTTGGCCGATGCTTCGGCCGGCGCTACAACGTAATAGGCTGAAACCGACAGGTGGCTGTTGGTGAGATCGACCTCTTTGATTGTCGCGCCCAGTTTTTCGTACTCCGCCAGCGCGTTGCGAACTGCTTCCTCGACCTCCATGCTCAGGCCTTGTGCAAAGTGCTGCTTGGGGACGCCGATGCGCAAACCTTTCAGTGGCTGGTTGAGAGAGGCGGTGAAATCCTCCGCTGGCCTGTCGATGCTGGTAGAGTCTTTTTCATCCAGACCCACCATAGCGTTTAGCATAAGTGCGGCGTCTTCGGCGCTCTTGGTGATTGGCCCTGCCTGATCGAGGCTGGAGGCGAAGGCGATCATGCCCCAGCGAGAGACGCGGCCGTAACTGGGCTTGAACCCGGTAATGCCGCAGAAAGCAGCCGGCTGGCGAATCGAGCCGCCGGTGTCGGTTCCAGTAGCCATGGCGCAGAGATCGGCGGCGACTGCGGCGGCGGATCCACCAGAAGAGCCACCTGGCACACATTCCGTATTCCATGGGTTCTTCACGTCACCAAAGAAGCTTGTTTCATTGGATGAGCCCATCGCAAACTCATCCATATTGGTTTTTCCCAATAAGACGGTGCCGGCGTCATTGAAGCGTTCCACAACGGTCGCGTTATAGGGCGAGACAAAGTTGTGCAGCATGCGTGAGCCGCAGGTGGTCAGGATATCCTTGGTGCAGAAAATATCCTTATGCGCTATTGGAATGCCGAGGAGCGGGCTGGTGTTGCCAGCGCTACGGCCTGCATCTGCGGCTGCTGCCTGCTCTAGAGCGGATTCCTCGCATACTGTTATATAGGCATTTAGTTCGCCATTTAATTTGGCGATGCGGTTCAGATATGCCTGCGTTATTTCAACACTGGAGATGTCGCCCGCCTTTAGAGCGGCGGAGATTTCGGCGACGGTACTATTAATCATCTGTGCATTCCGTGTGGTGTAGTTCGTTGGTGAGTTATTTAGATTCGCGGCATGGTTTGCGCGGTCACTCTAGTACCTTCGGTACCAGGTAGAGTCCATCTTCACTGGCCGGAGCGAGTTTCTGCAGAGACTCACGCTGATTCTCTTCGGTGACCTCATCGATGCGCAGACGCTGTACCACATCCAGCGGATGTGCCAGAGGCTCGACAGACTCGGTATCCACAGACTGCATCTGGTCGATTAGCGCGAGAATATCCGTAATTCGGGTCGTGACTTCTTCAGCCTCAGAATCGCTGACGTGCAGCCTGGCCAAATGGGCGATTTTTTCTACTTCAGACTTGTCTAAAGCCATCCAGATTCTCCGGGAATTTTCATGTCGGGATTGAATTGCATGCAGTTTTGCAGCGGTTTGAATATTTGTTGTCTGCCGCTTGCTCAAAGCTCTAGCCGTTGTTAGAGTGCGTGCTATTCGCGCAAGAGGCGAGATTATACTAGAATTTTGCCGATGTTCCCAAAAAGAGAAACAGGTCATCCACTCTAGGAGATTCCTGCCAGAGCCAAATCTGTGGCCCAAACGGGCCGAGAATTGTAACTGGCCCACACTAATTCGTTCCGGGCATGAAATAAAAGCATCCAATTGCTAAATCATTAGGTATAAATGCCGCTTAAATAAGAATGCATGCCAGAAATGGAATCTTAAATTGAGGTCTATGAAAATCCATGTTCAAAAAAATTAGGGGAATGTTCTCCAACGATCTGTCTATTGATTTAGGCACGGCAAATACGCTGATTTATGTACGCGATCAGGGCATTGTACTAAACGAGCCGTCCGTGGTGGCTATCCGCACCCATAACGGTCAGAAGACAGTAACTGCCGTGGGTTCCGATGCCAAGCGGATGTTAGGCAGAACTCCCGGCAATATTACCGCCATTCGTCCCCTGAAAGATGGCGTTATCGCTGACTTTCAGGTTACAGAGAAGATGTTGCAGCATTTCATCAATAAGGTGCATGAAAACAGCTTCTTTCCGCCCAGCCCCAGAGTGTTGGTCTGTGTGCCTTGTAAATCTACCCAGGTAGAGCGTCGAGCTATTCGTGAATCGGTAGCCAGTGCCGGGGCACGGGATGTGCGCCTGATCGAAGAGCCGATGGCAGCTGCTATCGGTGCGGGTCTGCCGGTTGAACAGGCTAGCGGCTCGATGGTTGTGGATATTGGAGGTGGTACTACCGAGATCGCCATCATCTCACTCAATGGCGTGGTTTACTCCGAATCTGTCCGTGTCGGTGGCGATCGCTTCGACGAGGCGATTACTAACCATGTACGACGTAATTACGGCAGTCTTATCGGTGATGCGACCGCCGAGCGTATTAAGAAAGAGATAGGTTGTGCCTATGTGGGTACGTCTACCGAAATCCGCGAGATCGATGTTCGCGGTCGTAACCTGGCTGAAGGTGTGCCGCGCAGTTTTACCCTGAACAGCGACGAGATACTCGAAGCCCTGCAGGAGCCACTATCTGCTATCGTGCAGGCGGTGAAGAGCGCTTTGGAACAATCGCCACCAGAATTGGCTTCGGATATTGCCGAAAGCGGCCTGGTGCTTACCGGCGGTGGTGCTCTGCTCAAGGATCTGGATAAATTGCTTTCCGAAGAGACCGGTCTACCGGTTATCGTCGCCGATGACCCGCTTTCCTGTGTGGCCCGCGGCGGTGGGAAGGCAATGGAATTGATGGACGCCCACGATATAGATCTGTTGACTCTGGAGTAGGCTTTCAGGGTCCTGTTCGTGCAGGCCTTTCTAGGCTGCTATACTTTACTTTTTGGGGTCCTGGTTCGTAGATTCGAATAGGGCCTCGACTCAATTCCAGTGAAGAGGTTCGGCCGCCATCGACAAGACTCTGTTTATAAAAGGTGTCGCACTCGAGTATCGGGCGCTTACCTTTATATTCCTGTCAGTTTGCATCATGTTCGCAGATGCCCGCTTCGGCTATCTGGAGCGAATCCGCTATGGCCTAGGCTTTGCCACCACTCCAGTCTATTGGGTGGCGGATATACCCACTCGAGTCTCTTTCTGGATCGATGATGTGTTCGTCTCTCGCACCGACCTCTTAGAGGAAAACGACAATCTGCGCGCCGATCTGCTGATAGCGCAGCGAGAGCTGCAGCTACTTGAGAGCCTGGTTAGCGAGAATAATCGACTGCTTGCATTAAACGAGGCTACTCAAGGTATCAACGGTGCAGTTCTTGCCGCGGAGATTATCAATATATCCCCTGACCCTTATTCTAAGAGAGTGCTGCTCAATAAGGGCGCTCGCGACGGAGTGTTCATCGGTCAGGCCTTGCTCGATGCAAACGGTTTGATGGGTCAGGTTGACGAGGTGCTGCCCTATACTGCCTGGGTTTTGCTGATTACCGATTCTCATCATGTGACGCCGGTGGAGGTGAATCGCAATGGCGAACGCGCCTTGGCTAGGGGCAGTCGTACCACCGCAACCGAGTTGGAGCTGGAGTTTGTGACACAGACTCAGGATATGAGGGCTGGAGACAGGCTGGTCAGTTCTGGTATGGGACAGGTCTATCCTAAGAACTATCCAGTGGCCGAAATCATTAGCGTCTATGCCGACCCCGGTCAGGACTTCGCTACTGTCAGGGCTAGGCCTCTGGCGCAACTTGAGAGCACGCGTCATGTGATGTTGGTTTATAATAATGCCTCAGTCCAGTTAAGCGATCTTCCCGCCGCCTTGCCCCTGGATACCGCATTAGAAGTGCCTCTTGATACGGAAACAAGCCCCCTCGATGCAGCGCCAGAAGCAGTTGAGAGTGCCACAGTCGCGGCCGAAGAGGCCCCTCTCGTAAGAGAGACGGTGGAATAGGCGGGTCGATGCAAAATAGAGCACATTCTATATGGGTAATTTTGCTGAGCTTCTTCATAGCCTATCTGTTGGCTATTGTGCCCTTTCCGGAGTGGGCCATGAACTATCGCCCGGAGTGGGTGCCCATGGTCCTGATCTATTGGGCTATGGCTCTGCCATATCGGGTTGGTATTGGTTCTGCCTGGGCGGCGGGGCTAGTGCTGGACGTACTTGAGGGATCCACTCTGGGGGTCAATGCACTAGCCTTGGTGGTTGTTGCCTACGTGGCGCTTAGCTTGCATCTGCGTATGCGCATGTTTTCGACGCTGAAGCAGAGCGGTCTGGTTCTTGCCTTGGTTGGCTTGAATTTGATGCTGTGTAATTGGCTGCAGATCGTAACCGGCCAGAGTGTATCCTCCAATCTGATGTTCCTTATGGCTGCGGTAACCAGTGCGGTTATCTGGCCCTCTCTCTTTCAACTGCTTCGACAAATTCGCCGTAGCTTCGATGTGCGCTAACTGAGGTTTGTAATGGAGCCGATCATATTAGCTTCCGCCTCTGCCAGACGGCAGGAGTTGCTCGCTCAGATTGGCATTAGCTTCACTGTTCGCAGCCAGGATATCGATGAATCGATTGGAAGTGCTGAGCTTGCGGAAGACTATGTCATGCGTATGGCGATGGAGAAGGCGATGTCAGCGCTTCGCCAACTGGCTGGCAGTCAGGGTGGCGATGACACTCTGGTCCTGGCGGCGGATACCAGTGTGGTCTGTGACGCCGACGTGCTAGGTAAACCCAGTAGCGAGAGCGATGCGCTGGAGATGCTGCTGCGTCTATCTGGCCGCGAGCATCGCGTACTGTCTGCGGTCATGCTTGCCACGAAAAACAAACAGGCTGCGCAATTATCGGAGTCGCGAGTTACGTTTCGTGAAATCAGCTTGGCCGAGGCCAGGCGCTATTATGCGAGCGGCGAGCCCGAAGGGAAGGCCGGCTCCTATGCTATTCAGGGCTGCGGGGCTGTTTTCGTGAAACAATTACATGGCAGTTACAGCGGCGTCATGGGGCTGCCGCTGTTCGAGACCGCGCAGCTGCTTGCCGAGTTCGGTGTAAGCGGGCAACCACCTATTCAGTCGGATTAGAAAAGACCTATGAGCGAAGAAATTCTAATTAATGTAACGGCGTTGGAAACGCGAGTTGCACTTATTGAGAATGGCTTGCTGCAAGAGATATTCATCGAGCGCCATAATCACCGCGGGCACGTAGGGGATATCTTCTATGGCAAGGTTGTTAGAGTAATGCCCGGAATGGAGGCAGCCTTCGTCGATATTGGTCTGGAGAAAGCCGCCTTCATTCACGCCTCTGATATTGCCGCAATCGATGCCGATGGCTTCGAGGTCCGGGATGCGCAGCCACAATCGATACAGCAATTACTGCGGGAAGGGCAGTTCATCGTGGTGCAAGTTGCCAAGGATGCTATCAGCACGAAGGGAGCCCGGCTCACTACGCATCTAACCCTGCCCTCACGCAATCTCGTCTATCTGCCTCGCAGCAAGCACGTAGGGCTCTCGCAGCGTCTCGAGGATGAGCAGGAAAGACAGCGTTTAATGGAACAACTTCAGCATAGCCTAGAGCGGGAATCCTGGGAGGAGTGTGGTGGTTTTATCGTGCGCACCGCGGCTGAGGGTGTGACAGCAGACGAATTTAGTGAAGATATACGTTACCTGCATAGACTATGGCTAAAGGTCAATCAGCGTATCGAGAAAACAAAGAAGATCAGTACAGTGTATCGCGAAGAACCCTTGTACATGAGGATTGTACGCGACCTCATTTCCCCCCAGGTGGAAAAAATTCGTGTCGATAGCGGGCATTCGCAAAAAGAGATTAAGCAATTTCTACAGGACTTCATTCCCGAGTCAGTTGCGAAGCTGGAAGCTTATGGAGGCGATCGCCCGTTATTCGATCTATTCGGTATCGAGGGTGAGATTAACAAGGCCTTGGGTCGGCAGGTGATGTTGAAATCCGGTGGCGACTTGATAATCGATCAGACTGAAGCCATGACAACTATCGATGTCAACACCGGAGGGTATATTGGCAGCAAGAACCATGCAGAGACGGTTCTAAAAACAAATCTTGAAGCGGCCGCCGCTATCGCGAGACAGCTTCGCGTCAGAAATCTCGGTGGCATTATTATTTTAGACTTCATCGACATGATCGATGAAGAACATCAGCGTCAAGTTCATCGTGCGCTCGTCAAGGCGCTGGAAAAAGATCCTGCGCGAAGTTCCATAACAGGCATCTCTGAGCTCGGTCTGGTTGAGATGACACGCAAGCGGACCAGAGAGAGTTTGGGGCAAATTTTGAACAGCCCCTGTCCGGTCTGTGAGGGTCGCGGTACGCAAAAGTCTCCGGAAACGGTGTGCTATGAAATATTTCGAGAAATCATGCGTATCGCTCGTGCCTATGAGAATAAAGTATTGCTGGTCATGGCCTCAGAAGTCGTGGTTGAACGATTGCTCGATGAGGAGTCAGCAACACTGGCCGAGCTACAAGAATTAGTGGCGAAGACGGTCAAATTTGAGGTTGAACCCATGTATACTCAAGAGCAGTTTGACGTTGTTCTCTCTGGCTAGAATGCTTGAATTTTGCTGGCTTGCTGTTAGCTCACTTTCAGTTACGGTTAAGCAAGCCTGCGCTATACCGTGTTGTAAGCAGAGAAACCTTCAAGTCCACCTAGAGTGATGGCGGCAGGACATCTACTAAGAGCCGTAACAGTATCCGGGCATGCGAAGTTCAATTCTTAAAAAGGCTCGTCAACAACTCATACTAATGCTGGCAGTTGCATTAGTACTGGTTGCAGCCTATGTCAGCGCGGGTCGTCAGTTCATGCCGGCGGTCTCCGGTTATGTCGATTTTTTCGAAGAGCAGGTATTTCAACGCAGTGGCGTCCCGATTCGCGTGGACTCACTCACTGGCGGCTTCGAGGGTTTCAATCCTATTCTCCATGTTAATGGCTTATCGCTTCTCGTAGCCGAGACTGGCACGGCAGAAGCGGAAGAAACAGCACTCTATTTGCAGAGTGCTACAGTAATTGTCGATATCCCCCAGAGTATTTGGCAGCGTACTTGGGTCTTGGAAGATTTCGTTGTCGAATCATTGGAGCTAAATCTCAATCAATCTGAGTCTGGTACCTGGCAATTGCGCGGCCTGTCTGGAAATAATTCTGAGGCCGTAGATTTTGATAGCCTTTATCGATCACTGCAGCAAGTTTCCCAGCTTAGTCTGCGCAATGTCGTCATCAATCTTCATACCTTTGAAGGCGATACCTTAAGTCTTAGCAACGGCCAGGCCACTATCGCGAACAGCGATAACACACACTATCTTCACGCCAATCTGACCCTGGCAGGTTCCGTAGAACAGATGGCGCTCTCGCTTGAGGTGACCGGTAACGAATTCGCAGACATGGCTGGGCAGCTGTATCTTGAGCTTCCTGATTCGAATTATGGCGATCTTTTCAGTCGGCAGAGTGTCGCAGACATGAGTGTTGAAGAATTATTCGGCGGCGGTAATTTTTGGTTCACATTCTCCCGCGGCGAGTTGAGCGAATTTGTGTCTGAGCTTGAGCTAGACACCTTGGCGCTACAGAACAGCGACTTGGACACTCTGTCGCTGCAAGATGTTTCGGGCAAGGCGAGTCTGCGCAGGCAGTCTGACGGAGAGACCTGGCAGCTGGCTCTGTCTGACATGGGGCTTTCATGGCAGCAATTACAGTGGGCGCCATTCAATGTGCTGGCTTCTCTAAACCCCCAGACTAGCGCAGAAATCTGGGCCGACAATATTGATGTCTCACTAATCGCTCAATTTATCGAGGATAGCGGGTTGCTGAGTGTAAGTGCGCAGCAGCAACTTGCCGAATACGCGCCTAGAGGTAAGCTTGAAAACTTCAGTATTTCAGTGCCACTACAAGAGCAGACTCAAGAGCATATGCTAATCAAAACGAATCTGAATAACGTAGATGTAGGCTCGGTTCGTGGTTCACCCAATATCTGGGGCATAGATGGCTATGCCGAGATCGACTACGACATAGCGGATCGCAGTGCCTCTGGATTTGCGGATGTTGAATCCGATCGATTCCGCATAAATATACCGACCGTGTTTACCAGTACCTGGGATCATAATTATGTCAATGGCAGCGTTGGGTTCAGTCTGGATCTGAATGAAGGAATGCACCTCAGACTAAAGAGTAACGCCGTTGTCGCGGAGACGGATATTGTTGATGGGCGGGTGCAGTTTACATCGATAATAAATAGACCGAATGAGGGTGAGCCTAAAGCAGAGTTGGAATTGCTTGTTGGGGCTCTGCGTTTCGATGCGGCGGGCAGGGCTGCCTACCTCCCCGATGCACCGCAGGTCGAAGCGGGTCTGGCGAGTACCATGCAGTGGCTGAATGGCGCGATACTCGATGGTGAACTAGCCAACAGCGGCGCACTCTTTCGAGGTTCTACTCTGCCGAATTCCCCGGCGCAGACAAAGACTTTTCAGAGCTTCTATCTGATGAATGACGGTGAGCTCAATTTTAGTGATGAGTGGCCAAATCTGCAGGAAGTGACTGCCTTTGTCATTACCGATGACAGTAAAATAGATATCGAAGTGAACCGAGCCACCAGCCTCGATGTTGTTGCCACCTCGGTTCTAGGCACTGTGAGAGTGAATGCCCATGGAGAGAATTGGGTATCCGTTCAGGGCTTGGCGGGTGGCGCTACGTCGGACGGGCTTAATTATTTGCAGAACTCTGCGGTAGGCGATGGCCTAAAGAACGCCTTCGCGAACTGGCAGACCGAGGGGGACTTCAATGCGGATATAAGTGTCGACGTGCCGTTAAACAGCCCTCAGCTAGAGACTGAGGTTCGTTTAGAAATGCGTGTGCAGGACAATAGCCTGCTAATTCCAGATTACGCCCTACAGATAGAAAATTTAACGGGGCCGGTAATTTTCGATAGCCGCACAGGGGTTGAGGAGAGCGAGCTATCGGGGCGGCTGTTTGAACAGTTAGCGAATATACAGCTCTCTTCTACAATTACAGAGGGCTCGCTCGAAGAGATTCTGGTTCAAGCCGCAGGCTTGGCGACCCCAGAACAATTGATGGACTGGCCTATGCAGAGCCAATTTGTGAAAGACATAATGGCCCGTATGGAGGGGCAGTTAGCTTACCGGGCCAACCTAAGTATTGATCAGAGCGGTGCTGCGGATGCAACGAATCGCCTGCTCATCGATTCCACGCTCCTTGGTGCCTCGCTCGCCTTGCCACATCCTTTTACCAAGTCGGTAGAAGTTGCCTTGCCACTGCAGATTGACATGTCGTTTAGCGGCAATAGGCAAATGATAGTTGGCACGCTGGGTCCCACATTGAGTTTCGATCTCGATCTGGAGGATGGAGAGATACAAGATGGGTTAGTCTTTGTGGGTGATACTCAGGGCAATTTTGAAAATCTGCGTGACAACGAATCGGAAGGCTTGGCTGTGCTAGGCAATATGGATCGGTTTGAGTTAGAGCTGTGGAGTGAATTTCTGGCAGAGTTTAACAGCGATGAATCGGTCTCCGAAGGCCTGGGTTCTACCATCGCGTTCGTGGATTTACTGATAGAAAATTTTCGCTTCTACGGCGAGGAATTAAGTGATGTAAATATGCGTATCACTCCTGCTCTCACGGAACAGAATTGGGAGATCGGTCTGCAGAGTAATTCGATAGCAGGGCAGGTGAGGCTTCCTTTCGATAGTGACGACTACCTGAGTCTGGACTTGCAGTATCTGCATCTGCCTGGTGAGGAGAGTGATCGTATCGGTCCACCTATGCAGGCCGATGTTGAGTTGGCGTTGTTGGAAGAGGAAGATCCAGTCGATGTGCTGGTGGACATCGATCCGCGCGAATTACCGCGTATGCATTTCTCAACTAACGAATTCCGTATCGGAGATGTTCCTTACGGAAGCTGGAGCTTTACTCTTAACCCCAATGCTCAGGGTGCGGAGATAGACGATCTCGCCTTCGATTTCCGTGGTCTGCGACTCGGCTTGGATACTGCTGTCGCAGAGCCGGATGCTGATAGCGAATCGAATCAGGAAGTCGAATCGCTGCTGGTTCCGCATTTTAGCTGGCGCTTCGACGGGGTCGAACATAGCAGCGCCTTAATGGGGGTGCTTACGGCGGATAATATGGCGGAAGTATTGACCGCCAATGGATACGCACCGAGCCTGGAGAGTAGCTCCGCCGAATTTATCGCCGATATAAGCTGGCCTGGTAGTCCAGCCTTTTTCCTTGCCGCTAATCTCAGTGGTGATATAGCCATTCACATCGAGGATGGAAGATTCTTGCAGCGAGCGGGAGCTGCGGGCGCACTCAAACTGATAAGTATTCTAAACTTCGATGCGATCATGCGGCGACTGCGTTTCAGTGATGACTTGCTGCGCAGCGGCTTAGCCTACGATGAGATTACGGGTCAGTTGAAGATGGTTAATGGGCAGGTACACATCGAAGATCGATTGGTAATTTCTGGGCCATCGAGCCTTTATCAGATTACCGGCGACCTTAATCTTAAAGACGAAACAATTTTGGGTGAGATGTATCTGACCCTGCCGGTTAGTAATAATATCCCCTGGCTTGGGCTGCTAACGGCGAATATACCGCTCGCGGTTGGAGCCTATTTGGTTGATCGAATTTTTGGTAATCAGGTGAACAGTTTAACTAGTGCTGTTTATACCCTCGATGGGCGCTGGGAAGATTTGGAGCCTCAATTCAAACAGGCGTTCGGCTCGCCGGACAGCCCGGAACGAGCCGGCAACGCTGTCCAATAAGCACCTCGAATAAAACACATTAGATATGTTATGAAAAACAAGCCAGCA
>CAJQHM010000015.1 GCA_905478195.1 uncultured Pseudomonadales bacterium
AGGCGGAACAGGCGGACATCGCGATAAAATCTTTCTACAGCATATTCTGACATATATCCTGCTCCGCCATGAATCTGCACGGCGCGATCGGCAACGCGACCAACCATTTCTGTGGCGAAAAGCTTGCAGGCAGAAGACTCAGTGCTGACGCCTTCGCCATTGTCTCGTTTGCGGGCCGTTTCCATCACCATGCACTCGGCGGCATAGGTTTCCGTTTGGGAGTCGGCGAGCATAGCTTGAATGAGTTGTTGGTCGGACAGGGGGACGCCAAACTGTTTGCGCTGCATCGCGTAATCGAGAGCGTCCTTGATCAGGCGTTTAGCAACACCGACACTAAGGCCAGATATATGCAATCGACCTCGATCCAGTACCTTCATCGCGGTGATGAAGCCTGTGCCTTCCTCGCCAATAATGTTCTCGGCGGGAACCTGGCAGTCTTCGAAGATCACGTCGCTGGTCATGGAGCCGGACTGGCCCATTTTTTTATCGATTGGGCCCAAGGTAATGCCGGGTGAGTCTTTCTCTACTATAAACGATGAGATACCCCGTGCACCTTTGATGTCGGGATTCGTCCTCGCCATTACGTTGAAGGTGTCGGCTACAGCCGCATTGGTAATGTAGCGCTTGGTGCCATTGAGTACGTAGTGATCGCCTTCGCGTCTGGCCGTGGTCCTCAGTGAGGCGGCGTCTGAGCCGGACTCGGGTTCTGTCAGGCAGAAACAGCTAACCCATTCGCCACTGGCATACTTGGGCAGGTATTTTTGTTTCTGCTCCTCGGTGCCGGCAAATACGATGGCTGCCGAGCCGATGCCATTGTTAGTGCCTATAATCGAGCGAAAAGCAGGGGAGGTATGACCCAAGGCAATGGTGACCAGGATCTCTTCTTCCATGGTTAAGCCCAAGCCGCCGTATTCTTCTGGAATGGTAAGGCCGAATAAGCCCAGGTCCTTCATCTCCTGAAGCAGCCCGGCTGGCATCTTCGCTTCCTCTGCCAATTGGTTCTCGGCGGGAATCAATCTCTCGCTTACGAAGCGTTCGATTAAATCCACTAGTTGTTTGAGTGTTTCTGGGTCTCGTATCATTGAATATTTGCCTGAATTCCTGATTAATGGTGGAGCAAAATCCTGAGCCGGTGATGAAATGATGCGCTCACATCGAAGCACATGCCAAGGCTCAGCTGCTATCCGCTTTAAGCTAGCATATTTGTCTATTCGAAGCGACTGCATGCACCGTAATTACTGGACCTTGGCCCAATACCCTAGGTGGATTTGCTATGCTAGAATGTTCAGCCTCGCGCTAGTGGTGCCGGTATTTTCAGGCATAAACGCCGAGGCTTGGCAGTGGTTTCAGGGGGATTCCAGGGCCAATATCGTGAAGGCTGGTATTACCGGCACTTATTACTACTAAGAAAGCTCAGCGATAAGCAAGAATGGTAGGAATAGAAAGATTAAAGGCTGCGAGGCAGCAAGAACCTACGCTATTCCATTTGTATTAAATCTCCCCAAGCTAATAACCAGAGTGAGTGTGAACATGCCCGATAATTCTCCGCGCGATGCATTTATTTATGACGGTGGTCGTACCGCCTTCGGCCGACATGCAGGAGCGCTTTCTCCGATTCGCCCCGATGACCTGTTGGCTCACGCAATTAAGTCTGTCGTCGAGCGAAATGCCTTCGAAGCTGCTGCCTATGAAGATGTCATCATGGGTAATACCAATGGAGCTGGAGAGGACTGCCGCAATGTTGCGCGCTTTGCCTTGCTCCGAGCTGGTATGCCAACCTCGGTGGCAGGACTGACAGTGAATCGCCTATGTGGCTCCGGGCTAGCGGCGACTCTAGATGCCGCCCGAGGGGTCAAGGCAGGCGAGGGTGAGTTGTTTCTGGCAGGTGGGGTTGAGTCGATGAGCAGAGCCCCTATCGTCATGTCGAAGGCGCATACAGCGTTCGATCGCGGGCAGCAGATAGCGGACAGTACATTAGGCGCCAGGTTTACCAATCCTGCCTATGCGGCTGCCTTCGGAAACGATACGATGCCGGAGACTGCAGACAATATTGCCAGTGATCTGGGTATCACCAGGGAGGAGAGTGACATTTTCGCGGCGGCTTCTCAGTCCAAGTATGAGGCGGCAAGAGCCGATGGCTTCTTCAAGGATGAGATTGTTTCCATAGACGTGCCTCAGGGCCGCAAGAAACCCGACCTCACAGTCGATGCCGATGAGCATCCGCGCCCTTCTTCCACGCTAGAGGTTCTGGGTGGTTTGCGCGCTTTGGCTGCAGAGGGTGTAGTCACAGCAGGCAATGCCAGCGGCATTAACGATGGCGCGGCGGCGCTTATCGTGGGTAGTGCAGCCATAGGCGAAAAATATTCGGTTAAACCCCGGGTACGCATCATCGCTGGTGCCGTTGCCGGTGTTGAGCCGCGGGTCATGGGCTTGGGCCCGGTATTCGCTATCCGCAAGGCCTTGCAGCGAGCAAATCTGGAGCTTGCAGATATGGATATCATCGAGATAAATGAGGCATTCGCTTCGCAGGTGCTTGGCTGTCTCAAGATGTTGGAAGTGGACTTCAGCGACTCCCGCGTAAATCCTAACGGTGGGGCCATAGCGTTGGGCCATCCCCTGGGTGCGTCTGGCGCGAGAATTGCCATCACCGCCATGCGCCAGCTGGAAAGAACCGGCGGACGCTATGCAGCTATCAGTCTGTGTATTGGTATCGGCCAGGGTGTCGCGGCGATTCTTGAGCGAGTCGAATAACGTCTACTTTGAAAAATAGTCAGCAGTACTCCTTACACGTAAATCAGTAAACAGGAATTAAACATGTCGAATGTCGTGAGTTATGAATTAGTAGGAAATATTGGTGTCATCAGTGTCAACAGCCCCCCAGTCAATGCGCTTTCACAGGCCGTACGCGAAGGCATATTGAATGCAGTCAACGCGGCGCAGGAAGATGGCTCCGAGGCTATCGTATTGCGCTGCGAAGGTCGTACCTTCATCGCAGGAGCAGATATTACCGAATTTGGAAAGCCGCCTATGGAGCCAGGCTTGCCCGAGGTGCTTGGGGCAATCGAAAATTCGAAGAAGCCGGTGATAGCGGCAATACATGGCACCGCACTGGGCGGTGGCTTTGAAGTGGCTCTGGCCTGTCACTATCGCTGTGCGATCGCGTCAGCGAAGGTGGGTCTCCCCGAAGTTAAGTTAGGCCTGTTGCCGGGCGCGGGTGGAACACAGCGCGTGCCACGTGTGGCGGGTGTGCAAGTGGCACTGGACATGATCACAAGTGGTAATCCTGTTGCGGCAGCGAAAGCAAACAGCATGGGATTGTTGGATGAGGTCGTCGAAGGCGATGATCTGCAGGCAGCCGCGATAAAATATGCCACCGATCTGCTTGAGTCTGGCGCGCCATTGAAGCGCATTCGTGACATCACTATTGACCCGGCTACTATCGAGCCTGGTTTCTTCGATGCGGCCAGAAAGAAGTTAGCCAAGCGTGCGCGCGGGCAGATCGCGCCCGACAAGATTGTGTCCTGCATCGAGGCGGCAGTAAACCTGCCCATGGATCAGGGATTGGAACGCGAGCGTGAATTGTTTCGCGAACTGGTCACCTCGCCAGAATCGGCGGCGATGCGTCACATCTTCTTTGCGGAACGCCAGGCGGCGAAGATTAAAGACCTGCCTAAAGATACGCCACTGCGCGACATCAAGAAGGTGGCTATCATCGGTGGCGGAACCATGGGCGGTGGTATCGCCATGTGTTTCGCGAATGTCGGCATTCCGGTCGTCATGCTTGAGATTAACGATGAAGCGCTTGAGCGTGGCATGAATATAATCCGCAAGAACTATACGATTACCGTACAGAAAGGAAAGCTCCCTGCGGACAAGATGGAGCAGTTGATCAGCACAATCTCGGGAACCACAGATTATGCAGATCTTGACGATGTCGATCTGGTTATCGAGGCTGTCTTCGAAAATTTAGATCTAAAGAAAGAAATATTCGCGAAGTTGGATGCTGTCTGTAAGCCAGGTGCAATTTTGGCAACAAATACCTCCTATCAGGATGTCGATGCCATCGCCGAGGCGACAAGTCGACCACAAGATGTACTGGGCCTGCATTTCTTTAGCCCGGCGAATGTGATGAAGTTGCTGGAGATCGTTCGCGGCGCTAAGACTGCCGACGATGCATTGGCGACTTCCATGCAGATAGGCAAGAAGATCGGCAAGGTCTGCGCGCTTTCGAGGGTGTGTTACGGCTTTATCGGTAATCGTATGCTGGGTGGCTACGGCCGCGAGGCGCAGATGCTGCTAATGGACGGTTGTACTCCCGCACAGGTGGATTCAGCCCTGGAGAAATTTGGCATGGCGATGGGCCCTCTCGCTATGGGCGATCTCGCCGGTTTGGATGTTGGCTATAAGGCGCGGCAGGCTCGCACCGACCTGCCAGACGATCCCAAGCTGTATCGCATGGGCACTCTGCTGGTCGAGATGGGCAGACACGGACAGAAGACTGGAGCTGGGTTCTATAAGTACGACCCGCAGACGCGACAGCGCATGTCCGATCCTGAGATAGAGTCTATGATCAAGGAAGAAGCGGCGAAGTTAGGAATCGAGCAGCGTACTATCTCAGACGAAGAGATTCTGCAGCGTTGTTTCTATCCGTTAATTAATGAAGGCGCATTGATTCTGGAAGAGGGTATTGCGCAGCGCCCTAGTGATATCGATGTAGTGTACGTGTTTGGCTATGCATTCCCGGCAGCCAAGGGCGGACCTATGCACTATGCCGATCATGTAGGCTTGAAGAATGTCTATGACAAGATCTGCGAATTCAGAGATATGTATGGCGAGCAATACTGGAAGCCGGCGCCGCTACTGGAAAAGTTAGCGAAAGAAGGAAAGACCTTCGCCGAATGGGGGTGCGAGAACGGATAGAGCGCGTTCAGATAAGTCTATCTGATTACATCCTTTGCTATTAAGTATCTATTGAAGAGAAGAAAATATGATTGCATATCAAACCACAACGCCCGGTGCTGCTCTGGTAGAAGTTGAATTGGAAACGCCGGTACCTCAGGGCACGGAAGTGCTGGTCAAGACAGTTGCCTGCGGTGTATGTCATTCGGATATACACATGCACGACGGCGTCTTCAATCTTGGTAATGGCAAGCAACTCGAGGTAGGTCGCGAAGGCATGGTATTAGGCCATGAAATCTTTGGCGAAGTAGTTGCCGTTGGGCCCGATGCCGAGGGTGTTCAGATTGGTGATCGACGCGTCGTCTACCCCTGGATTGGTTGCGGAGAATGTGCGGCATGTATGCGTGGCGAGGAGCAGTTGTGTACCCCCGGTCGCGCCCTGGGGATCGTGGCTCATGGCGGTTTCGCTGACCACGTTCTTATACCTCACAGTCGTTATTTGTTCGACAAGGGAGACGTGTCCGATTCCCTAGCGGCCACCTATGCCTGCTCCGGACTCACTGCCTTTGCCGCACTTAAGAAGGTAGGCGATCTTCACGCAGACGATGCCGTAGTTATTATAGGCGCCGGCGGTGTCGGCATGATGGCTATTCAGATCGCGATTTCTGCGATGGGAATAGATCCAATAGTAGTCGACATCGACGATGCCAAGCTGCAGGCTGCTCAAGAGATTGGGGTTAGCCGAACATTTAATTCATCTGATTCACAGACGGCGAAAGCCTTGCGTAAGGTTACAGGCGGTGCCTATGCGGTATTGGATTTTGTTGGAGCCGAAGCTTCTGTTAATTATGGGCTAGGCTGTCTGCGTAAAGGCGGCATGCTAGTGATTGTGGGTCTGTACGGTGGTGCCTTGAATATTCCGATTCCCTTTATTCCGATGAATGCACGCATTATTCAGGGTAGCTATGTGGGCACACCTCAAGACATGGCCGAGCTTATGGAGCTAGTGCGCGCAGGCAAGATTGCGCCTATCGATATTCACGAACGGCCGCTGTCTGAAGCCGGCGCGGCACTTGCAGATCTGAAGGCGGGGAAGGTTCAAGGGCGTCAGGTATTAGTCACAGGCTAAGCTTGTCCTCAGCGAATGCTGAAATTTTGATACTAGATAGTCATTTAAGACAGAGGAGGGTTGCCTTGCAGTCCCTACAAGATTTTCGAGAAGAAACTCGCACCTGGCTGGAGCAGAATTGTCCTGATTCGATGCGCACAGCGATGGTTCAGGAAGAAGTCGTCTGGGGTGGCCGCAACGCCGAGTTCACCAATCCCGACAGCAAAATTTGGTTAGAGCGCCTGGCGCAGAAGGGTTGGACCTGTCCGACCTGGCCCGCCGAATACGGTGGTGGTGGCTTGGACAAAGACCAGGCAATAATACTGAGAGAGGAATTGGTGCGTATCAATGCGCGACCCGGGCTGACCAGTTTCGGTATTAGTATGCTGGGTCCCGTGCTCCTCGAATATGGTAGTCATGAACAGAAGCTGGAGCATATTCCGAAGATAGTGCGTGGAGAGATTCGTTGGTGCCAGGGGTATTCTGAGCCGGGCTCCGGTTCGGACCTTGCCAGCCTTGCGACCAAGGCAGAGTTACAGGGCGATACCTATCTCATTAATGGATCCAAGGTGTGGACTTCCTATGCCGACAAGGCAGACTGGATTTTTTGTCTGGTGCGCACCGACTTCGAGGTACCCAAGCATTCGGGCATTAGCTTCATATTGTTCGATATGGCTAGCGAGGGCATCTCCACTAAACCGATCCAGTTGATTAGTGGTTCCTCGCCCTTCTGTGAGACATTCTTCGATGATGTCAAAGTGCCAGCAAGCAATCTCGTTGGGCGCCTTAACGAAGGCTGGACCATCGCCAAGCGCCTGCTGCAACATGAGCGCACCATGATTTCTGGCTTTGGGCTAAGCTCGGGCCAGTCAGACAATGGCGGCACTACATCGACTATCTCCAGCCTGGAAGGTACGGCGATGAGCTACCGCGGCGATAGTGCGAAATTATCCGACCCGGTGCTGCGTGACCAGATCGCACAGTTCAAGATCGACAGCGACGCGTTTGCCTATACGTCAACACGTTCGATTGAAGAGTCCAAGCAGGGGCAGGGGCCGAACGCGACTTCCTCCATGCTCAAGAATTACGGCTGCGAGCTGAACAAGCGTCGTTATGAATTAATGTTGCAGGCAATCGGTAGTCAGGGCCTGGGCTGGGAAGGCGAAGGTTTCAATGACGAGGAATTACAACTGACTCGCGAGTGGCTGCGTTCCAAGGCAAACTCTATCGAAGGTGGAACATCGGAAGTTCAATTGAATGTAATCGCCAAGCGAGTATTGGGGCTTCCCGATATTCTGAGTATGGCTCAGAAATAAGTAAGACAATATAGAACGATGTTCGTAAGGAAGAATTAGAAAATGGCTTTAGTGTTAAGTGAAGACCAGCAACTACTGAAAGACTCGGCAAAGAGTTTCTGTGAACAGATTGCGCCCGTTTCTCTGTTGCGTAAACTGCGCGACAGTAAAGATGAGCTAGGCTATGACCAAGCTGTCTGGACGCAGATGATCGAACTGGGTTGGGCGGGTATGGCAGTGCCTGAATCCTATGGTGGCTTCGACTTTGGCCATGGTGGTCTAGGTGTTGTATTGGAGGAGACAGGAAGGACGCTGCTTAGCTCTCCGCTAATCTCTACGGTGTTGATCGGCGCTACCGCCATCCTCGAGCTTGGCAATGAGACGCAAAAACAACAGCTGCTACCGCAGATCGTCGCCGGTGAATTACTCACAGCCCTGGCGCTCGATGAACACACTACTCATCGTCCGAGCAGGGTAGCTACCACAGCCACCAAGGTCGAGGGCGGTTACAGCCTGAGAGGTAGCAAGACCTTCGTACTCGATGGGCATATTGCAAACAAACTTATCACCGTAGCGCGAACATCCGGTGAGACCGATAGCGAGCAAGGGCTGTCTGTCTTTCTCGTGGATGCCGCTGCCGAGGGCGTTAGCATTCAGCGCACAATCATGGTCGACAGTCGCAATTCTTCCAATGTTCAGTTTAGCGATGTGGTGGTTCCCTCCGAGGCGCTGCTAGGCGACTTGGATGGTGCTTTTGAAAGCCTAAGCAAGGTGCTGGATATCGCGCGAATAGGTGTAGCAGCGGAGATGTTAGGCAGCATACAAGCCGTCTTCGAAAGCATCTTGGTCTATCTAAAGCAGCGCGAGCAGTTCGGTGTTCTGATCGGTTCCTTTCAGGGCTTGCAGCACCGTGCCGCCGAGATGTACAGCGAGATCGAGCTGTGTAAATCAGTCGTGCGCGCCGCGTTATCTGCTCTGGATGACCCCGAAAAATCGTCGCAAGAGATAGCGGTGATTGCCAGCATGGCCAAGGCAAAACTCTCCGAAGTGTTCTTCCTGGTGAGCAATGAAGGCATACAGATGCATGGCGGTATCGGCATGACCGACGAGTTCGATGTAGGCTTTTACATCAAGCGTGCGCGGGTAGCTCAGCAATTCCTTGGCGATGCGGCATTCCATCGTGATCGCTATGCAAGCCTGAACGGCTTCTAGTCGAAGGGATAAGTTCCACGTTGGCGTCAGAGTTCCAACCATTGGCGGCAATGTCGGGCATTTTTAAGGCATTAACGACGGTACACTGGGAGTAGGCGCCGAAAACTAGGCATGCAATTTTTGCTTCAAAGAGCTGGAGCACCAAGACTCAACTACGGTTCAAATCGGGCTAGAAAGTTTCGGCCCACTTTCCAGATTCAGTCGCGTTAGTTAACGAGATAAAACATGCCTCTGCTGATTATAGGTGCATTACTGGCGATACTGATCTACGCGCCCAGTTTCTGGGTGCGCCGGGTAATGGCCAAGCACAGCAAAGAAATAGCAGGGCTACCCGGCACAGGGGGTGAGCTGGCATTGCACCTTATCGAGCGCTTCGAATTAACAGGAATCAAGGTCGAGGAGACTGCGGCCAATACGGATCATTTCGATCCATCGGGGCCGGCGGTTCGTCTGAGCCCGCTCAACCTAAACGGAAAATCCTTAACCGCTATTGCTGTGGCCGCCCATGAGGTGGGTCATGCGATTCAGTTCTATCGCCGTGAAAAAGTATTTGAACTGCGCAAGCGCTATCTGCCTCTGGCTACTAGACTGAATCAGGTGGGTGTGGTCATGATGTTAATGATTCCGATTGCAGCTCTGGTGCTGCGCACGCCACTGGCGATTGGTGGGCTAATAGGCATAAGCTTGTTGCTGCAGCTGGGCGGTGCTTTTGCCTATCTGATTATTTTGCCTGAAGAATGGGACGCAAGTTTCAACAAGGCACTGCCGGTGCTAGTCGAAGGCGAATACGTGGATGCATCTCAATTGCCTGCGATTCGGCAGGTATTAAAGGCTGCAGCGCTAACTTACTTCGCCGCCGCTCTTGCGAATGTCTTGCATATCGGTCGCTGGTTTATGATTCTGAGAAGGTAGAGGAGAAGCTATGGATGATTCGTTAAACGTGTTCGATGAGGAGTTGGTTCCCTGTGGTACTGACCCTATTACCGGCTTCTATCGTGATGGCTGTTGTAACAGCAGCGACGAAGACCTGGGTTCTCACACGGTATGCGTGCAGGTAGACGAACGCTTCTTACAATACTCTCGATTTCGAGGGAACGATCTCTCTACGCCTATGCCAGACTTTGGGTTTCCCGGTCTCAACCCCGGTGATAGCTGGTGTCTGTGCGCCGTGCGCTGGCTAGAGGCCTATGAGCAGGATATGGCGCCTAAGGTCTATCTCACGCGCACACACAAGCGAGCGCTGGATATAGTGAGTCTCGATAAATTGAAGGAATTTGCGGCGGATCTTAACTAGTGTCTGCAGCTCGGAAAGTAGTATGCTGAGAAAATAAAGTATCTATTAAGAAGACTCTGCAGCTGAAGGGAGTACACCATGACTAGAAAACTAACACTATTGCTTGGCTCGTTACTCTTGTTTTCGGCAATTAGCTTGAGCGGCGCGCTCGCGGAAGAAGCTACAGATACGTATCTTTTATTGAATGTTGAGTCCGATGGGGTGCTGGCGGCAAGAGAACTGGTCTTCACCACTGTGGAGACAGGCGCCTAGGTGTG
>CAJQHM010000016.1 GCA_905478195.1 uncultured Pseudomonadales bacterium
TAAAATCCCGCTTAGGCTAGGTGTTTATCCAGCGCCTTTCGAGACTCTTGTGGGGAGAAGCCTCTGGATTCCAGGAACCTGGTCAGCTTTCTATGTAACTTGGAACCGAAGACGAGAGGTTCTTGATTGCGCAGCTTCTTTACTACCAGTTCATTCGCAGTAATCTGCCAGTGTTCATCATCGATCAACAGATGCTCGTTAATCAGCTCTTCGCTCACCCGCCTTGCGGAAAGATCGCCACGGATATGTAGATACGCGAAGCCTCGGGACTTGCGATAGCGCACATAGGATTCCGTGAAGCGCTCATCGGACTGCAAATTCTCCGCCCGCAGCACGTCCAGTACTTCGGTGAGTAATTCGCTGTCTGTATAGGGGAACTTCTTGCCTAGCTTTTGAGCGAGCTCAAAAAAAGAATGTTCCCGGCGAGCCAGATAGTCCATTGCGGCCCGCCGGAGAACAGGGACATCGTTACAAGATGCTGTCTCAGACACTTGAGTAGCTTTGTGATTCTTTTTGTGATTCTTTGGGCTTTCGACACACCCAGCGTTTTCGGCGATGTTCTCGCTATCAGCTGAAGGTACTTTCTTTGATAGCAAGCTCATCTTTTATGCTCTCGCTGTGTTCTCACTGCGTGTGTCGTCGCCTACCTATTTATTAACGCTAAGCCGTTAACTAACAAACTACTAAAAGCTTAGCTATTGCGCCCAGCTGCTCTGCCTAACTATTCCGACTAGCCATTCTTCTTGGCGTCGGCTAGTACGACGACATCGTCATCGTTGGCAGGTATTTCTTCTTCGCAGTTCGCTGCCTCTTCGATCAGATCGCCACCTAGTAGCTGTGCGCGAATCTGCAGTTCGATTTCCTCGGCGATGTGCGGGTTCTCTTCCAGATACAGGCTGGCGTTCTTCTTGCCCTGGCCAATCTTCTCACCCTTGTAGGCATACCAGGCACCGGACTTTTCGACCAGGCCTTGCTTAACACCCAGATCGACAACCTCGCCCAGATGATGAATACCCTTGCCGTACATGATCTGAAATTCAGCTTGTCTGAACGGTGGTGCCACCTTATTCTTGACGACCTTGACTCGAGTCTCGTTACCGACTACCTCATCGCCTTCTTTGATCGAACCGATGCGGCGGATATCCAGTCTTACCGACGAATAGAACTTCAGTGCGTTGCCGCCAGTCGTTGTTTCCGGCGAGCCGAACATGACACCGATCTTCATACGAATCTGATTGATGAAGATAACCAGAGTATTGGAATTCTTGATGTTGCCTGTCATCTTTCTAAGTGCCTGGGACATCAATCTGGCCTGCAGACCCATGTGGCTGTCACCCATATCGCCCTCGATCTCAGCCTTCGGCGTTAACGCCGCTACGGAGTCGATGACTACGACATCCAGGGCACCTGAGCGTACGACCATGTCGCATATTTCCAGCGCCTGCTCACCGGTATCCGGCTGGCTCACTAACAGGTTGTCGACATCGACACCCAGGTTGCCGGCATAGATAGGATCCAGCGCGTGTTCCGCATCGATGAACGCACAGCTGCCACCGGCCTTCTGTGCCTCGGCGATAACCTGAAGCGTTAGGGTAGTCTTACCGGAGGACTCTGGCCCGTAGATTTCAACCACTCGGCCACGCGGCAGACCGCCTATGCCTAGCGCCACATCCAGCCCTAGTGAACCGGTAGAGATAGCCGGTATTGGCTCGCGATCAGTATCGCCTAGCCGCATCATGGAACCCTTGCCAAACTGTCTCTCGATTTGCGTTAGCGCAGCGGCGAGTGCCTTATCTTTGTTGTCGTTACCTTCAATCATCTTAATTTCCTTGTGTTTACATTCACAACTGAAGCCTGGTTCCATGAGTAAAGCAGTTGTCGGGTTGCCCCTAAATAACTCAGTCTCCTGAGTGTTAAATAGTAGCCTGTCCCCGGCTACTTGCTAAATTTCTTACAATCTTTTTTGTAGTCTTTCTTACAGCCTTTCTTACTACCTTTTTTACTACCGTTTTTACTACCTTTGCTTAGCCATGCCAGTTGACATAATGTCGTAGCCTAACTGCATTAACTTTTCGGCAAGCCGTTCGCAGTCAATTCTCTGACTCGCAATCTGGTGGCTAGAACTCGAAGTCACTCCCGTGACCATCGATGGACTCACAGTAGGTAACATCGAGTTCAGCCATAAATCGTATAATCCCGTGTTAGCAGACTCCGCCGGCGCCAATCTGGTTGATGATTTGTTGCTTACAGCGCTTGTTGTGATCTGCATTGTGTACACCTGCTTCCTAAAAGATTCTGATAAGTTGTCTATGTGGCCGTTTCCTGGGGGCTTTAGCTGATCTTTCTTTGCGCCCGGGCCCAATTTCTAAACTACTGTATATACGACCAGTGGAAATTTAAACAAATTATTACTGTATATACAACCAGTATATTGGCAAAAAATCCAATTCCTTTAGTTTTTCTGTCTAATCAACTAACAAAAGACAGCCATCGAGGGCGGCGAGCACCGTCGCCCTGCGCACAGACTCGCGGTCGCCACTGAAATGGAAGCATCGCGCGAGACTTTTGCTCTCCCACTGCCAGGCGATCCAGACCGTGCCCACGGGTTTTTCCTCAGTACCGCCATCGGGGCCGGCGATGCCGCTGACGGCCACCGCCAGATTGGCTCTGCTGTTTTGAATCGCACCGGTGGTCATGGCCAGCACCGTCGCCTCGCTTACGGCACCCGCCCCGTCGCTGTCGAAGATGGCGGCGGGCACAGCCAGCAGTCGCTGCTTCGCCTCATTGGAATAGGTAACGAAGCCAGTATCGAACCACACGGAACTGCCAGCGAGCGCCGTTAGGGATTGAGAGATCCAGCCACCGGTACAGGATTCGGCCGTGGAGATGATGAGTTTTTTTGCGAGGAGTTTGTCAGCCAGCTGTTGAACCAGTTCGGGGATGGAGTTGCTGAGAGAGTCTGACATGGCCTCATGGTAACGGCTTCATTGATTGAAGTGAACCGTAAATAACCACGGCTAAAAACACACACTACCCCAAGCCAATTAGCTATGCCCCCCGCTCGTCAAACCGTGTAGAATTCTGATCAACAATTACCAACAAAAACCATTCCTCACAGCATTCAATCGACTCAGCAGTTAGCCAATTGACCGACGCGCAAACACACACTCCGATGATGCAGCAGTTTCTGCGCATCAAGGCTCAGCACCAAGACAGTCTGTTGTTTTATCGCATGGGCGACTTCTACGAGCTGTTCTTTGAAGACGCCAAGACCGCCGCCAATGTTCTGGACATTACACTCACCGCCCGCGGCAAATCCGGCGGCGAGCCCATACCCATGTGCGGCATCCCCTACCATGCGGCGGATCGCTATCTGGCGAAGCTGGTTGAGGCCGGCATATCCGTCGCCATCTGTGAGCAGATCGGCGACCCGGCTACCAGCAAGGGCCCGGTAGAGAGACAGGTTGTTAAAATCATCACACCGGGAACGGTGAGCGATGAGGCCCTGCTGGACGAGCGCCGCGATAATTGCCTGCTCGCCATCAGCGCGAGCGCAGGCAAGACTGCCGCGCAGAAAACCTATGGCATTGCCTTCATGAATATCAGCAGCGGCAGATTCGTGCTTAGCGAGATGCAAGGCCTGGACGCGCTGACCTCCGAGATAGGTCGCATCCAGCCTGCCGAGATTCTGCTGCAGGAAGAGCTGACTGAGGTGGAAGCCGCACTCAATCATCCTGCGAAACGCAGGCGACCGATTTGGGAGTTCGAGCTGGAGAATGCCACCCGGATCCTCACCGAACATTTTAATACCCGCGACCTCTGTGCCTTCGATTGCGAAGATCTGAGCGCCGCCCTGCAGGCTGCCGGCTGCCTCATCCAATACGCGCGGGAAACACAGAAATCGGACCTGCCGCATATCCAAGGCATACAGGTAGAGCGTCAGGAGGACAGCGTCATCTTAGATGCCGCCAGTCGCCGCAATCTCGAACTGGATATCAATCTAGCCGGGGGCAAAGACAATACGCTGCTCTCGGTGATCGACCGCACGGCGACAGCTATGGGCAGCCGCCTGTTATCGCGCTGGATCAATCGACCACTTAGGCAACGAAGCCAGCTGCTGTTGCGACAGCAGGCGGTCGCCGCACTAAAGAGTGACTATCACTTCGAGGCTCTGCATGAGGTGCTGCAGAACATAGGCGACTTGGAGCGCATCATCGCGCGCCTGGGATTGCGTTCGGCGCGCCCGCGGGATCTGGCAAAGCTGCGCGACGGTCTAGCTCAGCTTCCGGAACTGCAACAGCAGCTATCGACGATGACGGCCACCTCCATTTCCGAGATAGCACAGCGCATACGCGAGTTTCCCCAGCAGAGCGCATTGCTGGCTCGCGCCCTTGAGGAGAACCCTCCGGTAGTTATCCGCGAGGGAGGCGTGGTCGCCACAGGCTATGATGCCGAGCTTGATGAGCTGCGCAACCTGAGCAGCAACGCCGGCCAGTATCTAATCGACCTAGAGGTGCGTGAAAAGGAACGCACCGGCATCGCCACGCTCAAGGTCGGCTACAACCGTGTGCACGGTTATTACATAGAAATCAGCAAGGGCCAGGCTGGCGTCGAACTCCCTGCCGAATACGTGCGCCGGCAGACACTGAAGAACGCCGAGCGTTTCATCACCCCGGAACTGAAAGAATTCGAAGACAAGGTACTCAGCGCGCGCAGCAAATCCCTGAGCCGCGAGAAGGCTTTGTATGACGCCTTGATAGAAGAGCTCGCCACGGAGCTTACTCGGCTGATCACCAGCGCCGAGGCTCTCGCCGAGCTGGATGTCCTTAACTGCTTCGCCGAGCGCGCGGTGAATCTTGAATACTGTGAGCCGGTGTTAAGCGATGAGCCGGGCATAACTATCGAAGGCGGCAGGCACCCGGTTGTGGAGAAAGTCACCGCCGACACCTTCGTTGCTAACGACGTCTGTCTAAACCTCACGCAGAAGATGCTAATCATTACCGGACCGAACATGGGCGGCAAGTCCACCTATATGCGGCAGACCGCATTGATCACCCTGCTCGCCTTGTGTGGCAGCCACGTGCCGGCTACCGCAGTAACCCTAGGCCCCATAGACAGAATCTTTACTCGTATCGGCTCATCCGACGATCTCGCCGGTGGCCGCTCTACCTTCATGGTGGAAATGACCGAGACGGCGAATATCCTGCACAACGCCACAGAAAACAGCCTGGTGCTTATGGATGAGATTGGCAGAGGCACCAGCACCTTCGATGGCCTGTCGCTAGCATGGGCCGCCTCGGTATATATCGCCGAGCACGTGAAGGCCTACACCCTATTCGCCACACACTATTTTGAACTGACCATCCTGCCGGAGACTTATCCTGCGATCGTTAACGTGCACCTGGACGCGATCGAGCACGACAACGGCATCGTATTCCTGCATGCCGTCAAGGCGGGGCCGGCCAACCAGAGTTATGGCCTGCAGGTAGCCCAGCTAGCGGGCATACCGCGCGCAGTTATTGAGAAGGCCCGAGAAAAATTGCAGCAATTGGAGAATGACACGCCGGCTCAAGCACCAACAGTAGTCAGCCCCTTCACATCCTCCTCGGCGCCCGCATCCGAGGCCGGCTCGCCATTCCAGAGTGAGATGTTTGCCACCGCGCCCCATCCTGCCGTGGACTTTCTGCAGAGGCTGGAAGTCGATGAGATCACCGCGAAAGAAGCGCTGAAAATTCTTTATGAGCTGAAACAGAAAACAGATGGCTGAATGTGGGTCCAAACTAGAAACTAAACTAATAAATCCTCTAGCCGAATGGAAAACTGCCGAAAAAAACTGATAGAATGCACGCCGCGAAGCCCCGCCATTAGCCGTTAAAAGGCGCCCAAAGGTGACCAGGGCGAGCGACAAGCCAGATTGGCGCAATTGAAAAAATTAGCCAGAATTACCAGAATCAAAGGGTTGGAGATAACATGACATTCATAGTAGGTGACAACTGTATTCGCTGTAAGCACACTGACTGTGTTGAAGTATGCCCCGTAGACTGCTTCTATGAAGGACCTAACTTTCTGGTAATTCACCCCGACGAGTGCATCGACTGTGCGCTATGCGAACCGGAGTGCCCAGTTGATGCGATCTACGCGGAAGACGAACTGCCTGAAGATCAGCAGGGCTTCCTTGCCTTGAACGCCGAGTTGGCGGAAGTCTGGCCAAACATCACCGAGAAGAAAGATGCCCTGCCCGATGCAGAGGAATGGACCGACAAGAAGAACAAACTGGAGTTTCTGGAGCGCTAGTCTGGCGCCTTAGCCTTTGACGAATTCAGCACAGGGACTCTTAGAGATATTGCACGCACAGGGGCTTCATTACAGGGGCTTCATTAACAGGGGCTTCATTTAGCTGGTAACAGCCTCGACGGGTCCACCGAATCACCCGCTTCACGAATCTCAAAGTGCAGCATAGGCACACCCGAAGAATTCTCCCCCACCTCGGCTATCTTCTCTCCCGCTCGAACCCTAGCCCCCTCGTTCACCAGCATACGCGAATTATGGGCATAGGCACTCAGGTAGCGATCGCTGTGACGAATGATGATCAGGTCGCCGGTACCCTGTATGCCACGCCCGGAATAGACCACATCGCCGTCGCCTGCCGCCAACACGGGATCACCGACACTCCCCGAAATATCCAACCCCTTACTAACCCCGGAGCGAAACCCTCTGATCACACGGCCGGAATGGGGCCACTGCCAGGAAACCGCCAGCGGCGTTCTTGACACCGGTTGCCGTAATACCGAGCCCGACGGTGAGCTCCCTGCCCTCGCCCTGGCAACGGAGTTATTAGCGACAGCGGTACCTAGATTCGACGTCGACACGCCGGCGCCATTCGCTACGATATTATTCAGGTCCAGATTGATTTCTCTATCGACAAAGATGGTATAGGGCGGGCTCAAGCCATTCGCTATCGCCAGCGATCTAAAATCCAGATCATATTGGAAGGCGATGGAGAACAGGGTATCGCCAGGTTGCACACGGTGTATACGCGGCGTAGATGCTGCGGCAGTACTTTGCGCCGGCCTGGATTCAGTAACGCTGCGCTGCGAACTCGACGCTGCGCTGGCTGTTCTCGAACTACCATCGCCAGTATTGGAAGAGACTCTAGCCGGCCCCGAGTTTTCGAGTCGAAAACTACTATCCGGCGTAGAGCTATCGACAATAATTGGCGCGGTGAGCACCTGGCGTTCACTCTGCTCAGAGATCGGTGCCTGATAACCCCCGGCGCAGGCACTGAGTAGCGCCAGGCCTGCCAATGACAGACATCGAATCTTGCTAAGCTGTGTGAATGAAGTGGCCATATCAATCGCTGTGCCGTGTTGGTTTTGCGGCAAACACCCTCTGTAGTGATACAACAACTACGACACCTGATACAAGAGTCAGTGACGCAGGCAGAACCATGGTAAAGCCTTCCTCCCCCTGCCAGGGCCAGAGCGCCGTTACCGAGCCCAGCAGCATGCCGCTGATGAATCCGTAACTAAGTTGATGGTGATCGCGCAGCATCCAGGAGAGGACACGGGTAAAGATAAGCAGGCCCGTAGCGCAACCCATCATGAACACTAGAATATAGGGCCAGTCGAAGCCAATCAGCGCACTGAGGATAAATTCATACACGCCTAACAATAAGAGAATGAAGGCACCGGACAGGCCGGGCAATATCATCGCACTAATGGCGATGGCGCCGCTGAAGAAGACATACAGCAGCGACAGTTCCGCCGATCGCGGAGTGATCAAGCCTATAGACACCGCGAGCGCCAGACCGAGTAGCAGCGCCAGAACATTCTGCCAGGCAGCGATGGAAAACTCATGGCGCAACAACCAGGTAGAGGCCAGCACCATACCAATAAAAAAGGCCATCAGTGGCGCAAAATAATTCTCTAACAGAAACAATACGGTGTTCGCGGAAATTAACAGCCCGGATAATATGCCCGCCGCGAGGATAAGCAAAAAGCTGCCATTAATATGCTGCCAGACTAGGGCAAACTTACCGGTGAACAACAGGGCACAGGCGCGAAGGTCGACGGCGCGAATAGAAAACACCAGCTGATCATAAATCTTAGTGATAACGGCGATGGTGCCACCGGAAATGCCGGGCACGGAATCACCCAGGCCCATGGCGACACCTTTCAGGTACAGCATAAATTTGCCGCGCGGCGTTGCGATAGAACTGTCGCTGTTCTGCTGCCGCCCGCTTGAGTTGTCAGACATGATCAAGCCATTGCATCCGTTACTTTAGTACAGAATCATTGTAGAACAGAGCTATTCTAGTTCAGGGCTATTCTAGTTCAGAGTTCTTCCAGTACAGAGTTATTCGAGTACAGAATTATTCCAGGACAGGAAATGCCTAGTGCTGCAACTGGCCCACTAAAAGGGGTACGAAGCGAACCGCCTCCAGAACCTCGGCGGTAAACTCTCTACCGTGACGCGTAATCAGTTGCAGCTCCTGCTGATTGTCGCCGCCGACGGGAATAACCAGACGACCACCCTCTTTAAGCTGTTCGAACAACTCTCTGGGAACCTGCTGCGGTGCCGCCGTGGTGATGATTGCATCATAAGGACCGTTGTTAGCCCAGCCTGCACTGCCATCGCCGTGGCGGAAATTAATATTGCGTAGCTTCAGCAGCTTTAAGTTTCTCTTGGCTTTATCCAGCAGGGGTTTGATGCGCTCGACCGTGTAAACCGTTTTCGCCAACTGTGCCATCACCGCGGTCTGGTATCCGCAGCCGGTGCCAATCTCCAGCACCGTGTCCAGAGGGCCGCTCTTGAGCAGCGCCTCGGTCATCTTCGCAACCACATAGGGCTGTGAAATCGTCTGGCTGTGACCGATGGGCAGGGCCACGTCCTCATAGGCTCTATGGGAGAGCGCCTCGTCGAGGAATATATGACGCGGCGTGGAGCGAATAATATCCAACACCTCCATGCTGTCTATGCCCTGATCTATCAATCTACCTAAGAGTCGTTCCCGCGTGCGCTGCGATGTCATCCCAATGCCGCTCAGATTTGGTTTACCGTTTCCGCTGCTACTCAAGTCTAAAGTCCTATGTGTTCTGCTTCTATGATGTTATTGCTCAGGCTCATGCATGCTCTTTAGTCACACAGAGCTCTCTCAGCAAACTCGTGGCGTAGGCCCCCTTACCGAGGGAGAAGTCCAATAGTAGGTCACCCGGCCCTTCTGGCCGTTCAGTCGACCCTGCGCCTGCGCCCGCACCCTCGCTCTGCCGCCATTCCCAACTCAGATCAATGGGACGGAAACGTAGCGGCCTGCGCGCAGCCTTTAATCCAAAATGCTTAAGACCCGCCATCAGCGTAGAAAATTCTTTGCACACTGCATCTTCAATATCGGCAGCTTCGCCGTAGCTTACATATTTATCTTTAGAATCGATCTCACCGGGCAACGGGCCGGTGATATGAATATCGAACTGCTCCAGCCTCTGCTGCAGGGTTTCATCCCATTCCAGACCCTGCTGCAGCGCGAAGCAACGCTCTGTCCCATCCAGATTCAGCACATCGCCGGTTACGTAACGGTTCCAGTTGCCTAGCTGCAGCCGCTTGGAGAGCAATTGATTGAATAGATAGGATCTGGCGGCAGAGAACAGCATGCTGCGTTTAAACCGCTGCTTGGGTATTGCCTGGCTATTGACGGCGGCAGCCGAGGGGTCTAGCTCGGCACTCATCCAAGCCTGCACCTGGGTGAGATTACTCAACTGCCTGCCGAAACGCTGGGAACCGAAGTAATTCGGTACGCCTGTGCGCTCAATCTGCCGCAGCCTCTCCTCGAATTCCTCTGGGCTGCCATTGCAGTCGCGCAGCACGATCCTAAAATGGTTTGTGCGATGACTGCCAATCTTTAGCTTGCGTAAGTTCCTATGGCTCTCGAGAATATGGAGTGAATCGCTCTCCAGGGCTGCCAGCTCGCCATCTCTGCTTGGGGGTAGCTTGATACTAAACCATTGCCGGGTCTGAGCGCGCCGGTCTTTCATGCCGGAGTAGCCGATCTCGGATCTGTGCACGCCGGATACCTCACTCAGCCGTTTGGCAACATCGACGGTAGACTGATCTGTCTTCTCGATGCGCAGATACAGATGCTCGCCCTTCCCGGTAGGTTTGAATCCCAGCTGTTCGTCGACCTGAAAGTCCGCGAACTCCTGCTTCAGTGTCGCGCTTAACTCGGTCTTGCCATTGGCGTAGGCCAGACTATCGATACTGTTGAAGGCCTCGATTGCAGAGCTAGCATCGGATGCAGAAGAATTATCACGCATTGCCGGCCAGAAGCACTACAGCCGCACAGGCAATACCTTCCTTCCTGCCAATCGCACCCAGACCTTCTGTCGTAGTTGCCTTCAGATTAAGCTGCTGTTCGGGCAGCTCCAGCAAATAGGCCAGACTCGAAATCATGTTGACACGATGGGGGCTCAACTTCGGCACCTCGGCGATGACCGTGATATCTACATTGATCAGATAGCGTTCCTGCGAATCCATCAGGGCAAGTACATGCTTAAGCAGATCGCCACTTGAGGCACCGGCAAACTGGGGATCGGTGTCGGGAAAATGCAGGCCTATATCCCCGGCACCCAGTGCGCCCAGAATTGCATCACACAGCGCATGCAGGATTACGTCGCCATCGGAGTGCGCGAGCAGACTCATCTTGTCCGGCAAGGACACACCCGCCAGAATTAGCGGCTTATTCTCACTGTACTCGTTGGCAAATCGGTGTACGTCGTAACCGTGCCCGATGCGCATGCTGTTAACATTCATCTTGTTCGACCGCTGTTTTCAAGTTTGTATCCGTGTCTTTTATCTACCTGGCTTAGATCAGCTGAGCTAACTAAACCAGAGTCTCCGAGCGCTGCGCTTCCAGTATTTGCGTAGCTAGAAGCAAATCTGCCTCGCGGGTCACCTTGATATTGTCTTTATTGCCGGGGACCATTATAGGCCTATGGCCGGCGCTTTCCATCGCCGCCGCCTCATCGGTCACCGGCTCGGAGCTAGCGACGACTGCTTCTATCGCCTTTTTTAACAGGGAGAAACGAAACATCTGCGGAGTTAGCGCATTCCAATACAGCGCCCTGTCTACGGTTTTCACCACGGTCAGATCCTCGTCTACCCGCTTCAGCGTGTTGTCGACCTCAGATCCTAACAGGCCCCCTGTGGAATTCGGATCGCTTCCCTCAGCCAATTCCTCTATCAGCCTCTCTATATCCGCAGTGCGCACACAGGGTCGCACGGCGTCGTGCACCAAAACCCAGTCTTCCGCTTGCGCAAGGTCGGTCAATGCGCCTAGTCCGTTTAATACGGACTGGTAGCGCTCGTCCCCACCTATAACAGTTATGATACGGTTTTGTATCTCTGGCTCAATGGATGCCTCGAGTTGGGACCAGTGCGCATCTTCGGGGTGTATGACAACGACTATTTTTTTGATTGAGAACACTGAACTCAAACGGCGCAGCGAATGCAGCAGCAATGGCTCACTGTTGATTGTGAGATACTGCTTCGGGATTTTAGACCCCATGCGACGACCGATGCCGGCAGCAGGCAGGACAGCCCAAATTGTCATAGTTGCGTCTTCTTTGTGCGGGGTTCGAGGCGACTGGTCAGCCCGGATGGTAAATTCTTTCTCTTTCTTTTTCTCTTGCTCTGCTCTTGCTCTTTCTACTTCTCTCTTTATTCTATTTCTCTTTCTATTTTTCTTTCTATTTCTTTTGCGGCACTAGCAGATAGAAGGTCTCGCCCTTCTCTATCATGCCAAGCTCGGATCTCGCCCGCTCTTCTACCGCTTCGAGGCCATTCTTGAGATCCAGCACTTCGATCTCGACTAATCTATTACGCTGCTCCAGGTCTTGATTCAAGTCGCGCTGCGCCTGAACCTCTGCCTCGAGTATATTTAGGGTGCGCACGCTATCCTCACCCAGCCACAGTTTGTACTGCAGCACGATGAACACAAACCCCAGAAATCCGAATAGTATCTTCATAAGCCTTTCTGCCGAACTCGGCTCCTCTTGAGAAGGGAGCTCAGCGGTTAATACTGCCTCATTGCCAGATCGCATTCAGAGGCAATCTACTCAGCCTGTGAATTTAGAAAATTCCTTGATGCCGTTGAATACCGAGTTGCCACCTAACTCTTCTTCGATTCTCAGCAAGCGATTGTACTTGGCCACCCTGTCGGAACGACACAGAGACCCTGTCTTTATCTGTCCCGCCGCCGTCGCCACAGCCAAATCGGCGATGGTGGTGTCCTCGGTCTCGCCGGAGCGGTGCGATATCACCGCCGTAAAGTCGGCTGCCTTCGCCATATTGATCGCTGCCAGCGTCTCTGTCAGCGACCCAATCTGGTTAAACTTGATCAGAATGGAGTTCGCGATGCTCTCGTCGATGCCACGCTGAAGAATTTTAGTGTTGGTGACGAACAAATCATCGCCTACTAACTGAACTTTATCGCCTATCTGCGCCGATAATTTAGCCCAGCCCTCCCAATCGCTCTCATCCATGCCGTCTTCGATAGACAATATCGGATAATTCTCGGACAAACCATGCAAATAATCGGCGAATTGACCGGAATCGAAGCTCTTATTCTCGCCCTTTAGCAGGTATTTACCGTCTTCATAGAACTCGGACGCCGCACAATCCAGCGCCAGATGGATATCGGTTCCCGGACGAAAGCCTGCTATTTCAATAGCTTGCAGTATAGAGTCCAGTGCCGCCGCATTGGAAGGAAGATTCGGCGCGAAACCGCCCTCGTCTCCTACCGCCGTACTTAAGCCCTGCTTCTTCAACACCGACTTTAGGGCGTGAAATATCTCGGCGCCGTAGCGCAGCGCCTCACTGAAGCTGGCCGCTCCCGTGGGTTGAACCATAAACTCTTGAATATCCACGTTATTATCCGCATGTTCGCCGCCATTGACGATATTCATCATAGGCACGGGCAGCGAATAGATGCCGGAACTGCCATTCAGATTAGCGATATGTGCATACAGTGGCAGGCCGGCATCGGTGGCCGCCGCCTTCGCCGCCGCCAGGGACACCGCCAGAATGGCGTTGGCTCCCAACTTCGACTTATTCTCGGTGCCGTCCAGCTCCAGCATTACCTTATCCAGGGCCTGCTGATCCGCCGCATCATGCCCCAGCAAGGCCTGTCTGATCTCGGTGTTCACATTCTGAACAGCCTTCAATACACCCTTACCCAAGTAACGGGAAGGGTCTTTGTCCCGCAGCTCCAGGGCCTCTCTGGAGCCGGTGGAGGCGCCGGAAGGTGCGCAGGCCGAGCCCATTACGCCGCTGTCTAATTCGACATCTGCCTCAATGGTTGGATTGCCGCGAGAATCTAGCACTTCACGGGCTCTGATATTTTTTATAGTAGCCATTTCAATACCCTATGAATATTACTTAAATCTAAAAATGAGGTTAATTTGGTGCGGGTACTACGCTGTATCCAGCTCCGGCATGGACTTGATCAACGCATCCAGGTCTCGCATCTGCCGCAGGAAGGGCCTGACACTATCCAGGCGCAGGGCACAGGGACCATCACATAGCGCCTTGTCCGGATCCGGGTGTGCCTCAATGAACAAACCGGCAATTCCCTGGGACAGGCCGGCCCGAGACAGCGCGGTGACATCGGCCCGGCGACCCCCGGCGGCAGCGGCGAGCCCACCAGGCTTCTGCAGCGCATGGGTCGCATCGAACATCAGCGGGCAGTTAAATTGCTTCAAGACCGAGAAGCCCAGCATGTCGACCACCAGATTGTTATAGCCGAAGCAGCTGCCGCGCTCGCAAAGGATAAGGCGCTCGTTGCCCGCCTCCTCAAACTTCTTGAGAATATGCCCCATCTCCTGGGGGGCAAGAAACTGAGCCTTCTTGATGTTGACGATGGCGTCACTCTTAGCCATAGCCACCACCAGATCCGTTTGTCTGGACAGGAACGCCGGCAGCTGCAAAATATCCGCCACCTCGGCAGCTGCTTTCACCTGCCCTATCTCGTGTACATCGGTGATGATCGGTACGGAGAATTGTACCTTAATCTCGGCAAGTATCTTCAGGCCCTCGTCAAGGCCAGGCCCACGATAGGAATCGACCGACGACCGATTCGCCTTGTCGAAGGAGGCCTTAAATACATAGGGGATGTTGAGCTCACCGGTAACGGCATGAAACTGTTCGGCGACGGTCATCGCCAAATCCCTAGACTCCAGCACGTTCATACCCGCGAAGAGGACGAAGGGCTGGTCGTTGGCAATGGTGAAATTCCCAAGCTTGATTTGCTTCGCTGTCATGACTCGATACCCGATCCTGTTCCCTGAGCTGTTCTCCGAACTATTCCCTAACTGCTCAGGCTTGCGTGTTGTTTACCGCCAGCTTCGGGGATGCGACTGCTGCATCGGCGGGGCTTACGCTCTTGTGATGCGCTATGGCGGCTTCGATAAAGCCGGTAAACAGCGGATGTCCATAACGCGGCGTAGAGGTGAATTCTGGGTGGAACTGACAGCCTACGAACCAAGGGTGGTCTGGAATCTCAACGACTTCCACCAGCATACCATCGACAGATTTCCCTACCAGCTTCAAGCCCGCCTCTGTAAGCACATCGATATAGTCATTGTTGAACTCGTAACGATGACGATGACGCTCTACGATCTCTTGCTTGCCATAGCACTTGTACGTTGTTGAGTCTTTATCCAGAACACAGGTCTGCGCCCCCAGGCGCATGGTGCCACCCATGTCTGAGTTCTCATCTCTAAATTCTGTCGCCCCTGCTCGCGTGGTCCATTCGCTGATTAGCGCAATAACCGGATTTTCGCAGGCGGGGGAGAATTCGGAACTGTGTGCGTCTTTCAGGCCGGCGACATTTCTCGCGTATTCGATCACGGCCGCCTGCAAGCCCAGACAGATACCCAGATAGGGAATCTTGTTCTCCCGCGCGTACTGCACGGTCATAATCTTGCCTTCCACGCCGCGCTCGCCGAAGCCGCCGGGAACGAGGATGGCATCCTGATTGGCCAGCACCTCGGCACCCTTGTCGATCACGTCCGTAGAATCGATGTAGGTAATGTTTACCTTGGTTCGCGTCTGAATACCGGCGTGTATGATCGCCTCATTCAGCGACTTGTAGGCATCCAGCAGATCCATGTATTTGCCAACCATAGCCAGATTCACTTCCTTGTCTGGATTTAGGTTCGCATCGACAACACGGTCCCATTCGGAGAAGTCTGCCTGCGGGCAGCTCATCTTGAATTTCTTAACAACGATCTCGTCGAGTTTTGCGGTGCCAAGAATAGAGGGAATGCGATAGATCGAATCGGTGTCGGGCAGGGAGACAACAGCCTCGGGCTCGACGTTGGTAAACAGGGCAATCTTCAGCCTAGCCGATTCTTCGATTTCTACATCGGATCGACATATCAGGACATCCGGTTGGATACCGATGGATCTTAATTCTTTCACCGAGTGCTGCGTCGGCTTGGTCTTGGTTTCACCCGCCGTAGCAATATAGGGAACCAGAGTGAGATGAATGAACAGCGCCGCATCGGAGCCAAGCTCTACGCGCAATTGACGCACTGCCTCCAGGAAGGGTTGCGATTCGATGTCACCAACCGTTCCGCCTATCTCTACCAGGGCGATGTCTGCGTCACCGGCTCCGGCGATCACTCTGCGCTTAATCTCGTCGGTGATATGGGGGATCACCTGAATGGTTGCACCTAGATAGTCGCCGCGACGCTCACGCTTGAGCACCTCTTCGTAGACCTTACCGGTGGTGAAGTTATTTTTCTGCAACATGGTAGTACGGCTGAAGCGTTCGTAGTGACCCAGATCGAGATCGGTCTCCGCTCCGTCTTCGGTAACATAGACTTCGCCGTGCTGGAACGGGCTCATAGTGCCCGGATCTACATTGATGTAGGGATCCAGCTTTAACATAGTGACGTTTAAGCCGCGGGCTTCGAGAATTGCCGCGAGAGATGCAGATGTAATGCCTTTGCCCAGTGAAGAAACCACCCCACCGGTAATGAAGATATAACGCGTCATGCTAGCCCCATCTAATAAGAAAAATTGGTCGTGCACCAACCCATGCAGATGGAGTTACAGCCTACCAGAAGCCCCCCGATAGAACAAACTGAAATGTTCTTTTACTGGTTTAAAATTCCCTCGAAAAAGTTTTTGCGCTTAACGCTACAGTGCAAGATCGGGCTGCTGCCAATCGATCAGACAGGCGGCCTCCCCGTCTTTAGCTGCCCATGCCTCGCTCACGCCGATGCCCGGAATATAAGCCAGTTCGTCGCCGCTATACAGCAAGGGAATTCGACTGCGCAGCCAGGGCTGCATCTCGACTTCCTGCAAGATTTTCTTGAGGCTCTTATTGGGGCGCCCCAGCAGGCGACAGGCTTCGCCGCCCTGCCTGTAGCGAATCGTCATTGCGCCTAGCTTGTCCACGGCGACTCCCTCACCCGACGCTTCTGTAAAAATAAGACTGCCGTTATTAGTCAGCTCGACTTCGCTGGGCATTGCTAACAGTTGAGAGAACGAAGACAGTGGAGGCAGTGGAGAAAGTGGAGAAAGCCCGGAGAGATCCTCGCTCGCGACATCAGTCTCCAGCGCAGCCGCAGCCAGAGCATGAAGCGTCTCGCGGTAGCAATGCAGTCGGCAGCCCCCAATCAGAACCGAAGCGGTGCTACTGGGAACGACCTCGTCACTTAACTGATGCAACTGGTGCCAGCCCAGCTCTTCGACACCTAAGCCCTCAAGCCAGAAACGCAGCACGTTGCGACGCCTCGTGGCCGACAAGGCTAGCAGCTTGACGCGGCTTACAACCGATCTTGATTCGGTGGCTATAGCCACTAGATCCATCGCCGCCAACTCTTGCAGTAGCGCCTCGCTTTCGCGGGCCAGCACGGCGGACTTCGACCAACTCTCCCTGTAGCCTGGCCAGCGCGCCTCGATCAGGGGCAGCAGAGTATGGCGGCAATAGTTTCTGTCGAAACTCTCGTCCTCGTTCGAGCCATCCTCAACCCAGGAAAGCTTCGCCGCCTCGGCATACAGAAGCAACTCGTCTCTATCGATCCCCAGCAGCGGCCTTATCAGGCGACCCCTGCCCTGTTCTCTACCCGGCTCTCCGCCCAATTCTCTACCCAGTTCTCTGCTAGCAGGAATACCACTGAGCCCGCGACTGCCAGAGCCTCGAATCAGGCGCAGCAGCAAGGTCTCCATCTGGTCATCGCGGTGGTGAGCCAGCAATAGCACTTCATCCTCGCGCAGGGCCGCCTCAAATTCGTAGTACCTGGCCTGTCTTGCAGCATTCTCGATGCCCGCACTGGCATTGATCGTGACCTCGATGCTACTGAATTCGACGGCGAGACTTTCACACAGAGTCGCGCAGTGCTGGGCCCAGGTTGCGGACTGCTCCTGAAGCTGATGATTGATGTGTAGCGCACGCAATTGCAGTGAGCCCCCGGAGCGCTCCCTGAGGCGCGTCATGGCGTGGAGCAGCACCACCGAATCAAGACCGCCGCTAAGCCCCAGTAAAAAATGGCGCGAGTGTGCCTGCTTATTTAAGGCGGCGTCTATCTTGGCTAGGAGTTGTTGCACAGAATTGTTCATGGCCTGCTTCTTTAGCAGTGCTGCGTGTTGGTAATAGGGCGCAGTGGATTAAGCCGCTACTCTCTCGCTGTCATTCAAGGGGCATGACAACAAGGGGACTTATAAGGCTTGCTCAGCTAGATATGCCGTAACTCATCAGGCGCTTATAGCGTCGCTCTACCAGATCATCGGGATCCAATGCAGTGAGACGATCCAGCTGCTCGATCAGAGCAGCCTTAATGCTTGCAGCCGCCGCTGGCACATCTCTATGCGCGCCACCCAGTGGCTCGCGAATAGTATGGTCGACTATCCCTAGCTCCTCCAGGCGCTTCGACGTCACACCCATCGCCTCCGCCGCCGCAGCCGCATGATCCGAGGACTTCCAGAGAATAGTCGCACAACCTTCCGGCGTGATCACCGTGTAGGTTGAATACTGCAACATATTGAGCTGGTCGGAGACACCGATTGCGATGGCCCCACCCGAGTTAGCCTCGCCAGTTACCGTTGCGATCAATGGCGTCTTCACTCTAGACATCATCGCCATATTCTGCGCGATAGCCTCGTTGATGCCACGCTCTTCCGAATCCATGCCTGGATAGGCGCCAGGTGTATCAATAAAGCTTAATACCGGAAGCCGATACTGCTCGGCAAGAAGCACAAGTCGGCGCGCCTTCCTGTAACCTTCCGGTCGCGGCATACCAAAATTGTGTCGTACTTTCTCCTTCGTGCCTCTTCCCTTCTGGTGACCGATGACCACCACCGGTCTGCCATCGATCTTGGCAAGACCACCAATAAGGGCCTGATCGTCGGCGAACAGACGGTCTCCGTGCAGCTCTTCGAAGTCGGTAAAAATATGCTCGAGGTAATCCAGCGTATAAGGACGCAGCGGATGCCTGGCAACCTGAGAGATCTGCCATGAGGACAGGTTAGAGTATATTTTCTCGGTGAGCTTGGTGCTCTTGTCCTTCAGATTCTGAATTTCTTCACCGATGTTCAACTCATTGTCGCTACCCACCAATCTCAGCTCACTGATCTTGGCTTCCAGCTCCGCAATGGGCTGTTCAAATTCCAGATAATTAGGATCCATGCTGCACTCACTACTCACGCTTGTTTGATTGTCGATCGTATCTAACAGTATCTACTTGTAGCTCAATACTACCTTGTCTTTGCCGTACTCGATCCGCAGACGCTGTATTAAGTCATCGGCAGGCGATACCGTCCACTCCTGGCCAAGCATTATACACCCAATAGAGTCTGAACGCCGATAGCGCACCATGACCTGACAGCCCTCTCCCTCTTCAAGTACCATGGCAGGCCCATGGCCGTTGGCCATTGGGTGGGTATGACGGGCGCCATTAGCCGCGGCGCCTGCCTCCGCGGTCATCACAACGGCCGAATCCTCATCCTCTGTGACCTCTACCGGCTTGCGGTAGGGCTCCAGAATGCGCGCCAGGTGTTCACAGAAATCGCTGCCCAGTGACTCGGCCTCGAGGTTCAGCGCTACCCGATGGGCATTGCGTCTGCGCGCCGTCGAAAGCGTCATCACACTCTTGCCGCGGCCGCGCATGCCACCGCTGTAGTCATCTATGCTTACGGTACATTCCACGACCATAATCACATCTTTCTGCAGCACCTCTCGGTATTTCTCGTACTCCTTGGCGAACAGGGAGACTTCGAAACGCGCACTGCGGTCATCCATCACCAGAAAGGCGATCGTGTCCCCGGCCTTATTCTTCATAGTACGAATGCTATGCAGGACTCCGGCAATGGTCTGAGGCCCCCGCTCGGGCCGCAGGTTAACCAGCCTATCCTTAGCTATATGGGAAATCTCATCGAGGAACTCATCGATGGGGTGACCCGACAACCACAGGCCCAGTGTCTCTTTCTCGAGATTAAGGCGATGCTGCTCCGCCCAGGCTCGGACGCTGATGTTAGAGGCGCTAAGATCTGCATCCTCAGTACCCGCCGGCGCTATCTCACCGAACATATCATCTACGCCGCTAGCCTGATTGCGGCTGGACTGCTCCGCCGCCTGCATCGCCTGCGGCAACATCGCCGAGAGTAATGCCCGGGAATAGTCCAGATCTCCCTCGACCATATTATCCAATGCGCCGGAGCGAATCAGTGCCTCCATAGTGCGCTTGTTCACGTTCTGCGTATCCACCCGCTGACAGATATCCAGCAGATTGGTAAATGGCCCGTCTTCCCTTGCGGCGAGTATGCTGCCAACCGGGCCCTCACCCAGGCCCCTGATCGCGCCCAGGCCATACACGATCTCGTCCTGATTGTTGACGGTAAAATTGAATTGGCCGCGATTAATATCTGGCGGGACAATAGCTAGCTTCATCGAGCGGCATTCGTCGACGAGCGTTACGATCTTGTCGGTGTTCTGCATATCGGCTGAGAGCACCGCCGCCATGAAGCAGGCTGGATAATGTGTCTTCAGCCACGCTGTCTGATAAGACACCAGGGCATAGGCCGCAGAGTGTGACTTGTTGAAGCCGTAGCCGGCAAACTTCTCCATCAGGTCGAAGATTGACGTAGACAGATCGGCATCGATCCCTCGCTTTCCGGCGCCCTCCATAAACAAGATGCGCTGCTTCGCCATCTCCTCGGGCTTCTTCTTGCCCATGGCCTTGCGCAGAATGTCCGCGCCTGCCAAAGAGTAGCTGGCGAGGACCTGGGCTATCTGCATCACCTGCTCTTGATAAAGGATGACACCGTAGGTGTTACTCAGTACCGGCTCTAACTCGGGGTGGGGATAGACCACCTGAGTGCGCCCGTGTTTGCGATCGATAAAATCGTCAACCATGCCCGACTGCAGCGGGCCGGGTCGAAACAGCGCCACCAGGGCAATGATATCTTCGAAACAATTCGGTACCTGGCGCTTGATGAGGTCCTTCATGCCGCGGGATTCCAACTGGAACACGGCGGTAGTTTCTGCCTTCTGTAGCAATCGGTAAACACGCTCGTCGGTAAGCGGCAGATTGGTGATATCCACCGGCTCGACACCCTCGCCCGCCCTCTCGTTGATCATCTTCACTGCCCAATCGATAATCGTCAGCGTACGCAGACCCAGGAAGTCGAACTTAACCAGCCCGGCTGTCTCCACATCGTTCTTATCGAACTGGGTGACTAGGCCCTGCCCCGATTCATCGCAGTACAGCGGGGTGAAATCGGTCAGCTTGGTGGGCGCGATGACCACGCCACCTGCGTGCTTGCCTACGTTACGGGTGATGCCCTCCAGCTTATAGGCCATCTCCATGATTTCCTGCGCGTCTTCATCGGAGTCGACGAATTCGCCCAGCAGGGGCTCTACCTCGAATGCCTTCTTCAGCGTCATGCCCGGTTCGAAGGGAATCAATTTCGACAGCTTGTCGGCCAGGGCATAGGGCTTGCTCTGCACCCTGGCCACATCACGCACAACGGCCTTGGCCGCCATGGTACCGAAGGTGATGATCTGCGATACCGCATCCTTGCCATACAACTCGGCAACATGCGCAATAACGCGGTCGCGACCCTCCATGCAGAAGTCGACGTCGAAATCCGGCATCGATACCCGCTCCGGATTCAGGAAGCGTTCGAACAGCAGGTCATACTTAAGTGGGTCGATATCTGTGATGCGGAGCGCATAGGCCACAATGGAACCGGCACCCGATCCACGCCCGGGGCCTACCGGAATGCCGTTGTCTTTCGACCACTGAATAAACTCCATCACGATGAGGAAGTAGCCAGCGAAACCCATCTGATTGATTACGTTCAGCTCAAACTGCAGACGCTCCCAGTAGGGCTTCTCAACGTCTTTGCTCTCGTAGTCCTCACCATAGAGACTGCGCAGACGCTCTCTCAGCCCCTGTGAACTAAGATCAGAGAAGAACTGATCCATGGTCATGCCTGCGGGCACGGGATAATTGGGCAGACTGGGCTGATCCAGCACCAGCGAGAGATTGCAGCGCTTCACTATCTCCCAAGCATTCTCCAATGCCTCCGGGATATCGCTAAACAACTCGTTCATCTCGGCAGCAGTCTTCAAATACTGTTGCTCGGTGTAATTGTGCGGCCTGCGCGAATCATCCAGGGTGCGACGCTCGTTGATGCAAACCCTAACCTCATGCGCGTCGAAATCTTCCTGATCGATGAAGCGCACATCGTTTGTCGCGACGACCGGGCAATCGGATTTCAGCGCGAGAGCGATTGCGGCCTCGATGTAGTCTTCTTCCTCGGCCTTGCCCACCCGCTGCAGCTCTAGATAAAAACTATTCGGGAACAGCTGCTTCCACTCGCTGAGCAACTCAAACGCCAGATCCGCCTCTTCCGCCAGCAGCGCCATGCCAATGTCGCTGTTCTGCGCACCGGATAACGCAATCAGACCATCGACGCGGCCCTGGAGTTGCGACTTACGCACCACCGGCTCACTCTGGTTTGGATTCTCAGTGTACAGCTCGGAGATGAGCTTGGTCAGGCTTAGATAGCCGGCTTCGTTTTTTACCAGAAGCACCAGGCGGGTCTGCTTCGATCGGTCGTCACTCTCTACCAGAACATCGCAACCACAGACCGGCTTGATGCCAGCCCCTAAGGCTGCCTTGTAAAATTTAATTAGGGAGAACATATTTGCCAGATCGGTAATGGCTACCGCCGGCATGGAAAGTTCGCGCAGCTTTGCTATGAGTGGCTTGATGGTAACGATGCCATCATTGATCGAAAATTCTGTGTGTAATCGTAGATGCGCGAAGGGCTGATTAGGCGAATTTTCAGACATGTATGAATCTAATTATTTGGCAATGGACGAGCTTCCAATATACCTTTTTTTGAGTGAAAACGGGACAAAAGTTTAGCGGCTTAACCCAGCTTCCAGAATGCGTGCCACCGGTGCGAATGTGCGCCGGTGAACCGGCGTCGGGCCCAGAGATTTTAGCGCAGCCAGGTGCGCCGGCGTTGGATAGCCCATGTTCTGTGCAAAGCCATAGCCGGGGAACTGTCTATCCAGTTCCTGCATCTCGGTATCGCGAGTCACCTTTGCGATTATCGATGCGGCAGAGATAGCCGGGATCAGCGAGTCGCCTTTAACGATGGCCTCGGCGGCGTATTGCCACTTCGGGCAGCGGTTGCCGTCTACGTAGACGAAATCGGGTTGCACCTGTAAAGCTTCGACAGCCCTGTGCATTGCCAGCAGGCTCGCATGCAGAATATTCATTTGCTCGATCTCTTGTACTGATGCGCGGCCTAAGGCAAAGCAGCGGGCATTACTAAGGATGTCCTCGAAACATCGCTGGCGCTGCTTCGCAGACAGCTTCTTGGAGTCGGCTAGACCAGTAATTGGTTTTAAGGGATCCAGTATTACGGCGGCGGCAACCACATCCCCTGCCAGCGGACCTCGGCCGACTTCATCGGTACCCGCTATCAGTCTCGCCGTGTCGGCAGTCTTGCCTAAACTGGATTGCCCTGTCATCTATTGCGCCACACTGTCTTCGATCAAGCCAGCAACGGCTGCGGCAGCCTGTGCCGAGGCGTCTAGGCGAAGACTGCGGTGTATCTTCTCGAATTCCTGCATCAAGCCTGCGTGATCCTCGGCACCGGAGATATGACTAACGATGCCATCGCGCACCTTTGCCGCAGTGAGATCGTGTTGAATATATTCGGGAACCAGCTGGCGTCCGGCGAGAAGATTCGGCAGCGCAACATAGGGAATCTTAACCAGACGAGAGGCAATGGCAAAGGTAATGGCGGCAAGCTTGTAGCCTACGATCATTGGTCGCCTTAGCAACAGTGTCTCCAGTGTAGCGGTACCCGAGGACAGCACCACCAGATCTGCCGCACTGATCGCCCCATGAGAATCGTCGACCAGAATAAATCGCTCCCCGCGAAAGAGTGACATCTCTCGTAGCAGCGCGTTGATCTGAGCGTAGTTCGCGGCACTGCTATAGGGGATAAGAAACTTTAGGTTCGGGCAGTCTGTTAGCGACTGCACTGCGGCATTCAGAAACACCGGCGCGAGTCGCTTGATCTCGCCGCCGCGACTACCGGGCATCAGCGTAACTATGCTGTCATCGGCCCGTAGATCAAATTTCTTCCGCGAGCGTAACTTGTGGTCTTCAAAACCCAGACTATCGGCAAGGGGGTGGCCCACGCACTTAACCGCCACACCATGTTGCTCGTAAACCGCCGTCTCGAAGGGAAACAGTGTCAGCATCAGGTCCACGGCGCGTTTAACCTTATGGATTCTCTTTTCTCTATAGGCCCACAGGCTGGGACTGACATAGTGAACGGTCTTGATATTCTCCTGCTTTAATTCTTCTTCCAGACGCAGGTTGAAATCAGGGCTGTCTATGCCGATAAAGGCAAGCGGCCGCCGCTTGATGAAATATTCCTTGAGTCGCCTCTTCAGTGCGAATAGCTCGGGCAACCTACCCAATGGCTCGACGAAGCCCATGACCGAGAGTCGCTCCATATCGGCCAGGGAGGTAAAACCCAGGGCAATCATGTCGGGGCCGCCGACTCCGATGAACTCAGCATCGGGATATTTTTTACGAAACGCAGCGATCAGGCCAGCACCGAGAATATCCCCCGATTTTTCGCCTGCAACAATGCCGATTAAAGGAGCTTCGCTCATAATTTGAGGTATCGAGACAATTTGGCTTTCATTGCCCACACATAGGTGAACTTGAGTTGAAGGGCTGCGGAACTACTAGCGATGTATTCCCTTCGAAGAACTCTCCAGCGAGTCGATGAGAACCTGCATAGCCTCGCAGTCTTCGCGCAATACTTTTAGTTCTGCTATCGCCTCGGACAAGCCGCGACCGCGCAGATAGATGATCTTGAACGCCGTGCGCAGCTGTTTGATTGTAGGCTTGTCGAAGCCTCGTCGCTCCAGGCCTATGCTATTAATCGCTCTTACCGCCGCAGGCTGACCGCTGACGATCATATAGGCCGGCACATCGTGATCGATGTGTGTCACACCGCCGACCATCGCATGAGCGCCTATCCTCAGAAACTGATTTACCCCGGCATAGCCACCGAGAATAGCCCAGTCATCGACTTCGACGTGACCGGAGATACCGACATTGTTGGCAAAAATCGTGTTGCTCCCCACTATGCAGTCGTGAGCAATGTGCACATAGGGCATGAACAGATTATCGCTGCCAACTCGCGTCAGCCCGCCGCCGGACTCGGTACCGCGATGCAGGTTAGACCCTTCGCGCAGGACATTATTATCGCCAATCTCAAGCCAGGTTTCTTCGCCATGAAATTTCTTATCTGCGGGGTCTTCACCGACCGAACTAAACTGGAAAATTCGATTGTTCTTGCCAATCTTTGTGTTGCTGCGAATTATGACATGGGAGTCTATAACCGTACCCGAACCAATTTGCACATTGGGGCCAATGATAGTCCAGGGCCCTATCGTTACATCGGAATCTATTTCAGCTTTAGGATCAATCCTGGCACTGGAATCAATCGACATCCACCTTCCTCTCTGCACACATAATAATCATTGTACCCACCAGCTCTTCGCCTACGCTGGCGCGGCAGGCAAATTTGTAGATGCCGCGCTTGTTAGTGACAATTTCTGCCGCTAGGGTGAGGCAGTCACCGGGCACAACCGGTCTACGCAGGCGTACATTATCTGCACCCACGAAATAATAGAGATAACCGTCTTTCGGTTTCTTTTCCTGACTCTTAAAACCTAACACACCGGCCGCCTGAGCTAGAGCTTCGATGATAAGCACGCCGGGCATGATTGGCTGGCTGGGAAAGTGACCGTTGAAGAATGGTTCGTTAACAGTCACATTCTTATACGCTACGATAGATTTACCTAAATCCATCTCAACGACCCTATCCACCAGCAAAAAGGGATAGCGCTGGGGAAGGTACTCTTTTATTTCTTCGACGGTCATTAGCATCAGTGGTTCTCTCACCTATCTGGCGCTCCCTTTGGAGCGCTGTAGGCTTGTTAGTTATTCTGTTGGTATTTCTCTGTTTAGTTCTTATCGGTAGATTTCTCGATTTCTTTCAATCTCTTGGCAATACTGTCCAATTGCTGAAAACGAATCGCATTGCGCTTCCACTGGGATGTCTTCGCCTGAATTGTCCCTGTGGAATACATGCCTGCCTGCGGGATCGACTGACTCACCAGCGACATCGCGCTGACCTGTACCTTATCGGCAATGCTGATGTGGCCTACGGCCCCAGAGCCGCCACCCATTATGCAGTACTTACCGATGGTCACGCTTCCGGCTAGGCCTACGCAGCCACAGATAATCGTGTGCTCGCCTATCTTGCAGTTATGGGCTATCTGCACCTGAGAGTCGATCTTCACGCCCTTAGCTATTTCGGTGTCTTCCAGCGCACCTCGGTCGATAGTAGTACACGCACCGATTTCGACATCATCACCAATTTTGACAGCGCCCAGCTGCTGAATCTTAACAGATTTGCTTCCGTCGAAGGCAAAGCCAAAGCCGTCGGCACCTAGTACCGCCCCAGAGTGAATCTCGACATTTTTCCCCAGGGTGACACGGTGATAGAGGGTCACGTTGCGATGCAGCTTGCAGCCATCACCGAGAATCGAATTCTGGCCTATCACGCAACCAGCTCCGATAACCACATCGTTACCCAGTTTTACATTGGCCTCTATGACGACATTTGCCGCAATGCTTACGTTCTCTCCTAACTCAGCAGACGCATCCACGCAGGCAGAATAATGAACACCAGCGCCCTGTCTTGGTGAGTTATCGAATAATTGAGTCGCCAGTGCAAAGGCAACATAGGGCTTTGCCGTAACGAGCTTATTGCCGCTACAACGATCCAGGTATTTTTCTTCGACAAGAATTGCAGATGCCTGACTAGTCTTTAGCTGATCTGCATAGAAGGGATTACTGAAGAAACTTAGCTGGCCAGAGCTGGCATTCTGCAGCGTAGCCAGGCCAGTTATCACAACCTGGCCATCGCCAACGAGTTCGGCGCTCAGCAACTTCGCTAGCTCCGCCAATGTGTAATTTAGTTTATGTGTCACCTGACACTAACCTGATAGGAAGACCCTCGCTACTACTGAACGTTCTCATTGAGCTTGGCAGTAACCTTGGCAGTAATATCCAGAACAGGCGCGAAATAAGGCGCGGTATCTGAATTAAGTATAAGATCGTATCCGCCTTCTGCCACAACATCGGTAACGGCAGCAGCCAGGTCTGCCTGCATGCTCTCTAGGAATTCCTGGTTCTTTTGTTGCAGCGCAGTCTGCACTCTTTCCTGAATCAGCTGCAGCTGAACCTGCAAGTCTTGCGCATTGGAATTCATGCGGCTGATTTCCTGCTCGCTCATGACAGCTTCGTTCTGTTGGAATTCTTCGCGTAGCGCATTTAGCTGATCGGTAAGCTCTTGAGCTCTAACCTCATCGGAGTTAAATTCCTGCTCCAATTCTTCTTGCACGACACGCGCCGCATCCGAGTTAAACAATGCCTGCAATGCGTTCAGCACACCTATTTTGGTATCCTGAGCAGCGGCGCCTTGAGACACAAGCACCAAACTTAAACAGACGATTAGACTCTTAAATATTTTCACGGTAATTCTCCAATTCTTACTCATACTGTCGAGTATTCGCTCAACAAGCTAAATCAATTTTTGCACATACACGTGTATCCAAAACACGCAATTTACATTCTGTGATCTTTGAGCAGTGCAGGCTCTTTGGATCGAGACTAACTAGAAACCATTTCCAACGGTAAAATCGAAACTCTTCGTGTCGTCGCCTTCCTTACCAAATGGCGCTGCCACGTAAAAACTGAGCGGACCAAATGGAGAGAGATAAGTAACACTTATTCCTGCAGAATATCTTATTTCACCCAGATCGAAATCTGTGCAATTTTTAAGAAGTGTCTGCCGTTCCGTACAATGGGACGAGAACACGTTTCCAGCATCGATGAAGAAAGCCGACCTTACTCGATTTGAATCATCGACAAATGGAATGGGAAATAACAGCTCCAGAGTCGCAGTGGCGAGTATATTACCACCAAAACTGTCAAAATCCTCGTCCAGGAAGAAATTTTGTACGGCCAGCGCTACCTGCTGGTTCCCGTCAGCATCCAGCACCGGCTGGCCATTTGCATCGAAAAGAGGCTCTGTCTGATAGCCTACATCTCGATTAAAGCTGGCCGCAGAGCCGTCTTCGTTGCGCAGGATTTCGCCATTCTCATCGCGCGCCAGAGTGAGACCAAATTCGGTCAAATAACGTGCGCCGGGTGTGCTCTGGGGGCCAAGGCTATTCTCTTCGAACCCGCGCAAGACGCCCTGGGAATTCAGGCCGCCGGCAAAATAGTTGTTAAAGAAAGGCAACTCTTCGGTATCGCCATAGCCTATGCCATAGCCCAGGTTCGTTCTAAGTCCGACAACCCAAGTCTGCTGTCCATCGAGAGGCCAATACATTTGGTTATTGTAATTGATGCTGCCGTACTGAAGGTCACTGCCCGGGAGGGTAATCTCTACGGAGAGGCTATGCAGCTTACCGCTAGTCGCCATCTGCCCGCGATTTAGCGTGTTGCGAAACCAGTTACCGCTAATGGTAAAGTTATCGAAGGTATCACCAAACTTGTCAACAAAGCCCTTGTCCGTATTCGAGCGAAGCTGCGCAGGACTCAGCGATGACACATCCCCTAATACCGCATCGGTAACCGGGCCATCGAAAGCATTAGCGTTGGCTGGTGTAATTACATACTTGTCCACATCTTCGAAGAGCGTAGGGCTGGATATAATCTCCTGCACGGAACCGATACCGGCACTTAATTCGGTATGGGTGTAACCAAAATCGAATCCAAGCAATTCGATCTCACTCAATGGATAACTAAAACTCAGGGAGCCACCGAACGAAGACGTATTGAAATCGGAAACATTAAAGGGTGAATCGATCTTCTGTGCGAACAGGTTAAAGCCCCGGCTAACACCATCGGGAGTAAAATAGGGATCGAGGTATTGAAAATTCAGGCCTGTCTGAAAACGGCTTTTGTTAACCCCGACAGCAAGAGTCTTGCCGGTACCGAGAAAATTTTGCGCCTGCAGACTTGAGGAGATAAAGAAGTTGCCGCCACCACCGGTTCCGACCTGAAAACTGATAGCGCCGAAATTCTGCTCCAGAACGTCATAGTTAACATCGATCTGATCTTCCGTGCCTGGCACTTCGACTGTGTCCACTTCCACTGTTTCGAAATAACCCAGTCGCTCGAGGCGTATCTTGGACTGCTCTATCTGTAAACTCGAGGCAGGTGCGGACTCCAATTGACGCATCTCTCTGCGCAGCACATCATCGGCAGTCGACGTGTTGCCGGCGAAGTTAATTCGATTCACATAGGTACGATTGCCGGGCTCGATGAAGAAGGTCACGTCGACGGTCTCGTCTTCCTCGTTGACCTCTGGCACACCCGTAGCCTCAGCAAAGGCATAGCCGAGGTTGCCGAGAAATTGCACCATGATTTCTTCTGTGCCGGTAACCAGACCCTGGGAATAGATTTGACCGGGGCGAACGAATACCGCCGCTCTTAGCAGAGCCTCGGCATCGACCAAGTCGCCTGCAAGGTCTACCTCGTTAATAGTGAACAGATCACCTTCGTTTATATTAATCGTTATATAGACTTCTTTACGATCCGGGGTAATAGAGATTGGCGTAGAGTCGATGTTGAACTCTACGTAACCGTTATCGAGGTAGAACGATTCCAGGCGTTCCAGATCGCCAGAGAACTGCTCGCGAGAATATCTATCCTTGCGGCTGAGGAGCAAGTAGAAGGGCTTGGTGCCCAGCTCGAATAAACCCAGTAGCTCTTCTTCGCTAAAAGCCTCGTTGCCTACGATATTAATGTGACGTATACGAGACTCTTCACCCTCGTTGATGTTCAACTTGATGGCCACACGATTTCTCGGCAACTCTTCTACTTCGATTTCCACGGCAGCGCCATAGCGACCCCGGGAAGAATAAACGTCTTGAATACCCTGACGAATAACCTCTAGTGCAGGTCGCGTAAAAATTTGGCCTTCTGCAATTTCTGCGGTTGCCATATTCTCGAGAATAGCTTCCGTCTCGAGGATACTATTACCCTCGATGGTAATCTCAGCGACCGACGGCCTCTCCAATACGGTTACAACAAGAATATTGCCTTCCCGTGCCACCTCAATCTCGTCAAAGTATTCGGATTCCGAGAGTTCGCGAATAATCTGCGCCGAGGTGCCAGCACCCACTGTGTCCCCAATGCCTACTGGCAACAGGTTGTAGATAATTCCGGGCGAAATACGCTGATAGCCATCGACGATGATGTCGGCTATTACAAATTCCTGAGCGTTGAGGGACTTTGAAATTCCAAAAGCCACCAACAAACAAAAAAGGAGTTTTTTCATTTGCGCTGCATTCTCAAATTATTGTGTTACTTGGCGGCGAGTTTAAATCTTCTTCTATTTTATTCTGCTATTTTTGTCTTCTTACAACAGACGATTAACATCGTTGTAAATAGCTAAAACCATGATCCCTGAAATCAGCAGCAAACCCAGCTGCAGACCGAAGGCCTGAATTCGTTCCGGTACAGGCCGTCTGATGACAGCTTCGATCGCGTAATACAGCAGATGTCCACCGTCCAAAACTGGTATCGGCAGCAAATTCAGCACCCCCAGAGAAATACTCAAAAGTGCTAAAAACCCTAAATACACATCAAGACCGTAAGTTGCTGTCTCTCCAGCGACCTGGGCAATGGTGATTGGCCCATTAATATTCTTCACCGAGATCAAACCGATGACCATCTTCTTCACAGAATCCAACACGAAGAGCGATTTGTCCCAAGTCTCGACTAGCGCCGGCTGAATCGCCGACACGACATTGTAATCTACCTGTCGTTGCATCTCCGGTGGCAGCAATTCGGCTAGCGTCGTTTCTTCTACATACGCACCAATACTGCCGATTACGGTGCCGTCATCCAGGGTCGCCCGTGCCGGTTGCATCAGTAGTACATTATCGATTCCACCACGTTTGACCACGACATTTAGCGTGAGTTCCGGATTGGCACGGATTACCTCAACCCAATGGGTCCATCCGCGAATCGGACTGCCGTCGACGGAGACGATTTTATCGCCAGCTTGAAGGCCAGCAGCGTCGGCTGCTCCTCCGGGGACGATACCTGCTATATCGGCAGGGATCTCGAACTGTATTATCCCGAGGTCGTTAACCGGGTTTGGCGCCGTCTCGGACCCCATCCAGGCATCGATGGGCAGGCGAATATCTCGCGGGCGATTCGAATCGGCGGGATCTACAGTTAACGTGACATCTCCAGTCTCGCCCAGACGAGCGAGCAACTGCAGCGTTACCTGCTGCCAGATGATGGTCTCGGTTCCATCCACGGCGAGAATCTCATCACCGGCTCTAAGACCCGCCCTATCCGCGACAGAATCTTCGATCACGCTATTTACCACCGGTGCGATGCCAGAAACTCCATAGGAAATATTAATCAACCAGAATACGAAGATAGCCAACAGGAAGTTGGCGATGGGCCCTGCGGCGACGATGACCATCCGCTGCCACAGAGGCTTACAGGCGAACGAATACTGCCGCTGGCTAGCCGGGACACTGCTCGTATCCGTGACCGTAGTATCTTCCTGACCCAGCATCTTTACATAGCCACCCAGAGGAATCGGTGCGATTACGTATTCCACGCCATCCTTTCCAATCCAGGTCTTGGCTGCCTTGCCGAATCCAATCGAGAACCTTAATACCTTCACTCCACAGCGGCGGGCGACCCAGAAATGACCGAATTCATGGATTGTCACCAGTATACCCAGAGTTACCAGGAGAGCGATTATGCTGATTAATACATCCAACATGATAAATAGTTACGCAAGATACCCGGGCTAGGCCCCGGCACCTCGGCAGAATTCCTTTAATATCAATTCTTTAGATAGTGTTCTTGCTTGTCGATCAAGGTCTTGAATAATAGCGAGACTAGGTGTTGCTTCACAAGGTATTTTCGACCTAACTGCCTCAATTATTAGGGAAATTTCTGTAAAGCCGATTTCGCCACTCAAAAAAGCCTCGACGGCAACTTCATTCGCCGCATTAAGCACCGCCGGTGCACTGCCTCGCTTTGCCGCCGCTTCCATGCCCAGCCGCAGACAGGGAAATCGCTGCAAATCTGGCTTGGAGAACTGCAGCGGTTCCTGCGCCGCCAGGTCCAGCACAGCGGCACCGGATCGAATACGCTCGGGCCAGGCCAGACCATAGGCAATGGGCACGCGCATATCAGGGTTCGCCAGCTCGGCTATCACCGAACCGTCGGCGTAGTGCACCATGGAATGGACAATGCTCTGGGGATGAATCAATACATCGACTTGAGAAGGCTCCAGATCGAAGAGATAGCAGGCCTCGATAAATTCCAGCCCCTTGTTCATCATCGTCGCAGAATCTACGGATATCTTTCTACCCATGGACCATTTGGGGTGGAGACAGGCTTGCTCCGGCGTTACCGATGCAAGCTGCTCAAGCGGGGTATTGAGAAACGGGCCACCGGAGGCGGTAAGAACCACCTTCTCGATGCCATTATAGTCGGTAGCCTGCAGGCTGCTGCCGGTGATCGGCAGGCATTGAAAGATGGCATTGTGCTCGCTATCGATCGGTAGAATTTCTGCGCCAGACTGGGTTGCTGCCTGCTTCAGCAAATCTCCGGTCATGACCAGAGACTCCTTGTTCGCAAGCAGCAGTCTCTTGCCGTTTGAGGCCGCGGCAAGAGTCGACTCGAGGCCAGCCGCACCCACGATTGCGGCCATAACAATATCCACATCGGGGCTACTCGCAACCTCAACTAGCGCAGATTTCCCCACTAGCAGTTTGGTCGCAAGACCGCTCTCTTTTACTAGCACTTCGAATTCCGCAGCGGCATCGACACCGATGACCGCAAATACCGGCGTGTATTTCTGGCATTGTTCGAACAATAATCTTGCGTTTTTATGAGCCGTTAACGCAAAGACGCTGTATTGAGGGTTCTCATCGATAACGGCAAGCGTGCTGCAACCGACTGAGCCGGTAGAGCCAAGAATACTGATCTGAAGATTGTTGCGCGCCACTTTAACGGTTCACCTAGGTTTCGCTACTAAGAACTAGCATCATCGCGAGTACAAAAACCGGCGTAGCAGCCACGAGACCGTCTACCCTATCCAGCACCCCGCCATGTCCTGGCAGGATCGCCCCACTGTCCTTCAAGCCACAGTTCCGTTTGAGCATGCTCTCGACAAGATCGCCAACGACGCTAAAGAAGGTAACACCCATAGACAAGGCCAATAGAGACAGCACCTGGATTGCAGACAGCGCAATCAGATAATTATGCATCGCCCAGATAAAACCTGCAGCCACAATAAGGCTCAGAGTCAATCCGCCCCAGACACCTTCCCAGGATTTTTTGGGACTAAGACTGGCAGCCAGCTTTCTGGAACCAAAATTTACACCGACAAAATAGGCGCCCACATCGGCAGCGGCGACCAGGATAACCAGGGCAAGAACCAGAAAGCCCGAGGGCAGCAGGTATTTCAAGACAACGACACCCACAAAGGTAGGAACCAAAACCAACACACCCATTAAGGCAATTTTCGACTCATCGTTCCACAGCCTGCTGTTATCAGGATAGCCCGCAAGCAAGAAAAGAGATATCAGCCAGAATAAGAGGCCAAGAATCAATACAAGGCTCGCTCTAAAAATATCTATGCTCTGGGCATCGGGGGACACCCCAAGCAGAAAGAAGCAGCCAAGCAGCATAGAGCCGACGCTGAGGATATAGGGCAGCTTCGTCGTTTTATGTTGCGGACTAATGAGCCCGGCCCACTCATAGGCTGCGATAAGAATAATAAGAGCAATCAGGACTGAAAAATAAAAAGAAGGTAGCTGAGTAGTCGCGGCAATCAACGCCAACAGGAGTAATACAGCGGTTATGATTCTTTGCTTTAACACGCTAGGCGTCCATAGATTTTTGATCGTCATGACTGCCATAACGACGTTGACGTTTCGCAAAATCATCCAGTGCCAGCTGAAACTGCTCGTCGCCGAAGTCCGGCCAATAGCAATCCGTAAAATAGAGTTCAGTATAGGCAAGCTGCCAGAGAAGGAAATTACTTATGCGGTGTTCACCACCGGTACGAATACAAAGATCGGGATCCGGGTATTCGCTAATCGCCGTATATTCATGTACAAGATTCGCATCGATGGCGTCTTTGTCCAGTTCCCCCGAGGCAACCTTGTCGACGATCTGGGAAACCGAATTCGCTATATCCCAACGACCCCCATAGTCGGCCGCTACCACAACCGTAGTGCCAGTATTATTGTGCGTCAGCTCTTCGACCTCGCGCATGTTATCCTGCAACTTCTGAGAGAAACTACTGCGATTTCCGATGAACTGCAAACGCACGTTGCGCTTATGCAACTGATTGATCTCTTTGTGCTTGAGAACACTTAGAAACAGCGCCATTAGCCACTGCACCTCTTGCCGGGGACGCAGCCAATTCTCGCTGCTAAAGGCGAACAGGGTAAGGTATTTGATATCTCGAGAGAGACAGGAATTGACGATCTCTCGCGCCGCCTCGGCACCATGGCGGTGACCGGCTTTAGCTGGAAGATTATGGGATTTCGCCCAACGATTATTGCCATCCATGATGATGGCAATATGTTGCGGCATTTCTGATTTGCTAGCAGCTGTCACAGTTTGTTATCCCATCCCTAGGAGCCCGACGACCTGGAGCCAACGTTGAGCAATCCGTTAACTAATCGTAGGTTTAGAAGGATAACAGATCTGCTTCTTTAGCCTGAAAGGAGGACTCGACAGTCGCAATATGCTTGTCGGTGATTTTCTGCACCTGCTCTTCCGCTCTGCGCTGCTCGTCTTCACTGATTTCTTTTTCTTTCTCTAGATCTTTGATGTCAGAATTTGCATCTCGCCGAATATTGCGTATCGCTATTCGCGCATTTTCAGCTTCGGCCTTGGCCTGCTTTGTATATTCTTTGCGTGTCTCTTCCGTAAGAGCCGGCATCGGCACACGAATCGTGTCACCGTTGTTTGAAGGGTTGAGGCCTAGATCAGATTTCATGATGGCCTTCTCAACTTCACCGATCATGGGCTTCTCCCAGGGAGAGACGATCAGAGAGCGCCCCTCTTCAACCGTAACATTCGCTAGCTGGTTCAGGGGTGTATCGGTGCCATAGTAAGAAACCATCACACTATCCAAAATTGCTGGATGGGCCCTACCGGTTCTAATTTTCTTGAATGCGTCATCTAAAGAGACAAGGCTCTTCTGCATTCTCTCATCTGCGTCGGCGATAATGTCATCGATCATTTTCTAACTCCTAATTTCTGGCGCGAGCATTACTCAATCAGTGTGCCGTCGGGCTTACCCATCACATTGTTTAATAAAGCACCTGGTGTATTCATATTAAACACCTTGATAGGCACCTCATGATCGCGGCTCAGACAGATAGCCGTCAAGTCCATAACACCCAGCTTCTTCTCGATGACCTCGTCATAGGTCAGACGCTCAAACTTAACCGCGCTAGCATCTAGTTCCGGATCTGCCGAGTAAACCCCATCGACCTTGGTCGCCTTCAAGATGAGATCGGCGTCGATCTCAATGCCGCGTAAACAGGCGGCCGTATCGGTTGTGAAGAACGGGTTTCCTGTGCCGGCGGAGAATATAACGACATCGCTGGCTTCCAGGTGGCGAATGGCGGTGCGCCTATCATAGTGCTCCACCACGCCGCTCATCGGTATAGCGGACATAACCCGGGTTGGAATGCTTGCACGCTCTAGCGCATCACGCATCGCTAGTGCGTTCATCACCGTAGCCAGCATACCCATGTGATCGCCGGTTACTCGCTCCATTCCCGCGGCATGCAAGGCAGCGCCGCGAAAAAGGTTACCGCCGCCGATGACCAGCCCAATCTGAACCCCCAGACCGACTAGCTGCCCGATTTCCACAGCCATTCGATCCAACACCTTAGGGTCAATGCCAAAATCGCCATCTCCAGTGAGAGCCTCACCGCTTAGCTTCAACAAAATACGGTTGTACTTACGTTCTTTATTTGGCATTTTTCAGGGATATCCGCTAAATCATTGAGCTCTTAGGAGCCTTTTACTTGAGCTGCCACTTCATCGGCAAAGTCTACTTCTTCTTTCTCGATACCCTCACCCACTTCGAAGCGGATAAACTGCACGACACTCGCATCGGCATCCTTAAGCAATTTACCAACAGTTACGTCAGGGTCTTTGACAAAAGGTTGTTCCAGCAAGCTTACTTCAGCGACAAATTTTCGCAATCTACCACTGATCATTTTTTCGATGATTTCTTCTGGCTTGCCACTTTCTCTGGCCTGGGCAGAATAGATCTCTGTTTCTTTCGCTATTTCTTCCGCAGGCACGTCTTCTGCCCTGACAACCAGTGGATTGACCGCGGCTATATGCATGGCCACATCACGAGCAAGCGCTTCATCGCCACCAGAAATAGAGATTAGAACGGCGATGCGGTTATTGCTGTGTACATAGCTCTCTACAACGCCCTTATCATCCGCAGCAAACTGCAGGCGCTCTATACGGCGCACGTTGCAATTCTCACCAATCTTCTGCACCAGTGACTGACGGGTATCTTCCAAACCTGCATCTAGCAGTCCGGCAACATCGGCTTCGCTATTCGCGTAAGCCAGCTCTAATGCTTTTTGTGCGAAATCTAAAAAGTTATCGTCTCTGGCCGCAAAGTCAGTCTCGGCGTTAATTTCAATAACAACGCCGTAATTGCCGTCCTCTGCTATCTTAGTCAGCACAACGCCTTCAGACGCCACTCGGCTAGCCTTCTTCGCTGCCTTGACGCCGCTCGCCTTACGTAAGTCCTCGATCGCCTTGTCCATGTCGCCATCGGCTTCGGTCAACGCCTTCTTGCAATCCATCATGCCCAAGCCGGTTCTTTCACGTAATTCTTTAACCATGCCCGCTGTAATATTTGCCATCTCTAATGCCTCTTTCTAATCATTTCGAAGAGAAAACTCTTCTATTAAATCGCCTGTAAAAAGGGGGCTACTAGCCCCCTTTGTCCAACTCTATTTTCACTACTGCCAAGCAGGGAATTCTGTTAGCAGGAAGAAGTCGTCTATTAAGAGTCAGCCTCATCAGCCTTCTTCTTGGCTGGGGCTTTCTTCTTAACTGGAGCCTTCTTCTTAGCTGGAGCCTTCTTCTTAGCTGGAGCCTTCTTCTTAGCTGGAGCCTTCTTCTTAGCTGGAGCCTTTTCAGCCGCCTCAGGAGTAGCTTCTGCTTCTTCAACAGGAGAAGCTTCAGCTTCTTCCGCGGGAGCTGCTTCTACTTGCTCAGGTTCAGCAGCTGGCACTTCAGTAGCTGCTGGCTCGGCAGTCTCAACCGCGGCTTCTTCAACCGCTACGGCTTCAGTCTCTGCTGTCGCCGCTTCAGCTGTCTCAGGAACTACGTCCTCATCGATCTCGATGAATTCGCTATTGCTTGCCGCAGAGCCATTCTTCTCACGCCCCTCAACACAGGCATCAGCTATAGCAGTCACATACAACTGAATTGCACGTATCGCGTCATCATTACCCGGGATAACGGTATTCACACCGTCTGGATTGCTGTTGGTATCAACGATACCAATTACCGGAATCTTCAGGTTATTAGCTTCTGTAACCGCGATACGCTCATGATCGACATCGATTACGAATAGCGCGTCTGGAAGACCACCCATATCCTTAATTCCGCCGATGCTGCGTTCCAGCTTCTCTTTGGCGCGAGTACGCATTAGCGCTTCTTTCTTAGTCAGGCGGCTCAATGTACCGTCTGTCTCTTGTTGCTCAAGGTCCTTCAGGCGCTTGATAGAGCCACGAATCGTCTTGTAGTTTGTCAACATACCACCGAGCCAGCGATGATTTACATATGGCATTCCTGCGCGCTCTGCTTCCTGCTTGATGATCTTGCCAGCAGCTCGCTTGGTTCCAACAAAAAGAATTTTTCTTTTCTTTTCAGCAAGATAAGAAACTTCTTCCAGTGCGGAATTTAACGCGGGAACGGTGTGCTCGAGGTTGATGATGTGAATTTTGTTTCTGGAGCCAAAGATATATTGCTCCATTTTTGGGTTCCAGTAGCGACACTGGTGCCCGAAATGAACTCCTGCGCGGAGCATCTCTTTCATACTTACAGTCATAATGTTTCCTTCGGTTTGGGTTAGGCCTCCATACACCCCATGGCTCAACCGATCTGAAAACTGTCTTCAGAGAGGCACCCAGAACTCATGTGACGGTGCATGTGCGACGTTAGTTAAAGTTAATTTTAACGCTTAAGAGGATTACTCGCTCTTGGAATCCTGCAAACAAAATACAGGTATAAAAGCCAGCAACCACCAAAACGCGCCGCTTTATACCATAATGGAGTGGTTACTGGAAGGAAATCTCTTATCTGAGGAGACAACTATGTGTCCTGGATGCCCCATTTTGCGCCACTTTCATGGCCTGATCTGAGCCGGAATCCTCTGTTACTCCTCTGTTACAAAGACAGCTCCTGCATTACAATAGCCAGCTCTCGCCGTTAGCGGCATTCCCTACAGAGAACAACTGACAAATCGATGACAATACACATTAAAACGGCCGACGATATTGCAAAGATGCGTGTGGCCGGCAAACTGGCCGCTGAAGTTCTGGAAATGATTGGCCCTCATGTGCAGCCTGGAGTGAGCACTGGCGAACTCGACAAAATCTGCCACGACCATATCGTTAACGTGCAGCAGGCTATTCCTGCACCTCTTAACTACAATGGCTTTCCTAAATCCGTCTGTACTTCAGTTAATCACGTGATTTGTCACGGCATCCCCAGCGATGGCAAGACCTTGAAATCCGGGGACATCATCAATATTGATGTCACTGTCATTAAGGACGGTTTCCATGGCGATACCAGCAAGATGTTCTGTGTAGGCGAAGTGCCAGACCATGCGAAACGCCTGATCAAAGTGACTCAGGAATGCCTCTACAAGGCTATTGAACTTGTTAAGCCCGGCATCACCCTCGGCGATATCGGTCATATAATTCAACAGCATGGCGAGGCGCATAACTATTCCATCGTTAGAGAGTATTGCGGCCACGGCATTGGACGCATCTTTCATGAAGAGCCACAGGTGCTGCATTTTGGCAGACCTGCCACGGGCACTACGCTGGTCGAGGGCATGACTTTTACTATCGAACCGATGCTCAATGCAGGCAGTCGCTACACGAAACTATCCAAGAAGGATGGATGGACTGTGACTACCAAGGATCGCAGGCTCTCTGCCCAGTGGGAACACACAATGGCTGTCACCAGTGATGGCTGCGAAGTCTTTACTCGTCGCTCTGACGAATCACTTTGAACCCGGATACTCTAGCCTTGACTCCGGATACCCTCGCGATCGATGAGAAATTCAGCGACGATGATTTCGAGCTGGGTGCCGCACTGCTCGACGTTGCAGCACTCAAGGCCGAACTCAGCAACTCCAGCAATAAGATAAAACCGTTCAAGAAGGCGATGGAGACGGCGGGCAATATTCTCGATGAGCGCTACAAGGCTAATCTGAGTATTACCGAGATCGTTTCGGGCCGCGCGTGGGTCGTGGACCAGGTGTTGAAACTGGCATGGCAGGCACAGCCCTGGCCCGACGAAAAGGACATAAGCCTGGTCGCAGTGGGTGGTTATGGCCGCGGGGAACTACTTCCTCATTCCGACATCGACATCCTGATTCTCACCCGTAAAGATAACGCCAATCGCTATAAGAGCTGTATTAGCTCTTTCCTTACCCTGCTTTGGGACATTGGACTGGAGATTGGTCAGAGTGTTCGCTCCATTAAACAGTGCAAGAGCGAAGCGGTTAATGACATCACCGTAGCTACCGCCCTGATGGAATCGCGCACCATAGTCGGGCCGGTTGAACTACAAAAAGAGATGTATGCACTGACCACCGGTAAGCGGGTCTGGCCGATCAAGCAGTTCCTGCGTGCGAAATGGGACGAACAAAACGCGCGGCACGAGAAATATCATGATATCGACTACGCGCTCGAGCCGAATGTAAAAACTTCGCCAGGCGGTCTCAGAGACATTCAAACCATCGTCTGGGTGGCTAAACGGCACTTCGCTGCGAGCTCGTTTCAAGATCTGGTTGATCTCGGCTTCCTAAAAGAGTCAGAGATGACCATGCTCAACAAAGGACAGCAGTTTCTGTGGAAACTGCGCTACGGTTTACACCTGCTAGAAGGCCGCAGGGAAGACCGCCTGTTATTCGACAAACAGAGAGAGCTTGCCAAACTTTTTGGCTACGCTGATGACGAGAAGAGTCTTGGCGTCGAAAAGCTCATGAAACAGTACTACCGTGCCGTGGCAAATTTACGTGCACTTAACGATGTTCTCCTACAGCACTTCGACGAGGCGATTCTTCGCGAGGGTGAAAGGGTCAAGATTGAGAAGATAAACAATCGCTTCCAGATCCGTAACGGCTATATCGAAGTTATTTATCCGGAAGTGTTTAAGCGCTACCCCTCCGCACTGTTGGAGATCTTTGTGCTGATGGGACAGAACCCGCAGATTGAAGCCATTCGCGCATCGACGATTAGACTGTTGCGCGACAGCAGGCGCCTGATAGATGAAGAATACCGGCACGATATTCGTAACGTCACTCTATTTATGGAGCTAATACGTTCGCCGCATTACATGACCCTGCAGATTCGTCGCATGGCGCGCTATGGAATTCTGGGACGCTACCTTCCTGAGTTCGAGCAGATTACCGGGCAGATGCAACACGATCTATTTCATATCTACACGGTAGATGCACATACTCTGCAAGTGGTTGAAAATATGCGCCTGTTCCGACTGCCTGACGCGGTCGAAAAATATCCGGTCGCTGCGCATATATTCAAGAACCTTCCTAAAGTCGAGCTTCTCTACATCGCAGGCCTGTATCACGATATCGCGAAGGGGCGCGGCGGCGATCACTCCACGCTTGGCATGGTAGACGCCGAAGATTTTTGTAAGAGACACCGACTCAGCAGCTGGGACACCAAGCTAGTGGTTTGGCTAGTGGACAAACATCTATTCATGTCCATGACGGCTCAACGAAAGGATATTAGTGATCCTGAAGTTATCCATGAATTCGCAACCGCAATGGGTGACAAGCTGCATCTGGATTATCTGTACACCATGACGGTTGCGGACATTCGCGCCACGAATCCAGAGCTATGGAATAGCTGGCGGGCGAGCCTCATGAAGCAACTCTATCTCAATACCAAGCGCGCCTTACGCCTTGGCCTTGAGAACCCCCGCGACCGCGAGGAGCGCATCGCCGACAAGAAAGAAACAGCCCTCACCAAGCTGTCAGAACATGGCATTGATGAAGAGCGCATACAGCAGATCTGGGCGAACGCCAACGATGAGTATTTCTTACGCGAATCTGCGGCGAATATTATCTGGCATACCGAAGCCATCGCGAGATTCCCAGGTTCCGGGCCACTGGTATCGAATGATCTAATGCAGAACGCCGTAGAGGGCGCTACCCAGATATTTATCTACACGAAGAATAGCAACTTCCTATTTGCCAAGAGTGCGGCCGCATTCGAAAAGTTAAACCTGAATATTCAGGGCGCAAGAATTTTTACCTCAGACAACGACTACTGCATGGATACCTATATGGTCTTAGAGGCTTCAGGAAAACCTGTGGGGAATGACCCGGCACGCCTCGCTGAGATTCAGAAAGTGGTCACCGAATATCTCAACTCCGACATGACCGCAATTTCTCCGGCACATGTTCGCCAAAGTCGTAAGGACAAATATTTCAGCCATGGAATAGAAATAAACTGGCTTAATTCACCCGAACGAGACTATTCGACCATCGAGGTAAACTGTCCGGATCAGTCCGGCATTATTGCCAGCATCGGCAAGGTTTTTGCCAATAACGAAATCAACCTCAAGGATGCGCGCCTTACTACCCTGGGGGAACGTGTCGAAGATCTGTTCTTCGTAACCGATCATAGCGACAAACCAATCGTTGAGCAGGAAACCATTGACAGAATTACCACCGAGTTAAAAGCAGGGCTAGAGCAGCGACTCAATACTTAATCTACTAACCAAGCAATTTTGTGCAATCGATATGACTACTTTATACGGAATCAACAACTGCGATACCATTAAGAAAACCCGCGCCCTACTCCAAGCATCAGGCATCGAGTATCACTTCCATGATTACAAGAAGCTAGGCTGCGACGAAGCACTTATACAGAATTTTCTACATCATTTTGACTACGAGTCTCTGGTAAATACCCGCGGCACTACCTGGCGCAAACTACCGGATTCCGTCAAAAAGAGCTTGAATCAGGCATCCGCCATCAAGCTGATGTGTGAGAACTCCTCACTCATTAAGCGCCCCATTATAGAAAGCGGTGGCAGCTGGCTGCTAGGATTCGATAAAGAAAAAATTCAAGAATTAGTGCAAGGCTGAACTACAAGGACACTCATCAAATGAACGCTATAGCAGTACATAGCCTGGGCATTGGGCTGGCGACTCACAATGCGCAACAACAGATCATTGAAGTCTACTATCCGCAACCGCTACTCAGCCCGGACCCGGCGCTTAGCAGCGTGCTTATGCAGTCATGCGCTATCTCGCCGGACGAGAATAGCGTTCTAGAGTTGGATGCAGACACGGCGACCATGCTAGCCACAGGTCTCTCAGAAGCAGGCTTTGCCGATCATGCCGAACAGCTAACACAGATGGCTGCCGGCAAGGGCCAGGTCATTGCCTGTGTGCTGCACACCGACAGCGCACCAGCAAGTGTTGCGGAAGCGTACCTTAAGCTACACCTACTCTCTCACCGACTCACCAAGCCCCATTCCCTAAACCTTGATGGAATGTTTGCGGTGTTACACAATTTAGCCTGGACCAGCGAAGGTGCTATCGACCTCGATGAACTTCCACAGCGACAGCTTAGTGCGAGGCTACGCGGAGAAATTCTGGAAGTGGCCTCCGTGGATAAGTTTCCCAAAATGACCAATTATGTAGTTCCTGCCGGTGTGCGTATTGCGCATACGGCACGAGTTCGCCTGGGGGCCTATCTGGGCGCCGGTACCACAGTCATGCATGAGGGTTTCGTGAATTTCAATGCGGGCACCGAAGGCCCGGCGATGATTGAAGGGCGCATATCCGCAGGTGTCATGATCGGCGCTAACAGCGATCTTGGCGGTGGCTGCAGCACGATGGGCACTCTATCTGGAGGTGGCACCGAGATTATCTCCGTAGGCGAGAATTGCCTCATAGGTGCCAATGCCGGTATTGGCATACCTCTAGCGAACGGCTGCACGGTCGAGGCGGGTCTGTATCTCACCGCCGGCACCAAGCTAAATGTGCTAGCGCACGATGGCGCTCTGCAGAAAACTGTTAAGGCGAAGGAGATGGTGGGTGTGGAGGGTTTGCTCTACCGCCGCAATTCGCTTACCGGCACGGTAGAATGCGTTCCACTGAAGTCATCCATTAGTCTCAACGACGACTTACACAGCCATAACTAAAGAAATCGCTGAGCAGATGCCACCTTAAGCAGAAAAAGAAAATACTATGAGTCCAACCCTCAAACTCGCGCAGCAGCTTATACAGTGTCCCTCAGAGACTCCTGATGACGCTGGCTGTCAGCAGATAATAGCGCAGCGCCTGGCCGCCTTAGGTTTCACTATCGAGACCCTGCAGTATGAAGATGTGACAAATCTCTGGGCGACCCTAGGGGAAAGCGGTCCGCTGTTTGTGTTTGCAGGCCATACCGATGTGGTGCCTACAGGGCCGCAGGAGCAGTGGCAATATCCTCCCTTTAGCGCCACAGTTGCAGACGGCTACCTGCATGGCAGAGGCGCCGCCGACATGAAGGGAAGCCTTGCTGCTATGGTTACCGCTGTGGAGGGCTTCCTTGATGAGGCCCAGCTGAACGGCCGTATCGGTTTTCTCATTACCAGCGATGAGGAAGGCGTTGCCATCAATGGCACACAGCGAGTAATGAAAGAGCTCGCCAACAGAAACATCGCTATCGACTACTGCCTAGTAGGGGAACCTAGCAGCAGTGAAAAGCTGGGTGATACGGTCAAGATTGGTCGCCGCGGCTCTCTGGGCGCAAAACTTAGCGTACAAGGGATACAAGGCCACGTCGCCTATCCGCAACTTGCCCTCAACCCTATTCACAAGGTCTTGCCCACTCTGGCCGAACTAACGAATAGCACATGGGACACGGGCAATGACTCGTTTCCCGCAACCAGCTTTCAGATCTCGAACATTAACGCAGGGACTGGTGCCACTAACGTGATACCGGCACACATTGAAATCGATTTTAACTTCCGCTTCTCTACCGAATTGAATGCAGCTGCTATTCAGTCTCGGGTCACAACGCTTCTCGATAACGCCGAACTGGACTACAAAATAGAATGGAATCTCTCCGGCGAGCCGTTCTTGACCGATTCTGGAAAGTTGATCGAGGCCGTGGCGGCTGGCATTAAACAACATACTGGTCTGGATACGCACCGCTCGACTGCAGGCGGAACTTCAGATGGCAGGTTTATCGCACCAACCGGCTCCGAGGTCGTTGAACTCGGCCCCTGTAACGCGACCATCCATCAGATCGATGAAAAAGTCACAGTCACCGAATTAGATGCCCTGGCAGAAGTCTATCAATCCGTACTGCTGGGGCTAGTCTCCTAGCTCAGCCCATCGATGTGGGCGACTGATTCGCGATGAGATACACGTCGTAGCGGCTGCTGCTTCCCTTAAATTCTATATCCGGCGCGTCTGTGCCAAGGTGCGGAGAAGTCTTGGCACGTTTCACCACCACCCTCTTCGTCGCCAGTCTTTTCGCATGCTGCAGAAGTTCGGAACCGTCTGACTGATACCCCAGTAGCTTTTGTAATGCAGCCATATCCTTTTTTACCTTAGCGCTCTTGCGGCGCGCTGGAAACATAGGATCGAGATAGACCACGTCAAACTGCGGCGATACCGGTTCGAAATCCAGGAACTCACCTCGAGCCAGGTCCATCCTGGACAGGATTTCCGCCGTCTCAGCCCCGTAGTAGCCGCGTCGCTCTAAGCCATCTTCGAGAAGCGCGTGGATTAAGGCAGACCTTTCTAATAACGCTACGCTACAGCCGAAGCTGGCCAGAAGGAACGCATCCTTACCTAGCCCCGCCGTCGCATCGAGCACCGAGGGTCTCTTACCTCCTTTCACACCAATTGCCCTGGCAATGCTTTGATCCTTGATCGAACTCTTTGCGCGGTAATTCAATTTCGCTTCGGAAAAATCGACACAGAGCTCGCCACCTGCCGCGGCATTGGTAGCGAGCAGTGTGAGTTTTGGGCCGTCGAAGAAGAATAGATAATCGAAGTCACAAGCACTTTCCGGATCGTTAATTTCAATAATCGGCAGCTTCAAGTTAGCAGCTAGCCTGGATTCACTCCCAGTCGCTTCAGGGCTTTTTTTGGCTACTGCTACTCTCACAGCGCGATAATGATCAACGTAATGCCGAGGAATATTCGATAGATAACGAATGGCAGGAAGCCAACGCGGGCGATAAGCCGCAGAAAATAATGTATGCACAGGAAAGCCACGGCAGACGAAATAAGGACTGCATAGAGCAGCACAAGCCATTCAACCGAATCGCTGCCGCCTTGAAACAGCTCAAGGCCCCTTAGCAAACCCGACGCCGCGATGATTGGTATCGCTAACAGAAAAGAGAAGCGCGCGGCCGCGGCGCGGTCTAGATCAGCAAACAGCGCCGCTGTCATCGTCACACCCGAGCGTGAGGTGCCTGGCACCAAGGCTAGCACCTGTGCGAAACCAATTAGCATAGCGGTCTTCCAATCCATATCGGCCAGCGAGCGCTGCTTAAGACCAAGCCGATCTGAAACCAGCAACAGCAGACCGAAGCCAATCGATGTAATGCCGATCAATAGCAGTGAGCGCCCATAGAGCTCTACCTGCGTACTGAACAGTAAGCCAGCGAGGCCAGCCGGTATCGTAGCGGCAAGTAGCATCCAGGCTAGCTTAGAATCCACAGAATGCTCGCGCCTTAGTATGCTTCGCATTAGTGCCGCGAACAGACGCTGTATATCGTCTCTAAAGTAGATCAATACCGCGAATAGTGTTCCAACATGCACAGCAACATCGAAGGTGAGCCCCTGATCTTTCCATGAGAAGAGAAGCGTGGGCAGTATGAGATGGCCGGAAGAAGAAATAGGCAAGAATTCCGTTGCACCTTGTAGCACAGCCAAGAACGTTACCTGAATGAAGTCTAGTTGCAATGCTTCTTCCTATTTTGTGGGGGGACGGCCAAAGGCGCCGCGCAGACTAAGTATAAACTAAATCATCTTTCACATAGTTCGGTCGTAACTGCGCTGCAGCAACGGCCTCACCGCATTTGTAGCGCAGCACCCCTAATTCCACAATCAGCTCATTTCTTAGTGGCGCATTGTAAGACTCTGCGACAGCCTCGCTCTCTAGTTGTTGCAGAATTTCAGTTCTTCTAGCCCAGCCATTGCCGGCTAGGTGCCAATTACCAGAAATCAGCTCTCGCGGCAGAGGATCCAATTTAGGTATCAGTGCAACCTGCTCTCTACCAATAAGTTCAACACCGACTCCGTCCGATTGCTGGAACGCCGCAAAATAGACCTCCCCCTCTCTGGCCTCTTCGCAAACGAGTACTTTAGGGCATTGTTTGTCCGAGAGGGTAAGCATGGCTCGCAAGGCTAGTGAGGACAGCGCAACGACAGGCAGTTTAGCAGTCAAACTCAGTCCTTGCGCGACCGCTATCCCTATGCGCACACCGGTAAAAGACCCTGGCCCGGCGACAACGGCGATCAGTTCGATGTCAGAGAGCCTTATCCCTGCTTCTGACAGTAGCTCCTGAATCATTGGCAATACGCGCTGAGCAGACTGCCGCTGCGTTTCGCTAGATCGTTCGGTTAATTTCCCGTCCAGCTTGAGGGAAACTGAACATTTAGCAGAGGATGTATCTATCGTTAGAACTGTGCACATTTGCAAGCTACTTAGGCTAAGAATTCGTAGGTAAACACATCTTTCTAATAGAAAAAATCCCTGCTGGTACATACCAACA
>CAJQHM010000017.1 GCA_905478195.1 uncultured Pseudomonadales bacterium
ATTGCGCAGTGCGCTGTTTAATTCTTAGGGTACGGGTCTGGCTGACAAGGCGCGAAAAAATACAGGTAACATGGCAATAGCAGCGCCTTCTCTGACACTCTGGATACTTATATACGCGAGTGGGAATCGTAAGCGTAAGTCTAAGACTTTGCCAATAGGCTCTATCTATGCAGGAATAGATGATGGAAGTCGTCAGTTTCCTCGCTACATTTCTTGAGATCACTGCAATCTGCAGGAAAGCATTAGATTCGAGTGTGCAAAAAAGTATGCTATGGTTTTTAAAGCCAATTAGTCAGGAACTACGGCATTTGTACTCTGGCCCTATCTATTAGTTCCTGCATACAAGGGGAGGCAAGAAGTCATGGGAAAACTCGGGAAGGGCCTGCTGGGCGTTGGATCTCTTCTGCTTGGCGCTCTGCTAATTCTGCGCGTAACCGGGCTCGACCCCGAATACATGGATTACACCACAGAGGAATACAATCAAAGAGGTCGGATGACCTTACCCGGGCTCTGGCTATCGGGAGAGGTTGTGCGCGAGCCTGTTACCGACTGGAGTTGGGTCTCTGACGTCAGTCATCCGCAGCGGGGCAACACCATCATGCTCGAGACGCGTACCTGGTACGGCATACCCTATTCGGTAACGATCCTGCCTACCCCTCGCGGCGATAGACTCTACATAGGCGGCAGTGCAAGAGATGCCAGGCTGGAAAGAGAATTTCCCGATTACAAACAGTGGTGGGCTAACGTTGAGCGTGATCCACGGGTGCGTCTAAAGATAAACGGCAAGATCTATGAGATGACCGCGGCTTTGGTTAGCGACCCTGTCGAGCTTGCTGAAATTCTGGGTAGAGATCCGATTACTACAACTGTAGCTGAAGACGGTACCGAACAAGTCGTTGCGAAATGGTATTACTGGCAGGTTTTTCAGCGGAATATTCCGCAATATTAGTCTTGATCGAAGTGCTCGGCCCGATTGCTCTCCTTATTTTAGCGCCCCGTCCATTTGGGCTTTCGTTTTTCGATAAACGCAGCCCTTGCCTCTTTGCCGTCTTCGCTGTCAAAGGCTGCGGAGAGTGCCTGTAATGCTGCCTCCGGAACGTCTTTGAAGGGCATGTCTTCCATCTGGTACATAAGGTCTCGAGTGCGTTTTAATGCCAGGGGCGACATCTGGCAGAGTTTCAATGCGAGTTCTTCCGTCGCACTGGTGAGTTCTGTAGAAGGCACAACACGAGTAATTAAGCCTAGTTGATAGGCTTCCTTCGCGCTAATAGGCTCCCCTGTGAAGATAAGCTCCGCAGCGCGCATTCTCCCTATCAGTCGCTGTAGGAACCAGACGTGCATGCCGGGCGGCCCGGCTAGATTGGGTACGCCCGGGTAGCCAAAGTCGGCATCGTCCGCGGCGATAACCATGTCGCAGGCAAAGGCTAGTGTGCAGGCGCCTTCTCTAACGTAACCATGCACCGCCGCAATGACCGGCATGGATAGGCCGCGCACTATCCTCAGCGTCTCCACGTAAAATAATCGCAGAAACTGTTCCATGTCGGCACTTTCGAATTGCATTAAATATTTTAGATCGACACCGGCAGAAAGGCCTTTGCCGGCTCCGCTGAGAATTAGAACCTTCGCATTCTCATCGGCATCGGCGGCTCGCAATGCGCTGTGATACTCCAGAGCAGATTCTTCATCGATTAGATTGAGCGGCGGCTTATCCAGTTCTATGCGCGCCATACCGGATGCGACTGAATAGTTGAGCGTCTTGTAGTTGCTGTCAGTTACAGGAATTTCCATTTCTTTTCATTTTTTTCTTACGTATCAGATGTCTATTGTTGCTCCGCAGCAATTTCTTTCGCCTTGCTTGCTGTCTAGAGGAGAATCTGCGTGTCGATGGCCGCCATGGTTTGTAAGGCTCTAGCCTCTAACTCCTTGTCGGTGGCGCTGCTAACCGGATGGTCAATAATAGCGTAAGCATAGCCAGGCATGCCTAAGACCTTCGCCATGAGATCGGCGGCACTAACGAAATTCCTGGTCATCACGCCAACCGCTGGTGTGCCCACTCGCTCGCTGCTAATTGCGTCATGCAAACTGCACGACGAGCAGCTGCCTCAGTCGCCCAAGCCGGTGATGGCCAGATCCCAATTTCTCGCCTCATCGATGATCTCATCTTCAGCCGGGGCGCTGTAGTTAGACTTGGTGCGCAGGATTACCTCTGCCACGCTGTAGCGCTCGCGAAGCAGCCTGTCCACATGGGCAAAAAATCCTGCTGTACCCTCTTTACCATTGGAGATAAGCCCGACGGTCTTTCCTTCAAGACTCTGTAAGCGAGGTGCTGGCTGCGAGGCAACTACTGTTGACTCGCTAGTAGGGTTGAGTACACGAAGCGTCATAGGATCGTTTCCTTATTGATATCAATACTGATAGCTGAGCTAGGTCAGACTATTCTAATTTACTCGATTCAGGTGGTTCGCAATCCACGCAGGCGCCTATAGCTACGGTGACCGCCTGGCTCTTCATTCCCAGCCAGGGTGGAATTATGGCGCCGAACCCGCCCGCCGGACCGCCAGCGGCAACCAGTAGCAGGTGGTCTGGACTGGGCAATGCGCAATATTCGGTATCGCCTTTATCGCGAATTACCGAACCCTTGCCCACGGTGGACCATTCCGAGCGCTTTATGCGAGCCTTCTCAAACAGGTAGTTCGCTATTTCGTTTCTCCCCCAACCGGCCGCTCGCATGTGTTCTCGATGTTGGGCAGGCATAACTACCACATAATTTCCCGACCAGATTGAGTAGTTGCGCATATTGGCGCGCATCTCTGCGGCATAGGTGTCCAGTATTTCCTCTGGCTTAGTGGTCCACTCATTCATGATCTGTCTGGGTGCACAGGCCGCAAGTACAGTGACCGCCGAGGCATCCGTCGGTATGTCCCGAGACTCTGCCAGGGAAGGCCAGTTGCTATTTTCCTCGTCCTCGGCAATGCAGTAGCTGATTTTTCCGGGGTGGCCGAGGGTGGATCTATCGATAGCGCCTGGACTCACTTGCAGGATATTAATAAGAGCGAGGCGGATGGCTCTGCCGATAACGGACGTTGCGCGGTCGGAGCTACCCAACACATTGAAATCACTGCGGGCGCCAATCTCCTGACGAATGGGGCCATTCAAAATTACCAGAATCGCGCAGCCGCCGGTACTGGCCGTTGTTCCGTGCAGTAGAAACTCATCTTTTAGCATGGCCATCCAGGCGGAGACCACGGCGGGGAAATGCATCGGAAGACAGCCCGCCATGACGGCGTTGATCGCGAGCTTCTCGGCATCGATGGCGCGCTCGCGCACCGGCTCGATACCGATGATCTCATTAGGAGGCATAAGCACCCAATCCAGACAAGCCTGAACTGCTTCGGGAGTTGGCGGAACTATGGGGAAGCCGTCGGTCCAGCCCTTGCTATGATAGAACTCCTGTACGTCACTGGAGTCATCGAGATCGAAAAACTGGGAGTTCAAGGCACTAGACATATTATGGCTGCCCAAGGAGAAAGTTAAGCTGCGATTCTATCAACATTCATCAGGCTTTTCTTCCCCAAAATGGACTAGTGGCACGCGCAGCATGTGATACATAGACACTCTATTAAGTGAAGCTGAATGAGGGCTATTGACTGTCATTCTTATAGCGAATGCTTCATGCTAGGCCCAAGTCGTGAGCTTAATTTCCTAACATTTCTTGCTAGGATTGAATCTCGAATACTTTAACTGTTAAATGTGATGTTCCTTTCAACTACAGGCAAGGCTGTTAATGAACACTAAGAAACCTCTCGAAGGATATAAGGTTATAGACTTCTCTGCTGTATTCGCAGGACCGCTCTGTTCCCGCTATTTATTGGACTGTGGCGCCGAGGTAATCAAGGTGGAAACTCCCGGTGTTGGTGATTTAATTCGAGGTGTGGATGGAACAAGCCGCGTGTTCGGCCACTTTAATGCGGGCAAACGCAGTATCGCCGTTAACCTTAAAAGTACGGCCGGCCAGATACTGGTAAAACGGCTTATCAGTGACGCTGATATCGTCATTGAAAACTTTCGCCCTGGCATCATGGCCAAATTTGGTCTGGACTATGAAAGCCTCAAGAAAGAAAACCCTAAGCTAGTTTATTGCTCTATTTCCGGCTTTGGCCAGTCAGGGCTCTACGTGAACCGCGCCGCCTTCGCTCCTATTGTCCATGCCGCCAGTGGTTTTGACAGCGTTCAAGCCAGGGCTCAGTCAGATGAAAATCTTCGTCCCCCCAGCTGGGATATTATGGTTGCCGATATCCTGACCGGTACTTATGCCTTCTCAGCTATCCAAACCGCCCTGTTGGGCTTAGAGCGTCATGGGGTCGGGGAATATATCGATGTAAGTATGATGGAATCCATGATGAGCCTGATTCCGGCGCATATTCAGGGGGCGCAGATGGAAGAACCGGCGGTGATAGGCCGCTTTCATCCGGTAAAAGTGAAGGATGGTTTTGTCATGGTCTGCGCGGTCTCCGACAAGAACCTGGAAAGTTTGTCCAAGGCGCTGAACAGACCTGATTTGCTAACAGACCCACGCTTTGTGCGAGGGCCGCGAACGGCGAACTACAAAGAACTGGCAATGGAGGTCGAGCATTGGTCTAAGGCACTTACGGCCGCCGAGTGTGAAGAGGCGCTGAATCTCGCCGGTGTTCCTTGCAGCATCTATCAGCAAGTAGAGGACCTGTTTGCTCATCCGCAAGTGCTGGAAAGAAATTCATTTACATCTGTATCCGATGATCAGCTGGGTGAATTTCTTATTCAGAATATGCCAGCTAAATTTAGCCATTCTGATAATACTCCTTCCAGCTGGGTAGCGAAGTTGGGAGAGCATACCGATGAGGTGTTAACAGAGGATTTGAAGTTGAGCGCGGCAGAGATTGATGAGCTGCGAGATGGTGGGGTTATTGCTTGAGGTGTGGGCGCTGTCCTGGCGCATAGATGCGCGAGCGAATAGTCGAGTCAGCCTCGTGTCTCTTTAGTGGTCATTTGCCTCTGTGCTCCTGTTGGTTCTAAATCTTAGTAAGAACACAATTGGCAGAGCGAGAGCAAAAAAGATTGGATAAGCAGCAACAAGCAAGATCGATGCGAAAAATAGCAAGGCCACCATCGGGTTTGTTAGATTATCGACAATAATAAGATCGAGATTCACTTCGAGGGTCAATGCGCCAAACATCATTGCTACGGCGGCAATGAATAATAGACAGGCAAGAAAAATACCCCACCATTTAATGCAGCGGTTGGTCAGTTTCCAGGCCTGTAGCAAAGCGTTCATCTGTTCAGAAGTTCTGGTCGTCTTCCAGTCTTCTGCCATCACAGGCCGAACCATTTATCGAAGTGACTCTGAGTAGATTGACTCCCAAGTTGGCAAAAGCGTCCATGTCGGAGCAGGGCACATAGGTAAAGCGCAGGTCGAGTTCGTCGCCCTCACCGATACCCTCATTCAGTAGCAGTGGTTGCACATTATACAGAGACCAGTTCTGGGCCAGGCTCAATTCTTCAAGCCGATTGAGCCCGGCTAGCGCACTCACATCGGTAATGTCGTTATTTTCTAGACGCAGGACTTGCAGTGCGTGGAGTCTTCTCAGCGGCGCGATGTCTTCAATGTTGTTATTACTGAGAAACAGATACCGCAAGTTGATCGAGTCTTGCAGGGCGCTAACGTCGGAGATGGCGTTGTCATTCAGGCTAAGTTGCACCAAGGCCGGCTTACCACGTAGTGCACTTATGTCTTCTATCTGGTTGTTATTGGCCCACAGTAAGGTCAGTTCATTCATGTTCGCTAGTGCACTGATGTCTTTAATTTCACTATTGTAGATTCGCAGATGAGTGAGTTTGGTGAGATTGGCTAGAGGGCCAATATCGGATATGGCGTTGAGGTGAATGCGCAGCAGGCGCATTTCGGTCAGCCCTGCAAGTGCGCTGATGTCAGTAATGCCATTGAACACTACGTTGGGATCGCGCCCGTCATCCATGTCGAGATAATGCTGAAGTTGATGGGGGTACAGGCCATGGACATGGAGTCGTCTCAGCTTGGTGAGCCCCGCCAGCGGGCTTATGTCGAAGATTGGGTTTTCACTAACGACAAGCTGTTCGAGATTGGTCAATCCACTTACAGGGCTAAGATCATTGAACCAATTGGTATGTAAGTTCAAATTTACGAGATTGGTCAAGCTGCGGATTGGGCTTATGTCGGTAATGAGGCGATTGATTAGGTTGAGTCTGGTTAAGCCTGTAAGATTCTGTATGCCCTCCAGGCTCTCGAAAGGTTTTTCTGGAGAGGGTCGCAAGGTGCCACCGTAAACTACGCGCTCAATCGTAGTGCCTACAATAAGTTGCTCTAATTCGGCTGCCTGCCCACAGGTCAGTGGTGCCTGCGAATCCAATCCCAGGGCATCGTTCACCACTTCGGCCAGGTCTTGATCGGCAAAGCTGACGATCGCATCCGCCGAAAAATTCCGACAATGATCTGTGGGTGATAGTGTGGTTTGCGCGTAAGTGTTTATGAAGGGAAAACACAGCAACACCAGCGTAAGCAGAGTCGAAAGGTGGTGGCGAAAGTTCATGGAGTCTCCATTTTTATTGTTGCCATTTTTCTGATCGATGAGTAGAAAGCAACGGTTAAGAAATTATTGTAGTTAGCAGCAGTTGTTAATCAGTGAAACTAATTTCACTGATGGCGATGCCGCTCTCACCCGCAACTGAATAAAGCAAATAAGTTTTATCCTCTTCCTGATAGATGGTCGGGTCACGAAGCTGGTTGACCCGCACATCGATATAACCTCTTCTGGAGGGTTCGTTTGGCAGGTCGGCGCCCTCGTAGTCGAATTCGGGGCGCAGCACCTCTACCGGTTCGGTCGCCGTCCACTCCAGCCAATTGTCGGTTAACTCAATGGTGGAAAGTAGAATTCTTTCCGGTTGTTCTCCAGCCTGGGAGTAAAACACATAGAGGTGATTGTCACGGATCAACAGGGCCGAGTGGCGCATGTCGGCATTGAAAAACCGAGGCCCAGCTTCAAATTTCGATAAGCCATCATTCGAGCGAAGAAGTAATCCAGGCATGCTCATGGCATAGAAGTAATCATCGTGTTTAATCACGCGAAAGTAGTGTGGCCCTAACTCGTCTTCTCTGCCTTCGAAATGAATACCGTCTTTAGACACAGCTGCACGTGTGAGTTGACGGCCTTCACCCCGGCCATGGTAGTACATCACAATTTGCTGAAGATCTTCGCGTACGTGCACGTCGGGTGAGGCGATGTGTGCATACAGCGGCGCCGTGCGTCCTGGCGCAAGTGAACAGGGCGGGCAGGTAGTGGGGAAAAATGAGTCTTCGAGTTTTAGGGAGCCTGGTGAATACACAGTCCACGGGCCAGTAACTTCATCGGCATAGGCCATGCGAATATAGGTGCCGCGGTGATCGGCAAAATACAGGTAGTAGTTGCCCAGCGGATTCTCCACCCATTCAGGCACCTTGATCAACGAGGGCCCCTGGATGTTGCCGCCCATTCGCGCATCCATCTCCGGGGTGATGATAGGGCCATCGCCAAGACGGGTGGCAGTAACGCGGGCGGGTTCTGCCGCCTGTGCAGCCGAGAACACGACAGCCAATGAATACAGCAGTAGGGTGAGTGCTTTCTTTGTTTTCATCTAGGAACACCGTAATAGTGAAATTTAAAAGGGATTGAGTTGATGTGTGTTATTGCTTGCAATACTCTCTCGTAACTTACTAATTTACCATTCATTGGAAATAGAATAACCAAAGTAGTTCTATCATTCTTCGCATTTGAGGGCCGAATGCCTTCTTCACAATAAAAATAAGAACAAAAAAATCGGGCGGTGATTGAGAAATAGGTGTCAGAAACTAGATCTGAATTTCATCGCAGCACATGTCGTTCTAACATCTGTCGTCTGACCACCGCACCGTAAACATTTCCATTGGCATCCACACCAACACCTTCGGCGCCTGAATGGTCGTCCCGCAGGGGTTCCATGTCTTCGATGAACGCAGTCACTGTGCCGTCAACGGCTGAGCCGATGCGAATACCCTTTCTTATTCCCATTAATTCACCCGCGCCGGTATCGGGTCCGGATTCCGAGTCGGCTACATAAATCGTGTCATCAGGAGTAATGAAGATACCGCTGGGGCGGCCGAACTGTCTCCATTCGTCTATAAAACCCCCGTCCTGACTAAAAATCTGAATGCGATTGTTGTTTCTATCACCAACGAACAAGCGTCCGCCGGAATCCATCGCTATGGTATGGGGTTCGCTGAGTTCACCTTGCCCTGAGCCTTCGCTTCCCCATTGCTTAATGAATCTTCCCTCAGACGAATAATGCACAATTCGATTATTTCTACCGCCTCGATGGCTTTCCGCTATAAAGATGTCGCCGTCGTTAGGGTCAACAACAACGTCATTCGGGTTGAAGAGTAGCCCCGGCGTTGATCCGCCTTGTCCTCGTTGCCCGATTGTCATCAAAACCTCACCGTCGGAGCTGAACTTGAAAACCTGATGGCCAATGCTACCGTTGCTGCGCGCGTCGGTGACCCAAAGATTACCCTCATAGTCCACAGTGGCACCATGGGGAAAAACAAACAGCCTTGCGCCAAAAGAATCCAGCAAATTGCCGTCATAGTCATATTTCAGAATTGGAGCTTCGCTGCGACCCTCACAGGAGTTGTCAGCGCAGCGGTGTATGACATAGATGAATTGACCGTCAGGGGAAGGCTCTACGGCAGTCACTGCAGCCCATTCTGACCCTTCTGGTAATTCGCCCCAATTCCGCCTTGTCTCGTAGGGTTGAGGCAGGTCATTGCGCACGCCGTGGGCTGTTTCGGGCGCCGATGAGGTTTGGGCGTGGATGTGTATCCCGGCACCTGCGATGAATAGCGATACCGAGAGTAGAGCGAGTATTTTTGTTGTCTGCATGAGTTGGCATCGTGGTAATGGAATCGAAAAACTATCTCAGAAGCCGTGAATTATCCAGTATTGTGAACACTATTGTGTCGACAAGTCCCGGACTTGTCTTGCCGAAACTAGCTAAAAATGGGTTATGCTAGGCAACTGTAAACTGAGATCAGCCACAATTACATTGGAGAGGTAATTCAAATGAAACTTAGCAGATTACTGGTCGCTGTTGCCGCGCTGTCTGGGCTTCAGGGCGTATTCGCCCAAGAGTCAGTCACTTACAACGAGAACGTGGCGCAAATCATCAATGACAATTGCGTGGTATGCCATCAGGAAGGCGGCATCGGCCCTATGCAACTTACCAATTTCGAACAGGTGCGCCCCTGGGCGCCGCTGATTCAGCTAAAGGTCGCCAATCGTGAAATGCCCCCCTATGCCTACGATCACGGCATTGGAATTCAGGACCTGGTCGGCGACTGGCGTATGGAGCAGGATGATATAGATACCATCGTGGCCTGGGTGAATGCTGGCTCCCCTCGTGGTGATATTGACACAACTGCACCTGTTGCCCAGGTGAAAACGCCAAGCCAATGGAACTTCGAAGCCGAACTTGGCGCGCCGGACCTTATCGTGCCTTCATCCTCTTATGATGTCCCAGCCAACGGCAATGACCTGTGGGTAAGAGAGATTGTTGACCCCAGATTGACTGCGGCAGTTGCAAAGCGCTGCATCAAGGCAGTACAGGTGAAGCCTCGCGGCGATGCGGCGGCGGTAGTGCATCACGCAAATTCAATTATCTTTGTCGAAGATGAATACGGCGAGCTCCGCCGAAATGGAATGCTCACCGAATATGCCATGGGCAAATGGGGCGAGAAAGTTCCTGACGATGTCTGTAGGACCCTGCCTGACGGCGCGCAGGTTCAATGGAATATTCATAATTTCCCAGGTGGCGTCGGTGCGACTGCTCGGGGCGAAATGATTGAGGACATCGTGGTTGAAATCGGCCTGTGGTTCCACGACGAAGGTTTCGGTGAACAGGAAGGCGTCTACCGGCAGGATCTGACGAACTATCGGATCGAGCAACAGGGCGATCTTGTGATTCCACCCAACGGCTATCAAATGACCCAGGGCTTCCATACCTTTGACCACCCGGTGCGTATCGATAGTTTCCAGCCCCACGGTCACCTTCGCATGAATGCCGCCTCGCTGGAGGTTTTCTATCCGGAAACCGGCCGCACTGTGCCGGTCAGCCAAATCTCCAGATGGAGCGCTACCTGGCATCACAATCATATCTACGAACCCGACGTAGCGCCTCTGTTACCAGCAGGCGCAGTTCTGGTGCTGAAACAGTGGTATGACAACACAGCGAACAACCCCAACAATCCGGACCCTGATATGTGGGTTGTGGGTGGGAGCCGCACCGGCGATGAGATGACTCACGCCTGGATCGCCGTTACGCACCTGGACGATGAAGGCTATGACAAACTGGTAGCTGA
>CAJQHM010000018.1 GCA_905478195.1 uncultured Pseudomonadales bacterium
CTTCCGATGCTCATGTATGGTCTATACACTGCGCTTCGGATTCCTAAGACGCCTCGCCAGGGAGGCTCAATCCTCGCCCCAACGATCGATTTTAAAGACTGGTAGATCGTAATTTTGATCTATAAAAAAGGCAGAACCGAAAGGTTCTGCCTTTTTGCTTTCTGGGTATAACTGTTTGTTATGCGTTCGCTAGGTTTTTGTTGGCGAATTCCCAGTTGACTAGGTTGTCAAGGAAAGAACCTAGAAAGTCTGGTCGTCGGTTTTGAAAGTCTAGATAGTAGGCGTGTTCCCATACGTCACAGACGAGAATAGGAGTCATGCCATCGGTTAGCGGGGTCTCTGCGTTGGCAGATTTGGCGATCTTAAGCGTGCCGCCATCGCTGACTAACCAGACCCAGCCGCTGCCAAATTGGCCAACGCCGCCTGCAACAAATTCAGACTTGAAGTTCTCATAGCTGCCGAATGCCTCATCTATTTTGGCTGCAATGTCTCCAGTTGGAGCACCGCCACCGGATGCGCTTAGGCTATTCCAGAAGAAGCTATGGTTGTAGTGTTGTCCCACATTGTTGAACAATGCTCCGCCTGCTTTAGCAGTTTCTGTTACCAGTTCTTCCAGGCTGTCAGCGGTGGTGTTCGCAGCGGCCAGTAGTTCATTGCCTTTTACTACATAAGCGTTGTGATGTTTGCCGTGATGAAAGTCTAATGTGTTGGCAGACATATGTGGTTCTAACGCTTCTTTTGCAAAAGGAAGCTCAGGTAATTCTAGATTCATAATTTCCTCAATCCATTTTTGATTTACAAATGCAAGGCGAAGACTCGCTCGCTCTCTGAGTTTTATTCAGCAATAAAGGGAGTGTCCTGCAGTGCAACGAGGGAACTATTCTAGCAGAAAATTAGTTCAGGAAAGTGATAGAAGTAGAACTGGGGAGAAATTTCTGAGGCTAAATCGAGTGCTAATTGAAAGTCTGCACGCACCGAATCGGGTTAGGCATTCGGTGCGTGCAGACTTTTATCTTTCTGTTGTCCCGGTTAGAGGAGCTGCATAATGAGTAGCAATACGGCGGTAAGAGCGATACCGCAGTGTATGACACCCACTACGCTTGTCATTGGACCCTGCTTTCCCTTTATTGCATTGAACTCGAGGCCAATAATGATGACGAGGCAGAGGATCTGAGCAATGCTGCTGACGCCATCTTCCATCGACATCGGCAGGCGCCCTGCTCCGCTTAGATGGGCGGACGCACCCATGAAGAACAGCATTGGCAGTGAGAACAGCGTATTTGTTCGTGAGGCTAGGCCGGCTTTCGCGAGGGCTCCAGCGGCCGCAGGATCGGCTTCACCACCAGCAATGACGGCGTCGGTTGAGGCAATAACAATCTGTTGTGCCGGCCAAATGATTAGCCAAACATTGAGGAACATCAGCGTGCCCATCAGCATGCCAATCATAATGTAGAAATTTACAGCAGCGCCCAGGAAGCCCGCTAGCGCTAAGCCTGACAAGAAGGTGAGTAGCGCACCATAGCGAAACCACCATAGGGCCCTGGGGACCAGCTTGGAGATGGCGTTAGATTTCGTGGCTGCATCGGCTTCCTTAAAGAATTCGGTCTGCACGAAATTGAAGTAGTAGAGAATGCCTATCCAGGTCACTCCAGCAAAAAAGTGAATCCAGCGAAACAGATAAGATAGTAGGTTTTCTAATTCCATAGCGGGGCTCCAAGGCTCGTTAATCTAATTATTGTTATACCCCCAGTCAGCTACTGGCGGATGCCAGGGGCTCGAAACGCTCTGTAGGTATGCAATTCGCAGTCTACCATCGGCTATATTACTTAGCTATCAGGTGATTGCGGGATGGAATGCGTCGGTAATTTCTAGGATAATGAGCGACTATGAGAGATAACCACGAGATAGGCAAAATACCTCCAATTGTTCCGGATAGGGATGATGTAGATACCCATCTGAGCAATAAGCGTTCTCAGGGGCAGGATATCGTGCGCCCTGGCTACTATGCCGAGAAGGTCAAGGTGAGTACCTGGCCTGTGCGTATTATGCTGACTCTCATCGTCTTCACAATGGCGGGTGCTGGCTATGCAGCTTATACAGGCTATGGTATGTACCTGGACGAGATGAGCCAGGCGGAACTGCGCATTGCGGACCTTGAGAGACGTCTATCCCTCGCTGGGGATTCTACCGAAGAATCCATGCTAAATATGATCGATAGAATGGATTTCAACTTCTCTGAAATCGACAAACTCTGGGCTGCGCGCCGGGTTATCAACGGCTCGCTAGAAGACGTGCAGTCTGAGATCGCGAAACTGGGCCTGGTAAATGAGGGGCAGGATGAGACCGTTGCGGCGAATAGTCAGCAGATAGCCGCAGGCAGCCAGGCAGTCATGGCGGCAGAGACCAAGATAAACGCGCTGAACAACGATGTGGCGACGCTGACGGAGTCGATCAGTGGTCTCAACGTATCGGTGCAGGAGCTGGACGCGATGCGAGGCGATCTGTCGTCAATACGGCAGGCGCTCAATAGCGGTGACAGCACGGTACTGGGCCTGGTGGGTCGGCTGGAATATATGGAGGAATCCATGGAGTCCGTGAATGCCCACCGTTTACAGATCAACGAAAGCCTGTTCCGGCTGCAAGAAAACCTCGAGGCTCTACAGATCTCCGCTGGGGTTCAGTAACAAATTTAGCCTCACTCTCCCGTAAAATTTGGCTCGCGTTTTTCTATAAATGCGGTCACGCCTTCCTTGAAGTCCGCTCTCGAGGCACAGTCTGAGAAATATTCTGCCTCCGCCTGCAGTTGAGATTCGAATTCGCTCTCCAGAGACCGGTAGAAAAGGGCTTTGGTGTTGCCATAGACATGGGTAGGACCGCTTGCCAGCCTGCTAGCCAGTTTATGGGTTTCGCTGGCCAGTGCATCATTGTTGACGACGAAATTAATCATGCCTATGTCTTTGGCGGTTTGCGCATCGAAGCGATCGCCTAGCAGGGCGATTTCCATCGCTTTCTTGATACCAACAGCGCGAGGTAAGTGAAAAGAAGAGGAACCATCGGGGCTTGTACCTATCTTGCAATAGGCCAATGTGAAGAAGGCGTCCTCGGAGGCGATGACTAGGTCGCAGGCTAGCGCCATGCTGACACCGGCGCCCGCAGCGGCGCCCCGGCAACTGGCGATAATAGGTTTGCGCATTCTACGCATCGCAAACATTATTGGATGCAGGTCATGTATGCGCAGCATGAATTCCTTGCTAATTTCCTCTGATGACTTCTTGATGGACTCTCCCATCCCCTTTACGTCGCCGCCGGCCATAAAATGATCTCCAGCACCGGTTAAAACCACGCAGCGCACTGACTTATCTCTCTCGATATCGTGCAGGCTTTCACAAAGCTGCGTGCGCATATCCATGCTGAGTGCGTTTCGGGCCTCTGGACGATTCATTGTTAGTGTAGCGATACCATCGCTGATTGAAGTATCTAAGTGTGACATGGCGATTTCCTGATGTTGGGGCTGGTCTGCCAGCTAAATAGTCAAATATTGAAGCCTGCCAGTATAACGTTAGAATTTGGTGAATTAATAGTCAGTCATCATTGATCTTGGCAAGGGCGCTCGTTCAGGTATAATACGCGCGCTTCAAAGGCCAATAGGCTTTACGATAGATGCGGATGTGGCGGAATTGGTAGACGCGCTAGATTTAGGTTCTAGTATCGAAAGGTGTGGGAGTTCAAGTCTCCCCATCCGCACCACTTTACGGTTTTACAGAGTCCAGTAAGACCTTTAAACCCTTTAAAAAC
>CAJQHM010000019.1 GCA_905478195.1 uncultured Pseudomonadales bacterium
AAGATCGGCACGATAAATTACTACCAGTAGTGGGCGTTATTATCGTTTGTTACGTAGTTATCATGGCTAGCTCGTATTTTATTGGAAACTATTTACTCTAGAATTTGGGTGCTTGGGCCTGTCTCAGGTGACCTTGAGCTTGCGAGAATATTTTTCTGCGAGGTAGGTTTTATCCTCTAAGGTTTTCATTAGCATCTGTGTAGCTAGCCAGATGTCTTCGAAGCGCAGGAATAGGGGTGAAAACCCGAAGCGAATGATATCTGGGCTGCGGAAATCTACCACAACACCTGCTTCGTTCAGTGCGCGGCAAATGCCGTAGGCGTCGCTGTGGGAAAAGGCAAGCTGTGCACCCCGCAATGATGGATCTGCGCTGGATTCCAGCTTTAGCTCCTGTAAGACGTCAGCATCCTTTATCAGTCCTAGAAACAGTTCTGATAGGGCGGTCGCCTTCCCATAAATGGTAGTAATTTCTATGTCGCTGAAAACATCTAGCGCGCTATCTAATATTGCCAGAGAAACGATAGCAGGGGTGCCTGTTAGAAACTGGGCCACTCCTAAGCCTTTTTTATAGCTTGGGTCGAAAGCAAACGGATCTTTGTGACCCATCCAGCCCTGAATAGGCTGTTCTATCCTCTCATGATGTCGCTTGTTGGCGTAGATGAAAGCAGGCGCTCCGGGGCCTCCGTTCAGATACTTGTAGCCACAACCCACCGCGAAATCCACAGCCCAATCGTCTAAGTGCAGGGGCAGCACACCTGTGCTATGAGATAGATCCCAGATGACCAGTATTCCCTTATTCTGGGCTAGTGCTGTAAGTTGCTGTATGTCATGTCTATCGCCGTTGCGAAAATTCACCTCTGTTAGAAATAGAACCGCTATATTTTCATCCAGTGCGCCAATAAGTTCATCGGCTGCAACGGTCTTCAATTGGCACAGTCCTGGCCCCAACATCGATTGCAGTCCCTGCGCCACATACAAATCCGTAGGGAAATTGTCCTCTTGGGACAAGATAATAGTGCGAGGTCTCTGCAGTTGCAGGCAGGTGGATAGAAGTTTTAGTAGATTGATTGAGACTGAATCGCAACAGACCAATTGGCTCGCATCGGCACCGAGCAGAGGTGCTACCTTCTGCGCGCTGGTGAAAGGCAGGTCGATCCAGGCGTGTTGATTCCAGCTCGCTATGAGGTCCTTGCCCCATTGTTGCTCTATGACCTCATGGCCACGTCGCTGTGCGCCTCGGGTCAGTGGGCCAAGTGAATTTCCATTTAGATAGATGGTATTGCTGGGGAGTACAAACTCGTCGCGTTTGGCTGCAAGCGGATCCGATTGATCAAGTGTTCGTATTTGCTGTAGCGATGGGCTAGAAGTGTTCATCTAGCAATTCTAGAAGTCGGCGATAAGCAAGGGTCTCGGGGTGCGCCCAGTCGAAATGACCCGCTCCAGTGCTAATAATAGTCCTCGCTCCGGGCGATGTAGATTGTGCCAGGGGCACTATCTCGTCTATATCGCCCTGCATGAGCACGGTGTTTGCATGCAGGCCGTGATTAGCTGGATTGGCGTCGAAGTAGGCGGCGGCGTGTTCGTCGAGTTCGCCGCCCATAAATGAGGCTGCCGCTCTCTCACAGGAACTCTCACCCGATGCGTAGGTCACTACGTCGGAAATAGCAGCTAGACCGACGATCAAATCGGGTTGCACCGCCAGCAGATCTTCCTTGGCGCCGGCAAGTAAGGCGAGATGGCCGCCGGCGGAGTGCCCTAGGATCGCAAGATTCTCCGTATCTACAGAATCGATGCGGTTCAAGCTATTGATGCCGGCAATGATATCTTCGAAGGTTCCTGGCCAGCCTCCGCCTTCATCACCGACCCGGCGGTATTCCAGTGACCAGACCGCGAAACCTGCATCCGCCAGCGCCGAACTCAGGCCGGCGGTATAGAAGATATCAAACTGGTTGAGCCAGCAGCCCCCGTGAATCAAAACCAGAGTTGCGCGAGCAGGGGAGTTTGCTGGTAGCCAGAGTTGCCCAAATTGAAATTGATCGGGCCCATAACTGACGCTTTCAGTGGCCTGTGTAGTTGGAATTGCCAATACGTCAGCAAAGGTAACGTTTTCTGCCGCCGGTGCTTGTGCACAAAGAAGGGAAGAGAGTACAGCGCGAAGGAATGTAGGAAAGGTTTTCATAGAAGGTAAACATTATCAGAAAACAGACAGGATTGAAGCAGATATTAGCTTTTAAAAGGCAGGCTATCAGTAAAGTGAAACTTTATTAAGGGCATAAAAAAGGGATAGCAAGCTATCCCTTTTTCCGGATGCCTTGCGGCTTTCCGATTAAGCGCTAATAGCGCGCTTTACCAGATTTTGCATTAATGGAATCTTAAAGCCATTGTGTGCGAGTGCGCGCGCACCATCGGTTGCCATCGCGGCGACAGACTCTGCAGTAGCTGCATTCTTAGCCTGACCTCGAATAGCATTTTCAACGTTGCTTACACGACGTGGAGTACACTGCACGGCCCCACAGACTATGCGGGAATCCTCTACATTGCCGCCACTCACTTTGAACGCAGCCGCAACATTAACGAGGGAGAAGTCCCAGACGTTTCTGTCTGCCACTTTTTCGAAGTAGAACGTAGCATTGGCCCAGGTGTTTGGAATTCTTACCGTGGTAAGAATTTCACCTGTGCGCAGCGCCGTAGTGCTCTCGATATCGTTGGCAGGGCCTACGAAGTAATCTTCCGCGGCAAGCGTGCGTTCGCCATCTACGCTGCGAATTACCATAGTTGCATCGAGAGCAACCAAGGCAGGAGCAGTGTCGGAGGGGCTTGCAGCAACACAGCGACTAGTTTCGAACAGAGAGTGTTCGCGGTTCATGCCCTGAGGCGTGTCCGCATAACACAGGTTGCCGCCAGCTCTATAGCAGGACAGACCGCGACGGTAGTACCAGCAGCGCACGTCTTGCGAGACGTTACCACCCAAGGTTCCGATGTTGCGTATCTGTGGGCTGGCTACTACACCAGCAGCCTGTGACAGCAGAGAGAACTTATCCTGAATCACGCTGTTATTGGCAACCTCTGTAAGCGTTGTCAGAGCACCGATTTCGATGCCGTCCGCAGTTTCGCGAACGCCCCTGAGTGATTCAATGGCACTCAGGTCGATCATTGCATCGGTTTCTTTCGCTCGGTCTTTTAACCAGCCATAAGTGTCCTGGCCGCCCCCAACTAACCAGCCTCTTTCGGCGAGCCGATCGGCTATAGCTAGGGCATCTTCTACCTGTACCGGCTGGTACAGTTCCATATTAGGCATTACGTCATGAGATGGCATAGAGAACCTCTAGAAAGTGTTAGTTTTAAGGGACTTGGTGCTGTAGGAATTACCAGCCAAGTGATTAATGATCATATCCGTCGTGGTCGGCGCTGTATTAAACAGATGACCGTCCAGTGCATCGGATATGGCGCTTGCCAACGCAGCTGCAGATGCGCCCTGAGTTGGCTCGCCAATGCCTCGTCCTCCAGTAGGATTTTGAGGATCAGGGATATTCACGCCGCCCATCTTGGTATTCAGATTTACATCTTTATACGTAGGTGGCTTGTTCTGGTATAGACCAGTGTTGGCAGGCAGGCCATTCTGTGGATCGTAGACGTGACGCTCCAAGGCAGTCATACCTACACCCCAAACTGCTCCACCGCGCATGGCATTGTCGAAGTTTTTCGGATGCACAACGGTGCCACAATCTGCGATCGCCGTGTAATCTAAAATCTCGAATTTGCCAGTGTCCTTGTCCATTTCAATCTCGCAGAAACCGACAACTACGCCTGGAGGTTGACCCTGACCAGGGATGTTGTCCTTAGCGACACCGATCAAACCGGTGCCGGCAAGGCCTTGGACGGCAAGTTGCGTCAGTGGGTTGATATCGTCAGGGTATTCCTGGCCGCTAAACTTTCCACCCAACTCCATAGCACGCTGTGCCGCTTGGGCATAGGTTAATCCGATACTGGAGTCGGCGCTCTGGTAAACGCGCTCGTCGCCAATCACGTAATCATCAGCCGATCCACCGAGATCTGCAGCCGCGATTTCCTTAAGTTTGGCGATCGCGTCCTGAGCCGCTACCCAGTTAGATCGTGTATGGGTGAAGATAGTGTTTGATCCACCCTGTCCAGAACTGTGTGGTAAATGTTTGTCAGATCGGCCATTCACAATCTCGCAGCGCTCCCAAGGGACCTGCAGGGCCTCGGCGGCCGCACGACAAGTGCCGGCGTAGGAATAAGTGCCTAGATTGCCGACGCCGCTGTGGATGAATAATCTTCCGTCCGGAGCGATACGCAGAAGTCCGTCATAGCCTCTGCCGCCCGCACCGTGATAACCGATACCGACACCAACGCCACGAACCTTGCTGCCATTTACCTTAGGCTGTGCGAGTTTCTCGTCCCAACCGAAAGTGCGCGCGCCTTGTGCAAGTGCTTCACGAACGAAGGCACTGGTCACGGGCCCCTGACTGCCGCCCTGAAAACCATCGCTGTCTAGGACGTTGCGGGTTCGGAATGCGACTCTGTCCATGTTGATCGCCGCTGCAGCCTTGTCAGTCATTGGCGCGAGCACCGCCGCCATTTCGTTCTGACCTGGACCACGCTGGGCACCACGAGGAGTCGTATTGGTATAAACGGAGATGCCACGATAACGCATGCTCTCGGGTTGATAGGCTACGGTGACATGCTGTGCCGATGAATTGCCGCTACCACCGCCGGTGGCGCCGCCATCATTCACGATAACCAGATCGACTGCAGAAACTTTACCATCTGCCTTAACGCCGACTTTGATCCAGCCTTGCATGCCGGAGCGTGCCGAACCGATATAGAACTCTTGCTCGCGAGTAATACGCAGCTGCACAGGACGGTTAAGAACGCGGGCGAAATTACCGGTAATAGCCATGAACGGGTAAGGACCGATCTTGGAACCAAATCCGCCGCCAGTGGCTTCATTGATAAATACCAGATCTGCTAGATCTATGCCCAACATTCTGGCTAGACCTGCGTTGTTAGCACTCTGGCTCTGAGACGAACCGTGGAAATAGCATTTGCCATTTTCCCAATAGGCCATGCCTGTTCGAGCTTCGAGAGAGTGGTGGGGATAACCTATGGTGACAAACGGCTCTTCGATGATTGCAGCCGCGTCAGCAAAGCCTGCATCAAGATCGCCGAAGGCCCACTCGGTAGTGAACTCTCCGCCAACTGGCTCTTTGCCAGACTTGATAGCATCGATAGCTGACTGTGGCCACTTAATGTCGCGTATCTCGGCGCCAACGATAGGTGCGCCTTCGGGACCTTCTTCCTGAGTCCTGACCAGTACATTACCCTCTGGGTAGGCATTGCTGCCACCCGGGCTGAGACTCTCAATTGGGTCAACTACGAAGTCGCGTCGCTCGAAATCAATACGGATCTTGTCGATAGCAGATTCAGCGATTTCTTCACTAATAGCAGCGACAGCCAGAATTGGCTGGCCGACGTAGGTTACGTATTCCGAGGCTAGTGCCGGATTTCCGGGTGGTGGCACTGGCGGTAGATCGTCCGCGGTGAAAACACCAACCACGCCATCCATTCGCAGTGCTTCGGATGCGTCAATGTTTACTACGCGGCCGCTAGGCATTGGGCTGGTTAGCAAACGGGCGAAGACCATACCTTCACGCTTGTAGTCTTCGGCATACTTGATCTCACCAGTTACCTTTCCGGGTACGTCTGGTGGTATAAAATCTTTACCTATATGAGTGCTCATGCTAGTTGCCCCGAGGCGCGCATCACGCCATTAAGATAATGTTCATAGGCTCCGCAGCGACAGAGATTTCCTGACATGGCGGCGATGGCTTCAGACCTGGTCGGGCGCGGGTTGCTATTGAGCAAGGCCACTGCCGACATAACCTGTCCCGGCGTGCAAAAACCACACTGGGGAGAGTTCTCTGCAATGAATGCCTGCTGCACAGCGTGCAATGTGCCATCGGCGGCCTTTACGCCTTCGATGGAGATTACAGCCTTGCCTTTCACATTGTGCGTTAGCACTGAACATGAGTAATTGGGGACACCCTCGATTAACACAGTACAGGCGCCGCACTCGCCGCGGTTACAACCGATCTTGGTGCCGGTCATATCGAGCTTGTAGCGTAGCGTGTAGGCTAGAGTTTCCGATGGAAGTACGTCAACGGGTCGATTGCGACCGTTAATGTTGAGTGTTACCAAGCGTTCGGCAGCAGATTGCCCGGATTGAGCGTTCGCTGCGAGGTACATTCCCGTGCCAGTTGTTGCAGCGGCACCCGAGAAGATAACTCCCTTGATAAAACGTCTGCGTGTTAGTTTAGAATTCACCGACATTGCTCCGTTTTTTGTTGTATTTGAATACATGCTAAACCCTTACAATTTGCATGCTTACTTACCACAATTATAGCTACCGTCGAGGCTATTAGTTTTTGGCTCAAAAAGCAATAGCTTTGCTGGGCTTCGATCCTCGCAAGAGCCCGAAATACGCGGCTCTCCGAATGAATGTTTGGTAAAAGTTACAGACTGTTACAAATGCCGCACTAGATGCCTGAGTTAGGCGATAGGCAGGTAATTTACGGCTGCACTGACAGGCAAATTGAGCCCCTGATTTAGTGTTGCTATCTCCACATCACTGGATTAGTTTCCCAACGGGAAGACTGCCCCTGAAACAGGGTCTTTGAATCCTGCTTAGAAACATTCAGAAGCCTTTTATTGGAAATGAATTATGAGAAATGTAGTTCTATTAGTGGTGTTATCAATATGGCTGGGGTTGGCTACCCAGCCTGCGGCTTTCGCGCAGAACGGCAGTGGCTTTACCGAAGCCATGATCACCGCCGCAGAACTGAGCAATTTCGAGCGGACTTCTACATTCGCCGAAGTCGTCTCGGTAGTGACTGCGCTTCAAGCCAGTAGCCCCTTGGTGCACCGAGAGACGTTGCTGACCAGCCTTGAAGGCAAGAAGGTACCGCTATTGGTGTTGGCCGACCCGCCGGTTTCCACTCCCGAGCAGGCAAGACAGTCCGGAAAATTGCTGGTCTACATCCAGGGCAATATCCACGGTGGTGAGGTCGAGGGAAAGGAGGCAAGCCTCATCGCAATGCGCGAGATTCTTCACGGCGACAAGCGGCATCTACTGGAGAACCAAATAATACTGTTCTTGCCGGTCTACAACTCTGATGGTAATGACCAGATGTCTGAGGATTCGCGCCCCTCGCAAGAGATGAGCCCGCAGCTAGCAGGTCAGCGCGGCGCCCATGGTTATGATCTCAATCGCGACGGCATGATTATCGATACCATCGAGACCGAGGCCCTGTACAAGAACCTTGTGCAGCGTTGGGATCCTGACCTGTTTGTTGATTTACACACGACCAACGGTACCTGGCACGGTTATTCGCTGACCTATGCGCCTTCCTATCATACGGCGGGCGATGCGAGGCCATCCGATTACACCGCTGAGGTGATGTTGCCGTCTATTCGTCAGTCGGTGAAAGATAAATTCAATCTGGACTTCAATTGGTACGGAGGCTTCGATTATCGAGACTGGCCGCCAACTCAGTTAAGAACTTACCATCACGCGCCTCGATACCTAACAAACAATATGGGGCTGCGTAACCGCATGGCGATTCTTAGCGAAACCTTCGCACATGATCGTTTCTACAAGCGGGTACACGCGGCGAATGTGTTTGTAAACGAAATACTCGAATATTCAAACGCTCACGCTAGCGAGATAAGAGACATAAACCGGCAGGCGGATGAGAGAGTAGTTCGGCAGATCGAAGAGAATGCCGGGAATTTTCAGAACGGCGTACAATTTGAGATGGTCGCTCTGGAAGAGCCGTTGGACTTGTTGAGCTATAAATATATTCCCTATACAGATAAAAATGGAAGTACACAATTTGTGCGTAGTTCGGAGATAGTCGAGATAAAGGGAGTGCAGAATTTCAATACCTTTGCGGCCACAAAGTCGGCGACGGTGCCGGTAGCCTATGTGTTTCCAGCGGAGCTGGAGTCACTTGCTGCAAAGCTTGGTCAGCATGGGATCGTTGTGAACACGCTGCAGCGGAGTCAGGAATTTAAGGGTGAGGGCTTCCGGGTTACAGAAATAGCTAAGCAAAACTTCGTGCAGAATAATCACAGAAATTCCCGTCTGTTAGGCTCGTTCGAACCTCAGAGCAAGACTTTCTTAACAGGTGATTACTACGTGCCCATGGACAATCGGCTTGCGAATTTAATTTTCTATCTACTAGAGCCCGAGGCCGATGATGGCCTTGCCTATTGGAATCTGTTTGATGACTATCTGCAGCGCGAGTTAGAAAATGCCAGCATGGCTGACTATCCGGTGTTTAAAGTTTTGGATCGATAGCCGCGCTCAGCAGTTTCTATCTATTAGTTCCTGCTAAATAGAACGTTATACGGGCCGACACCGCCGCGATCTACTACAAGATGTTGGTAAGCAGATTGCGGTCCGGAGGTCCGCACGTAACTTGTAGTGCCTGAGGACTTTACGTCGGCACGATAGCGGCCATGCAGATACTGGCTTAGTTCAATCGCCGTTACTTCGCCATTTTCATCTCTATCTGCATAGCCTTCCCGAATGGCTTCATCGAAGAATACGGAGAGATATCCCCCGGCCTGAAACTTAAAAGCGACCTGAGAAGTGACGTCTTCTTCGGATGAAAATAGTCCCATGCGACCCGGCTGGGAAATAATGTCCTTGGAGAAGCCGCCGCTGAAGCAGGAATCCAATACCAACAAAATTTTTTCCGCTTTGCTGCCGTCGAGCAACGCCGCCAAGTCATCATCGCGCATGGCGCCATCGTAGAGTTCAATCGTTTCATCCAGTCCGTCAGGATCGGAGCTGTTTGGTCCCGCTGCGCGTGGCACTCTATTGCCGTGTCCTGAATAGAAAATTACCAAAGTATCGTCAGCGCCTATGTCTGCATTGATGTTGTTCAGTGCAGTCCGAAAATTTGCCCCGGTGGCATCTTCATTGAGTAGCGTGTAAGCATTACGCTCATCCATGCCTGCGCCAGCTATGAGTGCGTCCCGAGCACGAATCGCATCTTGATCGGTTAAGTCGAGATCGTTACCTTCGCCAGGATAGTCGGCGATCCCGGCAAATATGCCATAAACCTGTGAGCCAAATGCGGCGGAGCTGGCAACTGACTCGGCAGCAACGGGACGGATGCTGAGCTGATAATCACCAGTTTCGCCACTCGTATAGGATGACACTAAAATACGATAACGCCCCGATTCTTGTAGAGTGAGTTGTATCTGTGACTGATCGGTACTGCCTTGAAAATCATCGTTCTCTAACAATTCCCCAGTGGGTGTCTGGAGACTAAGCACGGTATCAAAATCACTGGCGATAAGGTCGAGAACTATCGCCTCGCCGCTATTGCCATTGAAGTAAAAGCTATCTCGAAACTCATCGTTTTCTGCGAGTTGATCGCCGCTACCGAGGTCTCCAGAGACTGAGTCGCCAATTCGCAGGTTGTTAGTGGCTACTTCCGTTGCGGCACCACGACCTGGGTCATTAATTTCAGCGATGTTGAGTTGGTATTCGCCAGTTTCTCCGCCGGCAAAAGAGCTAACCACTACTTCGTAGCTGCCCGCCTCGGGCAGAGTGGCTTCGATTCGACTGTTGGAGCCATCTGTATCATCGTTGGTCAATTCTTCCCCGTTTGGCTGCCTGAGTATCAGGTAAGTATCGAATTCATCAGAGCGTAGGTCGAGCGTTATGGATTGACCAGGCCGACCTTCGAATTCGTAGTTGTCATAGTATTCGCCACCGGTGAAAGTGCTATCTTCGTTGATCAATACACCGCTGATCTGCTGGTTTAAAGATTCCAGTGGACTGTCGTCAGTGGATATTTCCAGCGTATAACCGCCGCTTTCGCCCTGCGCAAAGCTCGACACTATGACTTCGTAGATTCCTGTCTCCGTTCTAGGAATAGAAACCAGCGAACGGTCGAAACTCGACTCGTAGTCATCGTTGCTGAACTCTTCGCCGTTGGGGGCGCGAACAGTAAGGAATGTATCAAACTCGCCCGAACGCAGATCGATTATCGTGGAGTCGCCACGATCGGCTATGAAGGTGTAGCTGTCGCTATAACTACCATTGGTTCTCGTATCATCACCGGCGCGCAGACTACCGCGTTCGAAGCGCCCGCCCAGCACGACACTGGAGCCTGCTAGCAGGCGAATTGTATTTGTCTCGAACAGTTCGCGGCAGTCGTCGGCATCATGGAACATGTCCGTATCCAGCAGCAGTGAAGCCATGCCGCCACCTGCAAATCGTGGGTCATCGCACTGTCCATCGTAGGCCCAGGTGCTGCTGTTGTCACCGAAATCTATGCCATTATTACTTTCGGGAGCACTGCCGCCAATCAGGCTGATGGAGCCAGATTGAAAGAGTAATCTGCAATCACTGGCGTCAGCCAGTCGATTGCCATCATCGAGAACCGACGCCATGCCGTCACCCTGGAAGCGAGGATCGTCACACTCTCCATCTTCAGCCCAAGTGCTGCTATCGTCACCAAAGTCAATGCCGTTATTGTCTGGATTGGAATTCCCGTCTAACAAGTAGATGGATCCGGCCAAGAAAAGCGTTCTGCAGTCACTCGCATCGTGTAGTTGATCGGCTTCGACGAGAGTAGATGCCATGCCATCTCCACCGAAACGTGGGTCATCGCACTCTTGGTCGTTAGCCCAGCTGCTCCCATCATCGCCAAAATCAATCGATGACACATTCGTCTGGGCAAGGCTGTTGGAAGCTAGGCCTAAAAGTAGCAGCCCGATAGAGATTATTTTAGCGTGATTTAGCACGCTGGCTATTCGTGACATAGTGAATTCCTTTCTAGTCTTATTGGCTTAGCGTCCTCTTAAGATACTGCCCCGTATACGACTTCTTTACCTTAACGATGTCTTCCGGCGTGCCTTCGGCAATGATATTTCCACCACCACTGCCGCCCTCGGGGCCCAAGTCGACAACCCAGTCAGCAGTCTTCACTACGTCGAGATTGTGTTCGATGACAACGATGGTATTACCATGATCGCGAAGATGGTGCAGTACTTTCAGGAGTTGCCTAATATCCTGAAAGTGTAAGCCGGTGGTTGGTTCGTCCAGAATGTAGAGAGTCTTGCCCGTATCTCTTTTCGAGAGTTCTCGCGACAGTTTGACGCGTTGCGCCTCACCCCCCGATAGAGTGGTCGCCGCCTGTCCTAGACAGATATAGGACAGGCCCACTTCCATCAGTGTCTGCAATTTGCGCGCGATAGCCGGAACCGGGTCGAAAAACTCTCTAGCGTCTTCGATGGTCATGTTCAGCACTTCATTGATGTTCTTGCCTTTGTACTTAACTTCCAGCGTTTCGCGGTTGTAGCGCTTGCCACGACAGACATCACAGGAGACGTAAACATCGGGCAGGAAATGCATCTCTACTTTTACTACGCCGTCGCCCTGACAGGCTTCACAGCGCCCGCCTTTTACGTTGAAACTAAAGCGGCCCGGTTTGTAGCCGCGCGTCCTTGCTTCCTGGGTACCGGCGAAGAGTTCTCTCACCGGAGTGAAAATGCCGGTATAGGTTGCGGGATTCGACCGCGGGGTTCGGCCTATCGGGCTCTGGTCTATATCTACCACCTTGTCTAGCTGCTTCAATCCGTCAATTTCTTCATAAGGTGCAGGGTTTAGGGTGGTAGCCTTATTTAATTTCGTAGCGGTGATAGGGTAGAGGGTGTTGTTAATTAGCGTGGATTTTCCCGATCCGGAAACGCCGGTGACGCAGGTGAATAACCCTAAGGGGATTGTTAGGTCTACGTTCTGCAGGTTATTTCCAGTAGCACCCTTTAGGGTAAGCACCTTCTTGTCATTGTAGGGAACGCGTTTCTTGGGGATATCAATCTTCTCGGTGCCGGCGAGGAATTTTCCAGTAAGCGACTTCTTTGACTTCTTGATATCTTCCAGCGTGCCTTCTGCAACAATCTCTCCTCCATGCACGCCGGCGCCCGGGCCTATATCGATTATGTGGTCGGCGCTAGCAATCGCTTCTTCGTCGTGCTCCACGACGATCACCGTGTTGCCGAGATCGCGCAGATGAAAGAGGGTGTTCAGCAGGCGGCTATTGTCGCGCTGATGCAGGCCGATAGATGGCTCGTCCAGAATATACATTACACCTACCAGGCCGGCACCAATCTGGCTGGCCAGACGTATACGCTGAGCCTCTCCACCGGAGAGAGTATCTGCACTACGATTCAGCGTGAGGTAATTCAGGCCAACGTCGATCAAGAACTTTAGCCGGTCCTGCAGCTCTTTCAGAATCTTCTCAGCGATCTTCGCGCGGGTGCCTGCGAGCTTAAGTTTATTGAAATAGTCTGCCGATTGCGCAACAGTCATTCCGGTGATTTCGGGTAGGTTCTTTCCCTTTACTAATACAAAGCGCGCATCTCGCTTTAGACGCGTTCCACTGCAACCCGGGCAGGACTGGGAACTCAGATACTTGGCCAATTCCTCGCGCACATGGTTGGATTCTGTCTCGCGGTAGCGTCGCTCCATATTGGGCAAGATGCCTTCGAACGGATAGCTGCGGGTAACGGTATCGCCACGGTCATTAACATAGTGGAAATCGATAACGTCTTTACCGCTGCCTCTGAGGATGAAGTTCTGGTGCTTCTTGGACAATAGCTTGAAGGGGGTCTCGACGGTGAAGCCGTAGTGATCGGCTAGTGATGTAAGCATCTGGAAATAGTAGATATTGCGTCGGTCCCAGCCGCGAATAGCACCCTCGGCGAGTGCAAGAGACTCATCGGTAATAATGCGGCTCTCGTCGAAGAATTGTTTTACGCCCAGGCCATCGCAGGTGGTGCATGCGCCGGCAGGGTTATTGAAGGAAAACAGCCGTGGCTCTAGTTCCGAAATACTGTGTCCGCACTGGGGGCAGGCGAACAGGGAGGAAAAGACGAGGTCCTCTACCTGCTCTTCGCTGTCGGTGACGCTGACTATGGCCAGGCCATCCGCCAGTTGAATAGCCGTCTCGAAACTCTCTGCTAAACGTTGCTCCAGGCCAGGCTTGATCTTTAGGCGATCGACGACCACATCGATGGAGTGCTTCTTGTTCTTTTCTAACTCAGGTGGGTATTCGATCTCGCAGACCAGGCCATCGACACGGGCGCGAATAAAGCCGCTGCTGCTTAGCTCACTGAACACATGCAGGTGTTCACCTTTGCGCTCGCGGATGATCGGCGCGAGAACCATGATGCGGCTGTCATTGGGCAGGGCCATGACCTTGTCTACCATCTGGCTAACGGTCTGAGCCTCCAGCTTTATATTGTGCTCCGGGCAGTGGGGCTCGCCTACGCGGGCGAAGAGTAGGCGCAGGTAATCGTAGATCTCGGTAATCGTGCCCACGGTCGAACGTGGATTATGAGACGTAGACTTTTGTTCGATGGAAATCGCCGGTGACAGACCCTCGATATGATCGATGTCGGGTTTCTCCATCATCGACAGGAACTGACGCGCATAGGTCGAAAGCGACTCGACATAGCGGCGCTGGCCTTCTGCATACAGGGTGTCGAATGCCAGAGACGACTTGCCGGAGCCGGACAGTCCGGTGATGACTACGAGCTTGTCGCGGGGGATAGTGAGGCTTATATTTTTTAGATTATGGGTGCGTGCACCCCGTACGATAATCGAATCCATGACTCACTCACTGCGGTTAGCTGAACCGACCATTATCGACAATTACGAAGGCAGGAGTAAAGGACAGCTTGCGGATTAAAGCAATGAAGTTTATTTGACTGAAAATTTCTAATGAGTGCGAGCTTGATATACACTTATAGCGAAGTGCTGGATCGACTCCAGACTTCATTTAACACGGGTGTGCGATAGCGGCATCATAGGCAAAACAACAGGTAAAACAGGTTTCAGTCGGGGAGACAAAAGTGGCAAGTCGAGGCGTAAATAAAGTTATTTTGGTTGGAAACGTGGGTAATGATCCCGAATTCAGGGTTATGCCGAACGGCAACGGTGTCGCGAATGTCTCTCTCGCCACCAGCGAAACCTGGAAAGATAAGAATACCGGCGATCAGCAGGAAAAGACCGAATGGCATCGTGTCATCTTCTTTAACCGTCTGGCTGAGATCGTCGAGCAATATGTAAAGAAGGGTACAAAGCTCTATATAGAAGGGCGCCTCCAGACCCGATCTTGGGAGCAGGATGGTGTTAAGCGCTATACCACGGAAGTCGTAGCCTCTGAGATGCAGATGCTAGATTCGCGCGGTGGTGGCGGAAACACGGGCGACAATTCCTTCGGCCAGGGGCAAGGCAGCTCAGCACCTGCAGCCCAATCCTCCTCTACGGCAGCAGCTCCGCAGGCCGCTCCAGCTAATTTTGACAATTTTGACGACGACATACCGTTCTAGTCGAAACCATTCGTAGTTGGTCTGGTTATTCCCCAGACAGCTCGCCACTTACACGCTATTTTGGCGGGCTAGTCGAATCGGCACTAAACACGGCGCCGTTATTGGGCTCTAGCCCAGCTTCTGCTTGACTTCACCGATGTTTGATCAGACTCTAGACACTAACTTATGTAGCTAGCACTCGCGTAACGGAATCCAGTCAAGTGAAGTTGTTCTTGGTAGGCGCTAATAGCCCGACAGGTAGAGCCCTGATAGAAATTTTGCGGAAGAACAAAATTCGCTTCCTTGCGCCCGCAGATAAGAGCTTCGATCCTGTAGATGGCCCCGCGATTGCCAAATTGATTAGCGATTTTGCTCCAACCCAGCTAGTCAATATGGCCGACTTTATCTCCAGAAATCACAGTGCGCTGAAGCGGGCAGAATCTTCCGAACGACGCTGTGAGCGCATTAACGCCTTGTTACCCGAGACACTTGCCGAGATCTGCAACAAGCTCGATATTCCTATGCTACACCTGTCAAATGTCTATGTTTTCGATGGTGAGAAAAAATTGGGTTACAACGAAAATGACGAGCCAAACCCCAAGGGTGTCTATGGGCACTACTCGTTAGTTGGTGAGCAGGCCGTCAGAAAGCATCCATCCCATATCATCATTCGCTCTGGCTGGTTATTTGGTAAGCACAAGATAGGTTTGATCAAGTCCTGGATTCATTCCATCAAGAAGCACAAGGGTGAGCTCACGGTTTGGCGCCGCAGGTTTAGTCCAACATCAACTACGGATATGGCCGCAGCAATATTGGCTGTTACCCGGCAGGTTGATTGCGATGCCAACGTATGGGGGACTTATCACTACAGCGGCCTGGAAATTAAGAAAGAGATCGAATTTGCCAGACAGGTACTGAAATACGCGGCAAATCACGATGAAGAAATCTATCAGATGTTAGAGAACACCAAAATCAGGGAGAATCTGCCGCGCCTTCCAGAGTTACCCAATTCGACATTGTCCAGTAAGAAAATGTTCGATACATTCGGGATTAAGCAAAAGTCCTGGCATGGAGATTTGAAGGACACGATCAAGACCCTTTATGTGGGGCGTCTGCGAACTGCGCTGGATGAGGATTCTGAGGCGGACATCAACTAATGAATAAATTTAGCATCGGTGGCAACTAAGACATGTCACTCACAGCAATAGACACTGCGTTGGATCAAATCTTTGCACAACTTCCTAAGATAACTGAAACGGAAAGTCTGCCTTTGGCGCAGGCTAAGGGAAGGGTTCTGGCAGAGGATTGTGTCTCAGCGATAGATGTTCCTGGCCACGACAATAGTGCGATGGACGGCTATGCGTTAAGCGCGGCAGATCTCGAGACTAGTAGCTCATTAAAAATTGTCCAGAGGATCGCCGCTGGCGAGGTAGGGGGGCAGCTAAAACCGGGTGAGGCAGCGCGTATCTTCACCGGGGCTCCGATTCCCCCCGGAGCAGACGCTGTAGTGATGCAGGAAAACTGCACTGTCTGTGGCGATGAATTGACTGTGCTTAAGAAGGTATGCCCAGGTGAAAATTCACGAAAGGCTGGCGGCGATGTGCAATCTGGTGCGTTGGTTCTTTCTCGTGGCCGTCGCCTAAGACCTCAGGATATCGGCTTGCTTGCTTCGATAGGCCTTGAGACCGTCTGCGTTAGGCGCAGGTTAAAAGTTAGTCTGCTCACTACAGGGAACGAGCTGGTGCAGCCTGGCACCGAATTGCAAGCGGGTCAGATCTACAATTCGAATTACTATACTCTCTATGCCCTATTGCGGGGCTTACAGGTGGAAGTTCTGGCAGGCGGCATCGTAGAGGATGACTTCGAAGGGACGAGACGCGCGTTGCTGCGGGCGGCGCAACAAAGTGATTGTGTAATTACTACCGGTGGCGTGTCGGTAGGGGAAGAAGATCATGTCAAGGCAGCGATTGAGAAAGAGGGTCTTCTGCAGCTTTGGAAATTGGCTATTAAACCCGGCAAGCCTCTAGCCTGTGGCAAGATAGCAGGAACCCAATTTTTTGGATTGCCGGGTAATCCGGTCTCCGCCTTCGTAACCTTTGTGCTCGTAGTCAGGCCAAGCCTGCTTGGCATGTTGGGCTGCAAAGGCAGTATCGCGAATTCGTATAACGTGGCGGCCGGGTTTTCTGCGCCAGAGTCGGGTCAGCGACAGGAATATCTTCGCTGCCAGTTAGGGCCAGGTGATGACGAAGTGTCTTCGCTGCATCCACTTGGCAATCAGAGTTCCGGTGTTGCTGCGTCGCTGAGTCAGGCAGATGGTCTGGCCGTGGTTCCTCCCTACACTGCCGTAAGCCATGGGGATATGCTTGAATTCATTCCCTTTTCAGAACTTGTAAACTAATTCTGAGAAAACTATGTTCCATCGCTCAATTAAATTCTTAAGTCTGTCGCTGCTGGCAACCTTGCTGGTCGGCTGCCAAACGCCGCCTGCTGAATCGCCGCCCAGGGAAAGTGCATCGGACAGCACCGCACTCGAAATTCGCGTCCTCTCAGAGGCCGAAGTGTATTCCGGTTCGAATAGCGCGGATAGTCGTAGCATGATCCCGGATATTCTCTATGAAGCCTTGCAGGCTTTGGGTGAAGATAGACTGCTAACTCCGATCGATGACAATGCCCACAGCCGCTTCAGGCGGGTGCTGGCAATGGACTCGAAGAATGAGCTCGCATTGCAGGGTCTGCAAGATATCGTAGAGCGCTACCTTGAGTTAGCAGGAGAGTCTATGCGCCGCGGTATATTCGATGAGGCGAAAACCATGCTCGATAGAGCGCGCTCCGTCGATGCGTCTCATCCTGATATAGCCACCGTCGCCGAGTCGCTACGGCAAGAAATGAATTCTAATGATCTTTTCTTCGCGCTCGACTATCCCTTGTATGCGGCTAGGTCAGAGTTTGCTCAAAATCAACTCGCCGATATCGCGAGACAGACGCGAGAACATGAAGCGTTCTTTCTCATTACCGCGCCTAACGATGATCTGGCCAGATGGATGGTGTCGGTAATGCGCGAGGCGGTTGCCGGCTACCGCTTGCGCGGCAATATAGAACTCTCCAGTCACTTGGGTGTTCGCCTGCGCCTGCCCAGCGAAAACTAGGCACAGCCTTATCTGGGGCTGCAACTCCCCATACCCGACAGCACAGAAATACACTAAGTTTGCCGTAGATGCTAAACTGCACCTATGTTCTGGACTTCCTTTAAAACTCGGCTGGCTTCCCTATTCTCCTTTAACTCTGGAGGCCGTGGGCTAAATAGAGCTCTCGCTACGGGCCTTGGCTTCGTGGTCATCATAGTCATGATACTGGGTTTCTATTGGAGTACCGAACCGGCACCGTTCTCGGTGCAGCAGGCGGCTAAGGAAAGACTGGCAGAGATTGGCAATGCCAATGTAGTGGGCGGAACCACAACGGTAACGCTAATAAAGGTTGCACAGACACTGTTAGAAAAACCTGGCGGCTATCTTAGTAATGATGCTCTGCCGCCGGGCTTCTATCTGGATAATATTCCTAATTGGGAATTTGGCGTCTTGGTGCAAGTGCGCGATCTGTCCCGGGCCTTCCGCGAAAGCTTTAGCCGTTCGCAGTCTCAATCAACCGAAGACCCTGACCTGATCATCGCCGAGCCAAATTTTCACTTCAACAATGACAGTTGGTTGTTTCCACCTACTGAGAGTGAATACTCCGAGGCGATCGCCAGTCTCGAATCGTATCTATCCCGAATATCAGACCCTGCCAATGCAGAAGCGCAGTTTTATGCGCGCGCGGATAATCTTGTGGATTGGCTACTCGCCGTGGAGTCACGATTGGGAAGCATGTCTCAACGCCTCAGTGCCAGCGTTAGAGCGCAACGCGTAAACACAGACATGGCAGGTGAACTGGGCGCGGCCCAATCTACACCAGCTCGTGCAGAGGTGTCGCTTAAGACGCCCTGGTTAGAAATAGACGATATTTTCTACGAAGCTAGGGGGGCGACCTGGGCCCTGATGCATTTCCTGAAAGCCGTGGAAATAGATTTTGAGGATGTACTGAGCGACAAGAATGCGCAGGCGAGTCTCAGTCAAATTATTCGTGAACTCGAAGCCAGTCAGCGTTCAATATTCTTTCCCATTATCTTGAATGGCTCGGGCTTCGGTGTGTTTGCGAATCACTCACTTACTATGGCTAATTACATATCCCGCGCCAATGCCGCGATTATCGATTTAAGAAGCCTGCTTTCGCAAGGATAAGATGAGCAGAGCCATTGAGCTGTGTGCAGTCCACACTCATCGCGAATAGAGAGCCTAAGCAACATGATTCTTTCGCTGTTAAAAACCTATAGTAGGCTGCTGATTTTCGGCTTTGGTTTGTTGTTAGGGATTCAGGTGCCCAACTTCGTCGATCAATACAGCAGACGCATCGACGCGCACTATCAGGAAGTCAGCGAGAATATCAGCGGCTTTCAGTCCACCGCCGACCTTCTTTTCTCGGGTGATCTAGAAGAACTCATTCGTTACTATCGTCAGAGTAACGATGCTGTTTTTGAGAGCGATGCGCAGAGTATTGGCAATATCGTCGATAGGTACAATCGTATTCGCAATGAGAGGGATGCTCTGTCCGGTAGCGCATTGTCCGCCGCGATCCATGTTGTGCTGTACTCAGACAAAGAGTTTGTTGATGAAACGCTAGCGCAGTATGGCTATACAGTGCCGCTGAATATGCTCGCCGTTGAATGGGGCCTGGCAATCGCCTTGTTTCTCACAATTGCCATGGACCTCGGCCTTTTTGGTTGCGTTAAGTGTGCCGGCCTGATCTCCAGAAAGAGAAAGAAAAACCATCTTGGAAGTCTCTAATCTAAACATTGCAGCATAAGCTTAATTAGTTTCAACTTTATTGAGTGACTACTTGAACAGATCAATTTCTCTAGCCCGGTATCTGCCTATTCTCAAATGGGGAAAGCGGTACGATAAGACTAAGCTAACCGATGACTCCATGGCATCTGTTATCGTTGCGATAATGTTGATACCGCAAGCGTTGGCATTGGCATTGATAGCGGGCTTGCCGCCGCAAGCTGGACTCTACGCAAGCATCTTTGGTCTCTCTGCCTACGCGTTATTTGGCACCAGCAACTCTCTCTCAGTTGGTCCGGTTGCAGTGCTTTCGTTAATGACGGCGGCGGCTTTAGCCAAGCTCGGTCTCGATGATCCGGGACAGCTTGTGGCCGCTGCTCTGACCCTGGCCTTTCTATCCGGTGTCTTTCTTTTGATGCTGGGACTGTTGCGGCTTGGCTTTATGGCAAACTTTCTTTCGCATCCTGTTATCAGCGCCTTCATAACGGCGAGCGCACTAATAATCGGTCTTAGCCAGTTGCAGCATTTGCTCGGTATCAGTTCTAGTGGTCAAAACGTTGTGGAATTGCTCATCTCTCTGACTCGCTCCATAGATGAGATAAATTGGCCTACCCTGGCTCTCGGCATCACTTCTATAGTAGTTATCATTTGGTGTAGGACCGGGCTCAAGTCCTGGCTAAGAAACCGCGGTTATAATGGCAGGCTGGTAACCAGTATCTCTCGTTCTGGACCGATATTCATCGCACTGCTATCGGGTTTACTCTGCTATGCGTTGCGCCTCGATCAACACGGCGTGGAGCTTCTCGGTTATGTGCCCGCAAGGCTTCCCGGCTTTACTGTGCCCGATTTTTCGGCAGAGCTAATTCGCAATTTATTCTGGTCGGCGATCTTACTCTCAATTATAGGCTTCGTTGAATCTGTTTCGGTCGCGCAGACATTGTCGGCAAAACGGCGCGAGAAGATCGACCTCGACCAGGAATTAGTTGGCTTGGGTGCTGCCAATATTGCCACTTCTTTCTCTGGCGGCTTCCCGGTTTGCGGTGGGTTCTCACGTTCTGTCGTCAACTTCGATGCGGGTGCTGCAACACCGGCGTCGGGTTTCTTTACGGCGATTCTTATCGCCCTGGTAGCATTATTGTTTACGCCGCTTCTGTTTTGGCTGCCAAAGGTTGCTCTTGCCGCGATAATATTAGTGGCGGTCTATCCGCTATTGGATTTTTCGACTCTGGGTAAATCGTGGCGCTATTCAAAGGCTGACTTCACTGCCGTGTCGATTACCCTGTTTCTTACGCTGTTAGTTGGTGTGGAAATTGGGATTGCCGCAGGCGTGCTTGCCTCGCTATTGATGCATCTCTACAAGACCTCGCAGCCCCATGTGGCGGTGATAGGGCGAGTTCCTGGCACCGAACACTTCAGGAATGTACACAGACATGAGGTCGAGACCTTTGATAATATTCTATCCATACGCATTGACGAGAGTCTGTATTTTGCTAACACCCGTTTCCTGGAGGAGTTAATTTTTAGCCTGATGGCGGAGAAGCCCAAATTGGAACACGTCGTTTTGATGTGTACCGCTGTTAACGCAATCGATATGAGTGCCTTACAGACCCTGGAGAAGGTCAATCAGACGCTAAGCGAACTGGGTATCAAGCTTCACCTGTCTGAAGTTAAGGGCCCGATCATGGACAAGCTAATCAAGACGAACCTGTTTGCAAACCTCTCCGGCTCGAACTATCTGAGCCACAATCAGGCCGTGGAAGATTTAAGGGATCAGGAGTCACCACTTTTAGGCGCATGACTATTTTGCGAGACATAGCGGCTCATCGTGAAGAGAATGAGGAGAATAGTGTGGGCTTTATTCTATGACAATCTGGGTCGACGCAGATGCCTGCCCCAGGCAGATTAAGGCAATTCTCTTTAGAGCGGCGGAGCGAACCGGCATAGCCCTGTGTCTGGTGGCCAATCAGTCTATGCAGACGCCCCCTGTTAGGAATATCACTGCGATTCAGGTTGGGCAGGGCTTTGATGTGGCTGATAACGAGATCGTGCGCAGAGCGCAGCAGGATGATCTGGTGATAACCAGTGATATTCCCCTTGCCGATGAATTACTGACCAAGGGTGCGCAGGCGCTAAGCCCGCGAGGTGAAGTCTTCTCTCCCAGCACTATCAAGGCAAAGCTCAATATGCGGGACTTCATGGATACACTGCGCAGCAGTGGTATTCATACTGGCGGCCCCGCCCAGCTGAGCGAGACCGATAAGAGAGAGTTTGCTAACGCGCTTGATCGTTATCTGGCGCGCCATCACAAAGATTGATTAAGACTTAGTCCAGCTTAACAACCATCTTGCCGAAATTTTCACCGCTGAAAAGGCCGAGAAAGGCATTGATGGCATTGTCGATTCCCTCGAAGACAGTTTCTCTGCTCTTGATCTTTCCTTCCTGAATCCATGGAATCATTTCTGACAGAAACTGTTCTCGCATGTCGCCGTGATCGGAAACGATGAAGCCGTTGATGCGTATCTTCTTGCCGACGATAAGCATGAGGTTGTTCGGTCCAGGTGCCGGTTCGGCATTGTTGTAACTCGCGATCATGCCGCAGGCAGCAATTCTGCCGTAGGGGTTCATCACATTCAGTGCTGCCTGCAGATGGTCGCCGCCGACATTCTCAAAGTAGACGTCTACGCCATCCGGTGCGACATCTGCCAGGGCCTGATTCAGGTCACCACAGGTTTTATAGTTAATAACGGCGTCAACGCCGCACTCATCCAATAGCCATTTCGCTTTTGCATCGCTGCCGACGCTGCCGATAACTCTGCAGCCTTTGAGCTTGGCGATCTGACAGACATTCGCACCTACAGCACCAGAGGCGGCAGAGACGAAGACTGTCTCGCCTGGCTTGGGCTCGCCAAATTTAAACAGGCCTACATAGGCGGTAAGACCGGGCATGCCCAGGGTGCCTAGATAGAGTGAAAGTTGGTCCGGGTCGAAGGGTTCGAGCTTGCTCAGGGTATTCGCCTTGGCTACAAACTTATCCTGCCAGGCAGCGCCACTGAGCACGATATCTCCGGCCTGCAACGAGGGATCTGCAGATTCGATAACTTCGCCTACCGCGCCTCCGTACATAACAGAATTCAGTGCATAGGCTTCGGCATAGACTGCATTCTCGCGCATGCGCCCGCGCATATAAGGGTCTACCGACATGTAGTGATTTTTGACCAGCACCTCCCCCGCGACTGGTGCGGGGAGTTCAACCTCAACCAATTTGAAGTGTTCGTGACTAGGCATGCCACTGGGGCGGCTGATGAGGAGTATTTGTTTAGCGATATGATTAGTCATGATGTACTCGTCGTTAGTAGCTGATGATGTTGCAGTCTATAGCTGTTAATGCTGTCTAGGTAGTGCTGGCTTGCGCAGGCTTTGCCGCACGGTTCTGCATGAAGACAATGCCGAATAAGATGGCTGCACCACCCAGGTGGTAGATTATTGGGAAAGGCGTCCACATTAATAGTCCTGCGCTCACTAATAGCAGGGAGGCGATATACACGTTGATCTTCGCCTCAAGGTGCCACTGTAAGATGCCAGCGAGAGCGTACAGGCCCATGCAGGACCAGATAAAGACTTCGATTCGTTCCGGCCAGCTCCCCGATATCAAGGGTGAATAGGCGAATAACACGGGTACTAAATACAGGCCCTTTGCCACCTTCCAACTCGTCAGCCCCGTAGCCATGGGCGGGGTGCCGGCTATGCCTGCTGCCGCGAAAGAGGCGAGGCAAACCGGAGGTGTGACGTTGCTGTCCTGTGACAGCCAGAAGATCACCAGGTGCGCACTAAGCAACATGCCGGTTAATAACTCAGGATCTAGCATCTCCTGTCGTATTAGCTGTTTCATCTCCAGAGGCATCTCTTGCAATGCCGTTAGCGGATCGCCGCCGAAGAGGCCTATAGTGGCCGCTACGTTAGAGGGCAGATCACCAGCCTGTAAGGCGATGAGCAATTGTGATTGTGAAATCAGATCAAATATTAGTGGTGCGGAGAGTGTTGCCAGAACAATATAGGAGGCAGTCACCGGCAATCCCATGCCGAGTACCAGCGAAGCCAATGCAACCAGGATGAGTGTTATGAAGAGGCTGCCTTGCGCCCACTCGACTATCATTAGCGAGAAAGCATTTCCAACGCCCGTTGTTGTAACTACATTGATGATGATACCGACAGCTACCAACAACAGAGCGGTAGACACCATGGTCTTCACGCCCTCGACTACCGCGTCGAATATATCCGGTAGTCGCATGGGAGTAGAAGAAATCCAAGACGCGCCAATCACACTAATTATGGCGAAGGCAGCGGATGTTGTTGGGGTCCAGCCTGCGACCAGGAAGCTCACCAAGACAATCATTGGAATAATAAAATGCCAGCCTTCCTTTAATACGTCTGAGACATTTTCAGTATCTTCTTTCAGGGTCAGCGTTAGTCCTAGGCGTTTAGCCTCGATACGAACGAAGTAGCAGACAGTGAGGAAATACAGAATTGCTGGCAGGGTAGAGGCGGCAATGATTGTTAGATAGGGGATCTGTGTATAGCTGGCCAAGACAAAGGCGCCGGCTCCCATTACCGGGGGCATCAGTGCGCCACCGGTCGATGCGGCGGCAACTACGCCAGCGGAGAACTTTCCGGGGAAGCCGGATTTCTTCATCATTGGTATGGTTATCACACCGGTAGAAACAGTATTTGCCACAGCCGAACCCGATACCGAGCCCATCAATCCTGAGCCCACGACGGCAACGAGCCCTGCGCCGCCGGTATATCTGCCAGCGAGACACTGGGCCAGCCTAACGATAAAGTCGCCTGCGCCAGAGCGAAGCAGAAACGAACCAAAAATAATAAACATGAAGACGAAGGTTGAAGAAATCTGTGCGGTTAGCCCGAACATGCCTTCACTGGTGAAGAAGCTTCGATACAACACGGTCTCAAGGCTAAGCCCTGGAAAGGAAAAAACACCGCCTATGTATCGACCCAGAAATAAAATATACGACAGGCTTAGCAGTATCAGAACTGGCATAAACCAGCCAGTAGTGCGACGTGTAAATTCTATGGCCAGCCCTATGGCTATTAGCGAGAACACGTAGTCGCTGATGATATATTCGGTCTCTCTGGCGTAGAGAGCGTTCTCAAACAGAATTAGGTAGGTGGATGTGGCCACCGCTATTACCGCGAGGGCAATATTGATCCAGTAGGTCGCTGACTTGGCTTGCACAGTTTCTCGCTCATTATCGAGGAGTGCGCAGATGGCGCAGAAACCGCCAAAGTGTATCGCCGACAGCCAAAGTTCTGAGATGCTGGCAAACACGTTGCAATAGATATGGAATAGGGCAAAGAAGAATGCGGCCCAGCGCAGATAAGTGGATTTCATGAACTAGTCTACACTCCCTCTGCCTGATCTATTGTCGGGCTTGATTCTTCTAGTAATAGGCGCGCAGGTATTTCCAGGCCCACTTCTCTATAGTAACGAATCGCGCCCGGATGCAGTGGCGCTCCCAAGCCTTCGATTGCAATTTCCAGACGCATGTCTTTGGTGGCACCATGAATCTCTTGCAGTGTTGCCAGGTTTCCCCATATGACCTTAGTTACGTTGTAGACTACCTCTTCGGATATGTCATCGCGCGTGACTAAAACATTGGGCGAACCAATTGTTCGTATTAGCTTATCCTGGTTGGGGTAAGTACCCGGGGGGAAATCATACCAATCCCACAGTGGGTATTTGGCATTAATCTTATCCAGGGTTTCCTGAGTCCAATTGAGAATAGTCATGCGGTCACCCAATAGCGCATAAGCCTGCGTGATTGAGCTAACAGGAGCGCCCGCAGGGATGTTCATGCCGACAATATTGCCGTCTTGAATGGCGCTGGTCGTTGGGCCATATCCCATGTAGGCAAGATTAAATTTTTCTTCATAGTCTATGCCCAGGGTTTCCAGAATAAATCTGCCGGTCTGTTCCGCACCCGAGTTCCTTGCTCCGAGAACATAGCGTTCACCATCGAGATCATTCAAATCCATAATCTCCCCGGTAGTGGCAAGCTCACTGAGTAATACAAAGTGCTCCACATTCTGCCAAAGGGCGCTGACGCTGCGCATATGGGTCTGAGGAGAGCTAACAGGACCCTCGCCCGCCCATGACCAGGCACCGAAAGGACCCTGCAGTATGGCGAACTGTACCTGATTGTCGCGCAGTAGCTTCACATTCTCGAGAGAACCGGCGGAGCTAATTGCGGTAAGTGAAATATCCTCAGTCTCTGCCAGTTGTGCATGAGCAATGGTGGCAAGCGCCACGCCCACGGGGTAGAAAGTTCCACCGGTAGTCGCCGTAGTCAGTACATAGGGGCGGGCGCGATTCAGCTCATCGCTGCATGAAGTTAGCAGAATAAATAATACGAGAACCACTGAGACGTTTTTCATCTTTTTTTGCAATCCATTTCGACACTACGCCCAGTATTATATTGAGGCACTGCTGTCGTCGATGTTATTTGTTAACCTATTGAAAATAATAACAAAAATATGTAGGTTTTCAATCGTGGAACGGCATCCGATGAAACCACATTTCCTGTAAAAGCACAACGTAGACTGAGTGGCTAGAACCTGACTGCCAGCCCCTTTGGCGGGCAATGGAATGTGTACTGAAATAGCGGCGAGTGAATAGATTAGTTGTCAGCTGGGAAAGGCGATGTTTGGATTGCTGGAGATTGTCCGGAGCCGTTTCGAATCTGGTCTATACCCGGAAAAACCGGCCCCTTGGCTGTGCCAAACCTACCAAAGGAGGGGCTAGGGCTCTGTCTTTGCTGTTGCATCTGGCTCTACGCGAGAGCCCCGAACAGTCCACTGGCGATCGTGGAGAGGCTTAGAAGAACTTTCATTGCTAGTCTGATTTCTTGTCAGCACCTAGTGTATCGCTAACATGACCGGACAGTGGCTTCTCTTCTTCCAGTGTGCCGATCAACAGCATCGCGCCTACGAATACAGAGGCGATAACAGTAATCCCCATTACCAGTGCGATACGGAAGAGCATGCCTATATAGACACCACTGAAGTAGAAGGCGAGCTCGGCAGCTACATTCACAACAACGAGTGCTACGAGCAAGGTAATCCAGACTGCGTGTTTCATAATAAGTGTCCAGAAAGTCTTCGTTCTAAAGGTTTGGGGTAAACCGAATCAATTTGAGAGTATCAGCAATCCGCGAATGTGACTACTGTCGCTCTCGGTGAAAATGATCAGGTCATCGCGTTCATCGCCGTTTAATGTGACCGGGATTATATCTCCTAGGACCACAGACTGATTCAATTCGATCGCTGAGTCGGCGGTTCTGCCCGCTACCGTGTCGACATAGCGGTTACCACCGATGGAAACGTTCTCTATAACATCGCGAATATTGAATTCGTAGTTGTCTCTTTCTCGCGAATAGTCCAAAGCGCTGAGAAATAGTTCGGATTCGTTATCTGTCTCTTCTTCGGGTTGAATGCTATTCAGAAAGAATTGTATCTGGCGGCTTACCATGAGGATAAGATCTTGCTGAGCGACGTTGTCGTCCAGGTTGGCGACGCTGCTAAAAACAGTATCGCCCGAGCGAGCCTCCTCGAGTTCTTTCTCGATGTCTCTAGCTGTAGAGGTAAGGCTGATCACAGACGGAAATTTAAGGTCTATGGTGACCTTTCTTGAAGGACGCCGTGCGAAGCGTTCGCCGTCATTGGGATAGATGAACGCCTCTACAGCGATGCTGCCGGACAGGGCGAGCCAGACGAAGATATCTCCAACGGAAATATTTTCTACGCGCCATAGCCACAGATCCTTCAGTCCATCCTCATTCTCGTCCTGCAAGAAGGTGCTGAGAACATTACCGCCAGAGCGCAGTACCTGTCGCGGCTGGGTAAAATCCATGCCCTCGTCGTTGCCGCCGAACAGAGATACCTTGCCGCCTTCCCGAAGTAGCAGGTCGTCTACTCCATCGCCGTCTACATCTTCGAGAATTTCTTCATGAGTTAATGCCAGTAGACCTGTGAGATTGGAGAAATCCAGGCTATCGATGTCGAACTCACCTAGCCTTTCCTCGATGGCCAGAATATCGAGGGCATAGTTGGCGTCACTGGGAAAGTAAGCATCAGCGCTGGAATCGGCTATGAATACTTTTAGTTCTTCTTCCGTGCGTGATATTAGATCGTCGAAGCCATCGCTGTTGACGTCCCTAAGTTCCATCATGGGAATACGAATGGATTGGCCGGTTCGCCTTTCCAGACCGCCCTCATTCAAGTTGGTCCGCATGCGTAATTCGGAGCGTACACTGAGCGGAGCCGGATAGCTTAAGGTGCCGTCGTCCCCGCGCCCACTGCTGATATAAAGGTTGATTACTCCCGCTCCAGGAATCAAGAAGTCATCGATGCCGTCGCCGTTTATATCTCTGGAAAAATGTAGGCGATTAATCCCTTTGCTGATATAGCCGCCCAGATTCTGCTTAATGGACACGGGTTCGAGCAGCGACTGGTCTGAGACTCCCCAGGCCAAGACTTCCTGGCCATCTATGAGTGCGATAATCGAAGCGCTGCCGGAATCGCCATATTGCGTACTCAGATCCCAGCCGACTGCCTGGCCGGGGAATTCGATAATATGATTGCTCGCGAAGTCGAAGCCGCTCTCGGTCTGAAAGTAGACCTGCAATCCAGTTTCGTTCACTGCCAGAATCTCTCGCAGGCCATCACCATTGAGATCGGCGACGACCAGATTTTCAGTGTCTTTTGTGAATTGAAAGTCTTGTTGGTCGAAATCCAATTCGGCAGCAACTACCACTCCATTACTTATGAGTAGGCCAGAGGCTGCAATACAGGCTGCAAAAGAGTAAAGAAGTCTCATGGCGCAGCCACCAGGAAGGTTGTAGCCGTGCCGTGACGAAGCAAAAAGTCTGGTTTCGCATCCGGGTTAAGTTGCAATACCTGAAACTCGAAAACACTACGAGAAGAGACATACTCCCAAAAGGATTCGCTCTCTATGTTCAGATCAGCATCGATCCTCTTGGCGGCGAGGGTGCCGTTCTCGGTAACGTAGATCGCATCCTTGCGACCGTCGCCATCGATGTCATACTGTAGTGACATCTGTTCAGATAAGCCTCGAACATTCGCGGCAGAAAAACTCTCATCCAATCTCGAATTAGGGCGTCGATTGAAAAATTGATTTTCGCCGACGTCGTCGCGCCCAAATAATAACTGTGTGCGATTGATGCTGGCATTGCGAATCGCGTCGACAACGGGAATGGTGTAGTAGCTAACATTTAACAAGGGATCTGTGTCTTGCCCGATTGGGATGATGTTGAAGCGCACATCGTATCCGGAGAAGCGCATGACTTGATTGGGCTGCGTTAGATCGAAGCTGCCATTCAGATTGCGATAGAAATAGGCGCTGCGATCGTTTCCCTCTCCTGTGATTCGCAGTAGATCCAGCAGCGAATCATTATCGGCATCGACAAGTTGGATATCTCCCCGTGTGTCCAGGCTCCCGGTCCAGTCCGGTGTATCCCCAAAGCCTGTCTGTGGGTCTTGAAAGTGAAAATTTAATTGACCGAGACCGTCCGCGCCCTGATTTACGTAGGCGATGTCCGCTAGTGCATCGGCGTTGAGTTGGGCGACAACAGCAGTTGGCATCCAGCTTTCGGCACGCAGCAGAGAGCGGGCAGGCTCTTGGTCTGCATCCCATTGCTCCACGAAGTCATCGAAGTACGAGTTTGACTCTACATTCAGCTCGATCACGACACCTTGTTCAGCATTGATTTCAATTCTGGCATCTACTCCTGAGTTGCCGCCGGCCCTGCTTGCTGCAGCTAGGGTTGCGTTGTCGGAGCTAAATGTAGAGACGAGTTCGAAAGTCTCGTTGCCGCGGCCTTTGAATAAGCCATAGACGCCATCTCCGGGAAGGAGCAGGTCGATCTCGCCGTCGCCGTCGATGTCTTGCACCTTGCCGATAAATTGGACTCTCTCAAGGTCGGGTACGGCAGCTATGAGCTCCCAGTCGAACAACTGCTTAATATTGCCACTATAGCCCTCTAAGGCGGAGGACAGACTGAATACACCAGAGTTCGAAATAAGAAGAAGTTCGCTGCCAGGGTCTGGGCGCAGATCTGCGAAACCCACGGCGATGATTTCGGTCTTGATCTCTATGCGCTGCGCCGTTGTTGAGAAACTACCGTCCGGGAGCTGGTGAAACACGTGTAGTTCGCGGCCAACCCCCGATTGATAATTGCCATGAACGATATCCTTTAGTTCGTCTCCGTTGAGATCTTCAAAGGCAAGCTGCCTCTCCCAATTGTTTTCTCGTTCCAGTTCGAAGGCGACATAATTCGATTGCGCAATCGCTGCCCCGGGCAGGAGAAGACATAGCGCCAGATTCGCAAGAAAGATTCCCAAGGGGTGGTTTTTTATAGGTTGGAAGTAAGCCAATCTAGTCTTCCTCAATCAGCTCGCCCACATCACTGCTGAATTTTATCAGGCCAAGAATGCTGTGTGATCGCTCTTCGTCAACACGATTATAGCGATACAAGGAGAATAGCCATAAGTCTAGAATGGAAAAGCTGTTTGTATCCGGTGCCAGGGATGATTGGTAATGTAGCAGGGGGCCTAGAGAAACCGCGCTCACGCGTCGCCCCGGGTTCCACAGGATGAGTCTTTTCTCATCTATGCTCTGGCCGTTGTAGACAGACAGAGTCACTGTCGATCCTAAGTCAAACTCCGAATTAAATCGGCTGACTAGATCCTGTGCCGAGTTCAGCGGCACGTTATTGACAGCCAGAATTATATCGCCGACTGCGATCGCTGCATCGCCCAATGGGCTCTTCTCAAAGATCTCAACAACCCTCGCGGCAGCCATTGGCGCTTGCTCTGCGATGCTGATCATCTCTGTGCGATAGGCGGCTCTACTCGCAATCGGATCGACCCGATATAGCTCGCGCGGGACGGGGTTGCTATTGATGAGCTGAGGTATCACGGTAGCCTCAAACACTACGGTGTTTCTGCGTACGTTGAACAGGTAATTTTGATTCTGGAGAGCTTGAGTTTGCAAGGCTTCGACTACGTCTGGGTGGTTGGTCAATGTTCCATTTATGCTAAGGATAATATCGCCCAGCTGAATTCCTGCTGAATCTGCAGCTCCGCTGCTGGATACACCACGGACTCGGACACCGGGTAGTATCTCGATATTGCTTAGTGAATCGCTCTCGTTCAGGCCCAGATCCAATCCGAAGTCGATTCTCGCATCGCTTGGTCCTGCCGTCTCACTAAGTTGGATATCTTCAGGGGAAAGATTCAAGGCGGGCACTAAGATAGCTGGCTCATAACTCACACAGCCCGTTAATAGCAAAACTTGAGCCAGAAATAGTAGTGAGATTGCACGCCTTGGGTTGCTGCTTTGCATACTTATAGTTTCCTTCGTTGCACAATCCATAGGGATGCTGCAAAAAATACCAGAAGCGCTGGAAAGGGCACCCACATATTAAGCTGCAGTACCCTGTCATCGATCAATACATCGGAGTAACCGCGCACTATGCGACTGACGGATTGTAAATAGGACTGGTCGATCAGGGAAGGCTGGAAACTCGCATACAGATAGAGAGCCAAATCTCCCAGCAGCCCCTTAAAGATATCGATTGCCAGAGTAATTCCCAAGGCAGTGCTCACCGCCTGGGTCGCCGACTGAGCGGACACAGAGACTAGCAGACCAAAGGCAATGGCCGCGGGTAGGGGGAGTAATGCCAATTGAATGCCTAGTGTGATCTCTTCACGAATCTCGCTCTCACTTATAAGCTCGAATCCATCTTCTACAATGGCGCTATATTCCCATAGCATACCGCTCAGCAGGTAGCTGCTGACGAGCAAGAGTAATACCGAGAGCAAAGCCAGCACATGCAGATGAATTAGCTTGGCTGACATCAAGCTACGCCGGCTCACTCTTCTGATTAAGATGTGTCTAATACTTCCTATGTCACGCTCGTAGCTAAAACTGTAGGCAGCCTGTGCAACCAATAAGAGCCCCAGCATAGTTAGGCCGGTACTCAGGCTGTCGACGAAAAAGCCGTAGGCATTATTGGCAACATCCGCTTCAAAATTCGACCCACCCAGCAGACTATCGCGTGCCTGTTGTCCTGCCTCGGTGAGTCGTACGAGCAAGAGTTGGGCTGTGGCGACCAGGGCCGGAGCGGCAACGATGAGTTTGCTCGCGAAGGTTCGCAGGGCGATGAATATTTCAGACTTGATGGCAATGAGGAGGCCGTTCATCAAGCATCCTCGCTGGTAATTTCGCGAAACAAACCGGCAAGAGAGGCTCGCTTGAGTATTAGCTCTGCCACGGGAATCTTGTTTTCCACCATAGCCTGATTTATCGCTATAGAATCGGTGCCAGAGATTCTGATATTCAAGTATCCGTCTGTGTCGATATCGATTAATTCTGCGCCGCTGATGGCTTCCAATACCTTGCTCGCAGCTTCCGTTTCCGCCGTCTTTAGTTGCAGTATGGTTTGCGTGTTTCCTAACAAATTATTTATGGTGTTGCTGTGGCTAATCTTCCCCTTATGCAGTATCGCGATATGGCTGCATATCTGTTCCAAATAGGGGAGTTGATGGCTACATAACAGGAATGTCGTTCCCTGGTCTCGATTCAGTGTGCGAATTAACTCGAGCACATCGTCTACACCCTCCGCGTCGAGACCATTGAACGGCTCATCCAGTACGATGAATTCTGGGTCCCCAAGTAGAGCTTGCGCTATCGACGCACGGCGTTTATTACCCAAGGATAGATTCTTAATCTTGAAGTCACGAAAGCGGCTGATACTCAGGAGTGTCTCCACATCCTCTGCGCTGCGCTTTGGTTTCTCGCATAACAGCAGAGCGTGCTCCAGGCATTGTCGAACTGTAAGGTTAGGATGCAGGCTTGGGCTGTCGAAAATGGCTACCAGCCTGCCCTTGCTGAGATGTAACTGTGGTGGCGGGTATCCCAGAGCCGTGATGCTGCCTGAATTAAATTCCTGCAGGCCGAGTATGCACTCTATTGTTGTGGTCTTGCCGGACCCATTCAGGCCGACCAGGCCATGAATCGAGCCTTTGTCGATTTGCAGGTTAAGATCATCGAGGACGGCGAAGGATCCGTACTTCTTATTTAGCCCAGCAACGGATAAGGCTTGCATACTCGGAGACACTCACTGGTAAGGTTACATCTAAGGACGCAATGCCGCTCTAGAGCAACTGGAAGGCAATCGACGATAGCATGTGCTACCGCCGATCCGATCATTCTAGTCAACGAACAAGTCATCTATCTGGATTTCTTTGACCGTGCCAAACTGTTCTAGTTCCTCTTCGTCGATAATCGAAAGATCGCCGACAATCGATATTAGTTTCGGCCTGTCTTTTACATGCTCTTGGTGAAAGCTAAGCAGATCATCGAGGCTCGCAGTCTGTAATTCCTGATAGCGATCTCTTCTAGGGTCGCCATCGATACCGAGACGCTCCCAGCTGCGCACGGCGCCTATTACTTCGCGGAAACTAATCTTCGAGGTTCTATAGCGGTTCATCAGCGACTCCACAGAGGTGTCAAAACGCTCGCTGGATTGGGGCATATTGTCGATCAAGTCGATGAAGGCGCCAAGAGCGTCTACAGTCTTGTCGGTCTGTGTGCCTATAGAGCCGAGCATGATGTTCTCGGCGTTCAGTCTGCTGCCCTGAGAATAACGGGCACCTGCCGTATAGGCGAGAGCGCGAGCCTCACGCAGTTCCTGAAAGACAACGCTGGACATGCCGCTACCAAAATAATTGGTGTAGATGGAGGATACTAGGCTATCTTCTTCGGCGTACTGGCCATCTGCAAATTCAATGCGAACCTGCGCCTGGGCAGACTGCTGGTCTACGACGTAGATTTCTGTCTCATCCAGATTGCGCGCGGTGCGGAAGCGGAAGGCTGGAGTATCTTCCAGCTCGCCTGCGATTGGATGCTGTCTGCGCAATACTTCGACCAGATCTTCCAGGGGCATCGAGCCGGAGTAGGAGAGCGTGTGCTTGTAGTTGAGAAGTTCGGCCGGCAGCTGCAGTAGTTCATCTACCGTCGATGCCATTATCTCTTCGCGCGTAAGCGCCTCCAGCATGGGTGACTCCTCACCGTAGCGATTGTACAGAGTCAATGCGCGTGAGATAGCAGGTGGAGAACTCTTCTGGTCATCTCTAGACTTAAGAAGAATGCCTTTCATCTGCTCCAGGGTCTGCTCTTCGGCACTCGGATTTTTAATCAGGTCCATGGCAAGCGCTAGTGAGGCCTCGAACTGTTCGTCGAGCCCGGAGATCGCGATGCCCGATGAGTTCTCGCCGGCGCCGAAGCGGAAGTCGGTGCCCATCTGATACCATTCTTTCTGCAGCTCTTCGTTCGTTCTGCTAGTAGTGCCCGCAACATCCATTAAGGCTGCCGCAAGGTTTAGCTTTTCATTCTCCTCTGTGCCGACCTCTACATTGATAGAAAATGAAAACAGATCGTTAAGAGGGTTCGGTGCATAGTAGAGCTGGACCCCGTCGGCGAACTCGATAATTCGGTAGTCGCGATCAGCCTCGACGAAGGTTGGCTCGATCTCGTCATATTCCATCGCCAATATGCGAGCCGCAAATTCAGACTGCTGTGACGAATCGATGTTTACCGGATCGATCTGTGGCTTCTCTACCTCGGGGATCTCGTTCTGCCCATCGACTCGGTAGACAGCCACATAATCGTTGCCGAAATATTTATTGGCGACATCTACTACATCTTGCTTGGTCAGCTCGCTCATGCGATCCAATTCAGCGACATGATAATCCCACTCGGCTCCCTGAATGAATGAGTCACGCATCATACTCACGCGAGCCTGGTTAAATTCCAGGCTGGCCTTCTCGTTCTTCTTGAAGTCATTGATGATCGCCAGGATGATCCAGTCTTCGAAGTCGCCGGCCTTAATAATTTCCAGTTGATCGAGCAGAAGTTGTTCAACCTCTTCCAGGGTTTGGTCTTGTTTGGGAATGCCATACAGGTTCTGTGAGCCGGCATCGTTTAGAAACAGGGGTGACGAGCCCGCGCCAGCGACTAGCTGCTGCTGGTTGAGGTTGAGGTTGATCAGGCCAGCGGTACGATTGTCCAGAATCATATCCAGCAAGATCAACGCTTCTTTATCTTCGCTGCCGTTACCGGCGGTGCGGAAGGCTAGTTGTACTTGCTCTTCGCCTGGATATTGTACGGTTCTTCTTTCCGCGCCCTGCAAGGGTTCTTCGACCCAGGGGCCGACTTCCGGAACGGGTTTTGATTCCCACTTCGCAAACTTGTCGCTGATTAGCGCAATAGTCTCTTTGGTATCGATGTCGCCACTCATGAAGATGGCCATATTGTTAGGCACATAGTAAGTGTCGTAGTAATTTTGGATGTACACCAGCGACGGGTTCTTCAGGTGCTCTACCGTACCTATAGTGGGTTGCTGTCCGTAGGGGTGAACCTTGTACAGCATCTCATCGATTGCCGTACCGATAAGCCGGTCCTTATTATCTAGCGTACGATTCTTCTCCTCGTAAACTGTTTCCAGTTCGGTGTGGAACAGACGAAATACTGGATTAATGAATCTATCGGACTCTACCTCGGCCCATTGTTGGAGTCGGTTCGCGGGGAGGCCAATCTTGTAGACTGTCTCTTCGTACCAGGTATGGGCATTCAGCGCAGTGCCACCCATGTTGTTATAGAGTCGGTCCAGTTCTCCCGGCACCGCATACTGTGCGGCTAATTGTGCCTCACTATTTATCTGGGCATAGATTTCGGCCCGTCGGCTTGGGTCGGTCTCTTCATGATGTTCTTCGTAGAGCTCGACGATACGATCTAGGTGTGGCTTCTCCAGTGAGTAATCCAGGCTGCCTAGGTTCTGATTTCCTTTGAACAGCAGATGCTCTAGATAGTGGGCGAGCCCTGTTCCATCGCTGGGGTCGTGCTTGCTGCCGGCGCGCACCGCTATCTCGGCATAGAATCTTGGTTCTTCGTGATTCTCGGTGAGATAGACACGCAGTCCGTTATCCAGTTCATATATCTGTGCGTCCAGGGGGTCGTTTTCATTGGTGGAGTTGATTCTTCGGTAACCCAGTTCAGCATTGTCTGATTGCTGCGCATTGCTGTCGGCGGGTGTGTTGCTCGCAGTATTGGTAGAGCTTTCATTGTCGCTGCAGGCAACCAACGTCAGCAGGGAGATGGCGAGAACGCTTTTTAGCGCCCAGTCCCGAGCTGTTCGTAATTCAGTCATATCTAGACTCCGTAGTGTATAAACATATAAAAATGAGGAGGGCCGTGAATATGGGCCACAAGCCCCCTAATGTAGGTCATTCTGCTTAAAAATGTAAGTGAGCTGATGTGTCTTAGCGCATTATTGGGGCAGATTCTTCGCAGTTACGCGAGCCTGGATTATCGAGACTCTGCCGTCGCCGTCTGTCGATGCTTCCAGAATGATATCTACCCCGTTGCCCTGTGCCTCGATAAAGCGATCTAGATGATTCAGTTGCTGTGCATTGAGATTGCCTTGCAGTGTATCTCTAGCGCGATCGAAGGCGGCGAGTCGCTCGTGGTGCGCGCTGCGCATGCTGCCATCTGCAGCCACCAGTGCGCCCCAGTAGGTCTGAAACGATAAGACTTCATCGAGCAGGGCGGCCACTACTCGGTTCTGGACACTACCGCTGATGGCGCTTCCCGTGCGCTGCAGGGCCTGCTGATAGACTTCACGCAAGGTGTCTTGTTTTAAAAGTTGATCGTAGAGCCGAAGCTCATCTTGCTGCGCAGCGGTTAAGGAATCTTGCATGTTTAGCGCTAGAGCATCTGCCCCAAATACGGACACGGCCTCATCCGGAGACAGGCTTCCTTCCAGTAATGTGCCTAACATCTGATAGCGCAGGGTGGCGAAGTCTATAAGCGCCTCCATTACCTGCTGTCGCTCTGTACCCGGAATGCCAAGGGCATTCAGGTAGCTGTCATACAATTTAGGCATGCTTGCGTTAGCCAGTGCCGAGGCATTGGCAGGGTTGGCAAACGTGGCGAAGGGCGTTCCGCCTGAAGGGGGTTGGCTCTGTCTCGACCGCGCGTCGACTTCGTCTCTTGCCTGCTGCAGCAGTGCTGCATAGTCGGGGTCTACCTGCAGGCGTGCCTCCTGCAGGGTGGTCGATAGGCTGCTTAGCTGTTGGGCGGCGCTCGTCAATTGTCTGTTCAGGTCTGCTATTTCGTCTTCAAATTGGAGGCGCTGCAGAGCACTTTTTTCGGAAAGTTGCTGAAGCTGAGATTGATAACTCATGCTCGAGTCGACTTGCTGCCGTAGCTGCCGATTCTCGACTGTAAGCCAGGCGATGCCAAGAAGTAGCAATGCGCCTAAGGGTAATACTGCGTATTTCATTCCTCTGAATTCCTGTTCTGGATGGCAAATATTTTTCTTTTGCTATTCACGGGCTACAGCGATTATTGTCCTTCGATGTGCTCGGGTACAATCCAGTTATTGTCCAGATATGTTGAGTTAATGTAAGTGGAGTGTGAATTGCCCGGTCACCTATCCTCGAGTTTACGGAAAAACGAATAAAAATCAGTTTGTTATCCCACGCGCTGAAATCTCGTCTGGTCGCGTAAAATAAACGGCTTCGGCGTAATACAGCGTATAATTCTCTGCCTGAGATGTTATTCACGGGAAAAGATTACTGCATGTTAGCTAAGCATCTGAAATTATTGATTAAGTTCTCTGTTGTGCTCCTGTTCGGGAGTGCATTGCTGGGCTGTACCAATAATTACTACAGGCAGGATGCGGATCAGGAGAGCTATGAGGCCATAGCTGAAAAGACAGACCTCGTTCCCGGCATGAGCGCCAATATCGGTATCGATGAAGAGAGAATCGTCGATTTAAGCGGATTTCCTACCAATGAGGACAGCTTCGAGTTTCTGGACAATGAGGCTGCCAGTGAGGTTGGGGCGCATATTCTGAGCCTGAATGCGGCACTGGATTTGGCATTTCAACACAGTCAGGAATACCAGACGCAGAAAGAACAGCTGTACCTTGAGGCGCTATCCCTCACTTTCGATCGCTACCGCTATGTGCCCGTATTTTCAGCAAGAGGTGGCACAGACTATCAATGGGATGCCGAAGACCAGTTCGTTGCGGACATGCAGGCCCTGACAGGGATGAGCACGCTTGGCACTAGTGAGGCGGTGAATGCAAATACCAGTCTTGGTGCTCGTTACCTGCTTAAGGGCGGTGGCGCGATTGCTGTGAATCTGACAAATAATTTTACCCGATTTCTAACAGGCGATATTAGTGAGCTCGGAACAGGCGCCTTAATCGGATCGTTTACACAGCCGCTGCTGCGAGACTTTGGTAGCGCCATAGAGACAGAAACACTGATACAGGCGGAGCGCGACCTGCTCTATAGACTCCGGGATTTCACGCGATTTCGTAAGACCTTTGCCGTGCGCGTGGCCTCTAATTATTACTCCGTATTGCTGAACAGAGAGACCGCGAGAAACAATTACGCGGGTCTACTCGCTAATAATCTGTCCCTTGAGCGTGAGCGAGCGTTTCAGGCGGAGGGGCTGCGTACCTTGCTGCAAGTAGGGCGACTGGAACAATCATCTCTGCAGCAAGACTTACGCTGGACCTCATCCATTACTCGCTATAAGCGCTCACTGGATGATTTCAAGCTACTGCTGGGGCTGAACTCGGATGAGAATATCGCCCTCGATGACAATGAGATGATTCTAATAACGGAGACAGGGATGGATAGTCCCGATCTCAGCCTGGAGCAGGCTATGGAGCTTGCGGTGCAGACCCGTCTGGATCTATATAACGGATTAGACCGCGTTCAAGATCGTGCGCGAAAGATTGAAGTTGCCGCCAATGAGCTTAGGCCAGGGCTGGATTTAAGTGTAGTCGCGAGTGTGCCGGATGCTAACAATGGCAATCTGGGCGAGCTGGATTTCGAGAACGCCCTGTATACAACTGGGCTAGACTTTGAGATACCTCTGGATACCAAGTTAGAGCGAAACAACTACCGACGCTCCCTGATAGATTACGAAGTCGCCACGCGTAACTATCTGCTCGATATGTACAATATCAAGCTGGATGTCGTAGACCTTTGGCGGCGCATGAATCAGGCTAGAAAGAACTATGAGATCAACCTGACCAGCGTAGAGATAAACGAACGGCGTGTCGAAGAGGCAGAGTTGCGAGCCGAGTTGGGGCTTGGGGATATTCAGGACACGGTCGATTCGCAGAACGATTTGACCGCTGCACAAACAAGTTTAGTCAGCTCCATCGTAGATCATAATATTGCGAAACTTGAATTCTGGAGAGACTTGGGATTGTTATATGTCGATGACAGTGGACAGTGGGAGGAAGGCGTCAATGAGCCAAGATAAGTCAAGCACAGGATCTAAGTTTGACGTTGCTCAGCTTTGGCAGCGAGTCCCAGAGCCCTTAAGAATTAAAGCGGCTCAGTTGAAGACCAGATTCCTGGCTGCGAAGAAATCTACGCAATATGCAATCGCCGGTTCGGCGGCAGTCTTGGTGTTGCTTGTATTTTCTATGGGTGAAAATTCGGGTGATCTCACCAGTGGCAGCATCACCTTCCAGGCCAGACGTGGCAATCTGGATATAACCGTATTGGAAGGAGGTTCGCTGGAGGCACTGCAGTCTCAGGAAATTCGATCTCGAGTGAAAGGGCGGGAAGGGGTAAAGATTCTCAACATAGTTGAGGAAGGCTATAGGGTTACTCCGGAAGATGTGACTGCAGGCAAGATTTTGGTCGAGCTCGATAAGTCGCAACTGATCGATGAGCAACTCAATCAGGAGATCGCCGTAGAGACGGCGGAAGCTAGCTACATAGAGCGCAAAGCAGAATACGAAATTCAATTAAATCAGAACATGACGGACCTTAATGATGCGCGACAGGAAGTGCGTTTCGCGAAACTGGATTTTGAGAAATATCTCGGTGGCAATATCGTCAATGAGATAGTCGAGCAACTAGAGATAGAAGAGAGATTGGCACTGGCAGAGCAAGCTGACCTGGAAGCAGCGCAACTAGCAGACGAGCCAGCTCTGGATGTGGCCGCCGTTACAGATTCGGCTGCCGGTTCTGCGGAACTACCCTTCGATCTCGATGCGATGCCGCCACAGATGCAGGAAAGAATACGCCAGGCGATCGCAGACAATGGTGGCACTCTTCCTGCTGAGATGTTGCAGCGCATGCAAAGCTTTGGTCAGGGCGGGCCTCCTCGCGGCAGCCGTGGCAGGCCCGATAGTGCGCTAACAGATACTGCAGTGGAGTCTGGCGCTCGAGAGCCAAGGGAGCCGGAAACCCTGTCCCTATCCCTGCAAGCCGCTGTATCAAGCACGACTAGCACCCGAACGCTGGATGCCGAACCAAACCTGCTGATGGATGACAGCTACATGGCGATCCGGGATCGGCTCGATTTTACTCAGTATGCCGACATCAATAAATTGGAAGATGGTGAGGCCAAGCAACAGCTGCGCAGTCTGCAAGATGGCCTACAGGTAGCCCAAGAAGAACTGTTATTGGCTCAGGATCGCATAGCAGGTCAGCGCAGATTGGAAGCGCGCGGGTTTATAACGCCGACGGAGCTGGAGGCCGAAGAGCTAAATCTAAACAAGGCTCGCAATAAAATGGAGCAAGAAGAAACGTCGTTGAAGCTCTATATTCAATATACGTTTCCTAAAGAGGCGGAAGAAAAATTATCGGATTATGAGAACGCGGTAATGAGTTACCAGCGCCAGGTTAAGGAGAACATCGCAGAGAAGGCGCAGGAGGCTGCGCGCTATAGCTCAGCCGAGCGCAAATATAACCTGGAGCGCGTAAAACTTGCAGATGTGAACGAGCAGATCGAGCTGGCAACGATTCGTGCGCAGCGCCCTGGTCTCGTCGTCTATGGGGCCTCCAATCAGAATTCCATGCGCTATCGCAGTAACTCTCAGGAAGCTATTCAGGAAGGCGCAACGGTTAGAGAGCGGCAGTCGATTCTGACTATTCCAGACATGCGCGAGATGGCGGTCAAGGTGAACATACACGAGTCGGCGGTGCAGCGTGTTGCCGTAGGGCAAACGGTTAAGGTATCAGTCGATGCATTTCCCGATGAAGAATTAACCGGCGTAGTTACCAAGGTTGCCGTGGTTGCCGACTCGGCTAATTCATTTATGAACCCGGATTTGAAAGTGTATCCAACCACGATCAAGATTGATGGCACACACGAATGGCTGCGACCAGGCATGAGCGCGGAGATTGAAATTCTGGTGCGCAGTCTCGAGGATGTAGTCTATATTCCAATACAGGCAGTTACCTATTTTGATGAAAAGCGCGTGGTCTATGTTTCCAATCGTGGCAGGCCAGAGCGTCGCGAGATCGAAGTAGGCACCTTCTCCGATTCTTTTATCGAAGTGACAAGTGGCCTGGCAGAGGGTGAGGAAGTCTTGTTGCTTCCACCTCAGCAGAGTCTAAACGACTCGTCGGGCGGCTAAGCCTTGCCGCGCCATGTTTTACTCAGATAAACCCAGCTGCAGAGAGCTCAGCAATGCTTGAGACCAATTTATCCAGGAGCACAAATAGCGACTCAGCTTTGATTGCGGGGCGGGAAGTCGTCGCTAGTCTGGATTATATTCGCAAGACGTATTTTATGGGTGCCCTAGCCGTTGAGGTATTGCATGGTATTAGCCTCGATTTTTACCAGGGCGATTACATTAGCATTATGGGTCCTTCGGGCTGCGGCAAGTCGACGCTGATGAATATCTTGGGTTGTCTGGATCAGCCTACTGAGGGCAAATATTTTCTTGGCGATGAAGACACATCCAAGATGGAAGACGATGAGCTATCGACTATTCGTGGAGCCAGGCTCGGATTTATTTTTCAGTCTTACAATCTCATCCAGCAACTCAATGTTCTCGAGAATATCGAGATGCCACTTTTTTATCAGGGCTATTCTGAGGCCGATAGTCATGAGATCGCGATGGGGCTTGCTGCCCGTGTTGGTCTGCAGGATCGTGTCGATCACAAACCGTTCGAACTGTCCGGGGGGCAACAGCAGCGAGTGGCAATCGCCCGCGCTCTGGCGGTTGATCCGCTTATTATCCTGGCCGATGAGCCCACGGGCAATCTCGATTCGAAATCGGGTGCGGAAATTTTGAATCTCTTCGATGAGCTGCATGATCAGGGTAAGACTCTGATCATGGTTACCCACTCCGATGAATTAGCAGAAAGGTCGCAGCGTTGGGTGCGACTGCGTGATGGATTGGTGGAAAGCGATGACAGACTTAACGCTTAATCCCTCAGGTTCTGGGTCACATGCAGGCAAACGCCCTGTCCTTAATAGCGGTTTCAATTTTCTTCGCTTTAAAAAAATCACTGAAGTCGGTATTAAGAGTATCTATTCTCACGGGCTGCGCTCGCTTCTCACCGTGCTCGGTATCGTCATTGGGGTCGCAGCTGTGATCGCCATGCTGGCTGTGAGTGAGGGTGCGAGCTTTGAGGCTCAGCAACAGTTTCGTGATCTCGGTGCCAGTAATATTCTGCTAAAGAGTGTGAAGCCCGCCGAGGTAGAAGAGAGTAGCCGCAGTGGTTTTGGTCCGCCCCAGGCAATTGTCTATGGACTTACTATCGCCGACATCACGGCTATTCGTAATTCGATACCAGGAATCAGTAATGTAATTTCTTCTCGTATCGTTAAGAAGAATGTGTGGAATGGCGGCCTCAACATGAATACCGATGTGGTTGGGACTTCCGTTGACTATCCTGTGTCGCGCAACTACAACCTAAGAGCCGGGCGATTCTTCAGTGAATCGGAGGTGCGCGATCATGCCAATGTTGTCGTGCTTAGCGAAGAGGTGGCGCAGGGCTTATTTCCCATAGACAATCCGCTTGGCAAATCAATACGCATCGATAGCGATTATTACAATGTCGTTGGAATAATGGAGTCGGAAGGATTTTCGAACCTGGGTCAGAATCAGGCGGGTAGTTCCAATTCGGCGCCGAGTCGTATCTTCATTCCGTTTACGTCCTCGAAGAGTCGTTTCGGTGAAACGACGACGCGGCAGACTGCCGGTGGCGTCGAATCTGAAACCGTAGAACTGCATGAGGCAATAATTCAGATTGATAACCAGGACGGAGTTATCGAGGTTGGTGAGATCATCGATAGCATTCTCGAGCGTAGGCATAAGGATATCGACTATGCCATCGAAGTGCCTCTTGCCTTGCTGCGGCAGGCAGAGGAAAGCGCACTTCGAGATCAAATCGTTGCCGGCGCCATAGCCGGCATCTCGCTCTTAGTTGGTGGGATAGGCATCATGAATATCATGCTAGCCAGTGTAACGGAGCGAACCCGAGAGATTGGCATACGCCGCGCACTGGGTGCGAAGCGCCGAGACATCATTATGCAGTTTCTAATCGAGGCGGTGATACTGTCGGGAGTCGGTGGCCTTATCGGAGTTGTTCTGGGCGTCGCTATTCCTTTCATTATTTCTGCGTTCTGGGGAATGACAACCATAGTTACCCCGCTCGCTCCTCTATTGGCGTTCTCCATATCGGCCTTGATCGGTGTGATCTTCGGTATCTATCCGTCTATACGTGCGGCCGACATGGATCCGGTAGAGGCGCTGCGCCACGAGTAGCCTTTTTCTCTGTAAGAAACCGCTGCCAGGCTACCCTCTCTCAAATTTATGCGATGTCTCTCGTCTGGCTCATGATCTAATTACGCGAGCATTTCAATTGTGCCGAAATCCGACTCCGATTATGATCTGGGTCGTAATTTCATTGAGGGGAAGCCCACCGTGTTAGAGATCTGTCTGAAGACCCTGCGCCATCGACTGCCATTTGCATTTCCCTATTGCTTTGCGTTCTTCGCTGTTTTTGCAATCGCCGCGGAAGGGGATTCCCCAGCCTGGCAGCGCGTCGATGAAAGTGCTGAGCTTCGGGAGTTGGCAGAGCATGAGAACCAGAGCATGCATTTTAAGCTGCTCAACTCTAAAGTGTTGGATAAAAACTCTCTATGGGCGCCGTTTCTCGACGAGCTCGCCTCTTTCTCGGCAGACAGATATCAGGCACTGAAGCCGCTGATTCTGGAGCAGGATATCGCGTCGATTCAAGCTAGCGTTGCCAGTGGGGCAATGTCCTATGCCGAGTTGAGCACGTTCTACATCTATAGAATTCGTGAAATAGAAACGGACAATACACGCTTCATCAACGCTGTCATTTCCCTCAACCCAGATGCCATTGATCAGGCTCGCCGTCTCGATCGGCAGCGAGAGCAGGGCAGGGAAGTAGCCGTGGATTCGATGTTTGGTATACCGGTCTTGTTAAAAGACAATATCGGCTTCGAGGGACTACCGACTACCGCAGGGTCCCTGGCGCTTGCGGAAAATCATGCTGGGAATGCGTTCATCACCGATCGTCTGATGGCGAATGGCGCCATCATTCTCGGTAAGGCTAATCTCAGCGAGTGGGCGTATTTCTTCTGCACAGGCTGTCCTTCCGGTTACAGCGCGATGGGTGGGCAGACACTAAACCCCTATGGAAGAAAATTGTTTGGTACTGGCGGTTCGAGTTCGGGCAGCGGGGCAGCAATGGCGGCCAATCTGGCGACGGTAGCAGTGGGTTCGGAGACTTCAGGCTCGATACTCTCTCCCGCCAGCGCGAACTCCTCGGTAGGCCTGAAGCCCACAACCGGCAGCCTTAGTCGCACCGGCGTCGTACCGATCTCGGCAACGCTGGACACGACAGGGCCGATTACCCGCAGTGTCGCGGATGCCGTTGCCTTGTTTAATGCCATGGCAGGCTATGATGCCGATGATGCGGCGATGCCGTTAATCAGCGATGACAGCAGTCTTGTTTACAGAGATATAAGTCCGCAGGGAAAGCGTCTGGGTATCATCGAAAGCTTTGAGGACGAGCCGTTCTATCAGAGCGCGATAGCCTTGTTAACAGGCGATGGAGCTAATGCAGTATCTGTTAGTCTCGCGTCCGAGCGCAATCCGCGTTTTTCTGAGTTGCTCGGTGGCGAGATGGTGCGCGACCTCGCCTACTATTTAGAGAATTTTGCAGCCGTTGGTGTGGCTATATCCAATATCGAGGAGCTGCAGGCGTTTAATGCCGAGAATCCAGATTTGCGCGCTCCCTATGGACAGGGCCTGATCGACATGATGGTGGAGTTGGAGTTGGAGCTTGGCGCCGCCGAATTGGAGGCCCTGCGAGTTGAGTTGCAGTCCTCGGCCCAAAAACAGCTGCAGCAAATCTTCGCAGACGGTGGGCTGGATGTTTTGCTTTCTATCAATAATCGCAACGCAGGCCTGGCTGCTCTTGCCAATTATCCTGCGCTGACTATTCCTATGGGCTATGAAGAAGGTGGTCGTCCCGTAGGTCTGACACTGATAGCGCCTCCCTTTCAGGAGCAGGAACTGGTCGATATTGGTGCTGTGTTCGAGCGGCTAAGCCAGGCTCGTGTATTGCCAGAAAACTATCGCTAGCCGGATAGTTTTACTAGCACCTAATAAGCGACCCCAATAACGACTATAATGTACGGATATCAAATTCACACGAAAGCCGTCAGGTTAGGTGAACTTGTTATTCAGGACATTGAGTGTTTACTTGCTAAGGTGGTGAAGTATGGATTGAAGAGTATTTGGGCTGATTTCCGCGTCAGTATTCGTGGCGGAGCTCGGAGACAAGACACAGCTTGCGACAATGCTTTTTGCCGCTGATAAGGAATCTAGCAAGCTTACCGTATTTCTTGCTGCCTCGGCAGCTTTGATCGTAGCATCCGGATTGGGCGTTCTGGTGGGGAGTTTTGTGTCTGAGTATATCAATGATAGATACCTGCATTATGTTGCTGGAATCGGTTTCATTGCTATAGGAACGTTTACTCTGTACAGCGCATGAGTTTGTTGCAACTGGCGGTTGGAGCTTCATTTTCTCACTAGCCTGTTCTCACTAGCCTTCGAGAATGATTAGTATGTGATAGTAGATAGAATCTACTTTGCAGTGCGGTGTGCTTTGAAAGGGCGTGGTGAGAAAATACTACTCACGGCTGTACCGTTCTTCTTTAGTTCCAGTAGAGTGCTAAGCTGTCTAGGGGTAAGTGAATAACTACCAGTAGTTCTCGACGGTAATTTGACCGGGGGTGCGTCGACGATTCTTCTTGAAACCACGCTCCTTTAAAATCTCCACGGCATCTTTCACCATGTCGGGGTTTCCGCAGAGCATGATCTGGGAATCTTCAATCGATAGCTTGGTAGAGCAGGCGTTCTCCAAGTTTCCATCGGCGATGGCGGCTGGAATTCTTCCATGGTAGGTGCCAGGTACATCTTCTCGCGTCACGAAGGCCTTAAACTGAAACTTATCCCCTCGGCACTGTTGAATTTCTCCGATAAGTTCGTGGTACCTGAGATCGGCCGCGGTTCTTACACCATGCACCAATATGACCTTTTCGAATCGCCGCCAGGGTTCCTCCGTCTTGAGAATCGAGAAGAAGGGCGCGATGCCTGTGCCGGTTCCGAAAAGCCATAGATCGCGGGAGTCGGGCACCTCTGCCAGGGTGAAGAAACCGTTTGCTTTTTTCTTCAGCCAGATATGGTCACCGGGCTTTAGTCCTAGCATGGCGTTGGAGAGCACGCCCCCTGTTGCCGTATAGAAGAAGAACTCAAGCGGGCGCTGGGCCGGTGCGCTCAGAAACGAATAGGGCCGGGCAATGCGCTCGCCATCTATATCGAGCGCGAGGCTGGTGAACTGGCCTGCGGTAAAGTTGTCCACTTCGGCGTCAATCTTCAGTGAATAGAGGTTTTCAGTCCAATGAATGTTGTCGCTTACTGTTCCTTGAATCCATTCTGCCATTTTGGCTCTCTAGAGTATGGGGTTTGGGGCTGGAACTATGGTATGAATTTCTATAGTCTCCTAGCAAGCGGTATTTAGATAGGCTTTGGCTAATTACAGAGCTTCGTAATTGGCATGATGGCTCTCGGTAGACCTAAACAGAACAATAGAATATTACTAATTGGTGAATAGACGATGGTCGCGACCTGGTTTGAGATAGCTCTCTGGAAACGTATTTTAGCGGCGCTGGTTTTGGGTGCGATCGTGGGGATGATTTGGGGCCCCGGCTCGGCTAGTATCGCCTGGATCGGTGACCTGTTCGTGCGCTTGATTCGAATGGTGGTCGTGCCTCTGGTATTTGTTACCCTAGTCTCCGGTGTGGTGTCGATGGGTGACCCGAGCAAGCTAGGCTCGCTGGGCGTTAAGACGCTCGCTATCTATATGGCCACCACCCTGGCCGCAATCAGCATCGGTCTGTTTCTGGCGGCTATTATGCAGCCCGGTGTCGGTGTCGACTTCTCGGCGGCTGTGCCAGGGGAGATTCAGGAAGCCATTCCACTGTCCGAGCGCCTGATGAGTATCGTGCCGTCTAACCCAATAGCCGCATTGGCCGAGGGTAATATTCTGGCGATCATCTTCTTTGCCTTGTTATGTGGTGTGAGTCTGTTAACTATTGGCGAACGTGGTAAACCCGTTGCAGACCTTATGGATGCTAGTAGCGAGATGATGCTGCGTATAACCCACTGGGTGATGGAGGTGGCACCGTTTGGTGTATTCGCCCTGATTGCTTGGGTTTCCGGAACGCAGGGCGTGACGGCGTTGCTTGACGTAATTACCCTTGCTCTGGCGGTGTTGATCGGTTCTGTCGCGCATCTGGCCATAGTTCATGGCCTGATCATCATTAAGCTCACCTTGAAGCTATCGCCAGTCATGTTTTTCCGCGGCGCACGCGATGCCATGTTGGTGGCTTTCTCTACCTCTTCCAGTTCTGCAACGCTGCCGGTTTCCATGTCTGTGGCTGAGGAAAATCTGGGTATTAAACCGGTGATCGCCTCTACGGTGTTACCCCTTGGTGCCACTATTAATATGGATGGCACGGCGTTGTATGTGGGTATTGTCTCGGTGTTTGCGGCGCAGGCCTTCGGTATCGATCTCAGTCTGACTGACTATGCACTGATAGCAGGTTCGACGACATTGGTGTCTGTCGGTACTGCCGCCGTGCCCGGTGCTTCTCTATTCCTCATTGCGGCTGTTATGCAGACGATTGGCATGAGCCCCGAGCAGATTGCAGTGGTGATCGGCTTCATCCTGCCATTCGACCGACCGCTGGACATGTTGCGTACGGCAGTGAATATTGGAGGAGACCTTTCTGTGTCAACCGCTGTCGCTAACTGGGAAGATGAATTTGACAAAGACATCTTTGATAGGCCACTCAAATACTAGGCCGAAAACTCGAGTCTTGGGGGTTGGTAACCAGGTGTGATTAGAACGAATAGGTAAGCGTCGCTGCTAGTCTGACATCTTCGTCAAAGAAAATTAGCGGGGATGTTTCGTTGGAAGTAATACTGATGACCTGTCCACTGACTGTCCAGTTATCGTTTACGGTGTAGTCAATTCCCAGCAGAGCTAACAGCGAGTTTGCGTCAAGGTCACCCTGCAGAGTAGAAGAGATAACCAGGTCGCTGTTCATCAGCGTATTGCTGTAGCGAACCAGCCAGCTTCCGAATACCCCATCGTTTATCAATGCCTGCCCCGGCAGCAGGCCCTCGTCTTCATCCAATAGTTTCTGCGCCTGAATGCCCAGACTCACGCTCTGCTCGTTGCTGATGGCATATTCGAAGCCGAAGGAGGTGCCTATCTGGTCTTTCTTCAGGTTTACGGGGTTGGCCAGGCTGGCGGTTCCGGGGAAGCTAAAGCTATCAGCTTGCACGTCATGGCTGTAGGCCAGATCGAAGTTCAATAATAGCTTTCCGACGGCGCGATTGGCGCTAAATCCCAACAGGAAAAAATCATTTACCTGGGCTATGGCATCGCCGATGCCACTCACTGGGTCTTCGAAACGCATCTGGTTCTCATACAGATAGGCAGCCATGAAGGAAATATCACTGCCCTCGAAAGATTTGCGCCATTTGGTGCCAGCTTCAAACTGCAGGCCGCTGTCGCGGTCGTAGTCTGTGAGATTGAATGCAGGTTCGAAGAAGAAGGGGCTGCCGCGCACAGCAGGAGGATTGAACTCCGGATAGATATTGAGAAAGCTGGAGAAATTGGAGTCCTTACCGAAATAGTCCCAAACCAATAGCCACTGATTTAAGCGAGCATCCTCAATATCGATGATGTTGAAGTCGCGAAACTCGTTTGTATTGATAATATCCAACACCGAGTTACCGGTGGTTTCACCCCAGACTACTGTCTGCCGACCAAATTTCAGACTGTGTTGATCGAAACTGCGTTGCAGGAAGAATTCATTGACGCGATATTCGATATCAATCTTGTCGCCTTCGGCCTCGTATTCGTAGTCGTCCCTCCAGTAGCTTCTGATTTTTCCGCTAGCCTGCAAGAGCCATCCGGGGGCGAAGGCATTCTGGTAACGGATATTGGCACCGAGGCGATTGGTCTCCAGCTCTGCTTCGCGGGGAAATGAAAAGAGTGAGGGAATGGTAACGCTGTGATTATTTACCTGACCTGAAAACTGCTGCGTGATCTTGATGGTGAAATCGTCGAGCCAGGAAGCCTTTGATGCCGAGTTGTCCTCGTCAAATGCGGCGCCAAATAGGTCATCATCGAACCCGAAATCGGCGTCGGCATCGAACTGCACATCGTCACCGAGTACCAGTACATCGTCTTGAGCCAACGCTTGATTCGATGCTGCGAGCAGGGTGCTCGCAGCAAAGACAGCGACTATTCTAATTGGTCTCATACGTACGGTATCGACTAGTTAATCTGCGCCCGCAGTTTTTCTAGTTCGGTCTCTCTAAACGCGGCATCGGTTAGCGTGCGCTGAGTTAGAAACTCATCGGGTACTTCGATGCCGGTATGCATCTCGAGAAAAGCCATATTCGAGAGCCGGTTCGTCACCAGGTTCATTATCGTGGTGGAGCGAGCGACCCAGATACCGTTCATCTGTTCGACCCGAGACCCCAGCATGCGTTTGATCTCTTTACCGTACTGGTCGTACATCTCTATCCTGAGCTCGACGAATCGCTCTTTGTCGACATACAGCACGGTGCGCGAATAACGGGACTTGCGTGCGCGTTCCGCATTCGGAATTGTCTCAATCTTCCAGACTTCGCGGCCAGCCTGTACCGTCTCTTCGAGGAGATTGATCTCGTATTCATCCAGTTTTCCGGTGTCCTGATCTTCGGTTGTGAACTCGGAGCCGAATAGAGAGCCTGGCTCGGTCTCATCATCCGAGCTGCCGCTAGCGATGCGCTTTACGCGCCCCAGTGCCGATAGGTAGAGCCATGTCTCGTTGTCTCTTGCGCCGTCATCATAGATGAAGCTGAGCATACCGATGCCACGTTCGGCGGCGGGTTCGAGCAGAATCGCGACCGAGCGCGTGTCTCTGAGGCCGGCCCCATAGCCCTTACCAACAGACTCTAATGACTTTACGCGGGGGCGTTCTGCACAGGTAATCTTGCCCTCGCGTACGCCAAATTTACAGGTCGACAATTGCATGCGTGAGAGCGCAGAGTTCGATGTGGCTCGGCGATTGTCCTCAAGCTTCTCCATGATCTCTCTCGCGCTAAGATCTTGTGCAAGACTCTGCAGTGGGATTAGCAGTAGTGCCGCTGCCAAGCAGACTAGTCCCTTGCCTAGAATAGTACGTCGCATCTGTATCTCCTGTTTTTCTTACTATTTATTCCAATATTTCTCTAGTTAGTAATTCGAGTTATTACGCTTGCACGGTCTTCGTAAAATCTATCTTTGTGTTCGCGTCCTTTACCCCAAATGTTGGCTTGAAAGTAATGATCATCGCTGGAATCAAGAATAGATCGCACAGTAGGGCGAAGAAGATTGCGATGGACCCGAAGAAGCCCATCTTGGCCATGCCTAGATGCCCGGAGAAACTCAACAGGGCAAAGCTCAGTGCAATAACCATGGTAGTAAACATCACCGCCTGGCCCACGTCGCGAATAGTGCTGATCAACGCCTCGCTGATACTGCCGGTGCGAGCCAGATCGATTCGATAGTGAGTCATGAAGTGTATGGTGTCGTCCACGGCGATGCCGATTATGATCGGTGCGATTAATAGCGTATCGGCATCCAGTGGCAGGCCTAGCAGCCCCATGAGACCAAAGCTCAATACAGCTGGTATGAGATTGGGGATCATGGCGAGCAATCCACCCTGGAAAGAGCCAAGGGTTAGGATCATGATGACACTGATTATTCCCAGCGCAAGCAAGAGGCTAGCATACTGGGAGCGGGCGAGGTCGTCAGCCATGCGCATCATCATCGCCATACTGCCGGTAACCGTAACCTGTAATTCGGGGAATTCGGCTTCCAGTCCGGCGAAGGTTTCCTCGATCTCCTGTTCCATCTCAGTGAAAAATGCCTGGTACTGGTAAGAGCCGGCATTATAGGCGCTGATGGTGATGTGAGACTTGCTGTAGTCATCCGATACCAGGGCGCGGCGGTCTTCAGGGTTTGAGCTATTAAACAGGTAGAGAAGCTGCGAGACCATCAGTTCCGAATCTGGAATGCGATCGTAGGCTGGGTCATCATCGTTCATGACCTTGTTCGTCTCCTTCACAATATTCGCCAGCGAATTCGTGCGCGAGACTTCGTTCGGATAACGCGCCTCGATGCGGTCCTGCAGTTCATCAACAGCCTGTAGCAGTCTCGGGTTCATCATGCCGTCCACAGCATTAGTGTTGATGACAATCTCCATGCTCTGCGAGCCTGCCATATTCTCATCTACGACATTGTAGGCGCGTTGAATGAGTGAGTCTTCGCGGGTGAGTTCAGCCATATTGCTATCGATTCGAATCTTGCTCATGCCATACAGGCAGGATACAAAGATAGCGCCGAAGATAGCCATGATGAGGTAGGGATGGCGAGCCGTGATTGCGGGAACTCTGTCCAGAATTGGTTTCTGCCAGTTCACTACTATATAGGTGAGAATGGTCACTACGGAGATATAGGCCCCGATGGCCAGCCCCAGTATTGCGAATACAGCGACAAAATAAATCACGGTAATAGCCGCTTTAGTATTTCTCTGCAGGCTGTGCCAGCGCTTTCCCAGCTTGTCTGCGAAGCTCGCGTCGGCATCGGGATCTCCCGGATGCCAGAGGTCTAGCAGTATCGGTAGTAGCACTATGGTAAAGAAAAAAGCCAGGAACACCCCCACAGCAGAGGTCCAGCCGAATACCTGGATCATCGCCAGATCAGATGTGGTCAGTGCCATAACACCACACATGGTAGTAATCGTAGTGACCAAGATAGCCAGGCCGGTCTTGCGATAGGCGTGGGAGAGGGCGACATAATGCTCTTCACCTTCGCGGCGGAATGAAAAGTAGGCGCTCATCACGTGCACGCAGTCGGCGATCCCTACGGCAAAGATCAGCATGATTGTTAGCGAGATCATGGTGGTCAGTACGACACCGGTCCAGGCCGGTATGCCCCAGGCCCAGGCGATGCTTAATAGTATTGTAACCAGTGGCCAAAGTACCGCGCTGAATGAGCGGAATAGTATCCATAGAAGAAGTGTAAAAATTAAGATCAGGATCATGCCTAAAACCTGCATCTCGTAAAGCATTTCCAACATGAACTCCATCAGCGGAGGCGTGCCTACAGGGAAAAATTCAAACTGAGTCTCATACTTTTCGTAGATGGCCTTCGACATGACATGAAAAGATGTGTAACCCAACATGTCTACCGCTTCAAATTCGATTTCCTGTACTTCTACATCTTCGTTGAAGTCCAGATCGAAACTATCTGCGTCGCCAAAGCTGGCGAAACTGTCATCGAGTGATACGTCGGCCGCATCGACAGCCGACACGAAACCTTCAATTGGTTTAGTGCCAAAATCAGTCTGAATCAAAATGGCGCCGTATTCTGTGTCTTCGGAATAGAAGGCGAGTAGATAGTCATCTAATGACAGGGCCTTGCCGCGGATCTGACCTAGCTCTGCGCTCTCCTCGGGTAAGGCGCTGGGCACCAGGCGGTTAGAAAGCAGGCTGTCTTCTACGCTTTCCTGATAGCGGAGATTCGCGATGGACTGTACGCGGCGAATATGATTGAGTTCTTCCCAAACCAGAGGAATGCCGTTCATCGTTTCAGGGTACTGACTGCGATCCAGCGATTGCCAGTTACGTAGATCGTCGGTTAGTTGCTGAGCGGCTTCCAGAGATTCTCTGGAGAATACATTGCCGTCTTTTGCCCTGTAGACCAGAAAGATGGATTCGTCGCTGCCAAACTGCTCACGAAATTCATCCAGCGCCAATGCGGCGGGGTCGGCATCATCGAGAAAGCTGTCGGTGGTCATATCCATGGTCGTGCGGGTATAGATGCCATAAACCATAACTGCAGTCATGACAATCAGACCTGCAAGTACGAAGTTCTTAAACTTAAGTACCTGATAAGGTGCCTGACCGAAAGCATCGCTGAGAGAAAGTAGAAATTTTTCCATAGCTATAACCCGAGATGTGATGTGATGGTGCGCAGATTCAACAAGTATAAGCGCCGATACGCAGCAGTGAGACTCGTCTGAATCGATTGAAAGGGTGCTAGTTCTGATCGTTCAATAGGTCGAACCAAATACAGATCCGGTTCAATTACCGCGGTAATGTTTTGCCGCGTATTATCGCGTATTCGGCGTCTATTCACTAGCTGGCCCTCTCATTTTTTAGGAAGAACAAGAACGAATAGACGGCATAAACCACCAGCCAGTTCAGCCCCAGAGTCGTCAACAGAGAGGCCGTATAGAGACTGAGGAATAGCAGCAATGCACCGGAAATAACCATCAATCGTCCAGCGAAGCGGTGTGTGGCGCGCCAGTTCTCTTTAGATGCGAGGGTCCAAGGTATGCGAATGCCGATGATAAAGTTTCTCTCGGTCTTGCCAAAGACATTGCCGGCTACGATCAGAAAGCTGGCAAATCCAATCGAGAAGTAGCGCTGGAAAATATCGCCATCTCCGAGGCTGGTCATAATGCCAAGATGAAGAGAGAGCAAGAGAATGCCGACACCAAAGATAATTATGTCCATTGCACGTTGACTATTCGGCATGGAGAATTTATTGGGAGAGTAACGCACCATAAAATTTATTGCCGCTATCGAGGCTGCATAGGCTAGCGGCATGATGAGTACTACTGTCTGCTTGGGTAGATAGTTACCTGCCCCACCATCAAGATCATATTGTGTAGGCAGTGACTCCGGCAGGCCTGGGTACATAACAAGCCCAACCGCACACATAGCTGCGAGACAGCTAAAGCTTAGAACATTACTGAGTAGAAACTTCATTATTTACTCTCCTCTTTTTCTGCGTGTTCTTTTTTGTTCTGGAAAAAGCTGATGACGAATTGAGCGGCGTCGTCGAATACCGATGTATTGATGGAGTAATGAATAGATTGACCGCGTCGGTTAGCCAATACCAGGTCGGCTGCCTTGAGCTTGCTGAGGTGGTGAGACATGGAGGGGCCGCTAATATCGAAATGCTTGCCTAGTTCGCCCGCCGACATCTCGCCCTTCTTGAGAAGGTCGAGGATCTTGCGACGGGTCGGGTCTGAGATGGCTTCGAGAACTTGTTGCATAGTATCTCCTTAGATAATTAGAAAATTATCTAAATATCTAAGGAGGGTCAAGCGCTAATTACTTTGATTTGAAGGTATTACAACCCTCCGGGCGGGGGCTGATCTAGCTACAGGCTTTTATTGCCGCTATCTGGGGCAGTTATAGACGCCGAAATCTTGTTCGCCATCTTTGATAAGAGATTCCGGTACAACGGTGTTTCCATCCATACGTCCTGCTTCATTGCGGGCCAGTGTGAGCAATTCTTCCTGTAGTCGGCCGCCGCCGCGCTCTATCGCCACTATTTTGCCCAGTGTTTTGGCAGTTGCTCTACCGATACGTTCACAGTTGCCGATTACGTCGACACCTGCAAGGCTGACATTCTCGCCCTCGGAGGTGAGTTGCACCCAGGCGCAGCCAGTTAGCGCTAGTGTGGCGACCGGCACCAATAAGAAACTTTTCATGATGTACCCTCTTTTTGCATACGTTTGCCTTGATGTCGTACAAGTATAAATTTCGAAGAGCTCAAGAAACAGGACTCCTGCGCAGTATCGATGGTAGCAGCATTACGGGAGACTGCCAGCAAATACCTTGCAAGCTCGCTACTGCTCAGTTTAGGCCCCTGTGCTACCATACATGGTCATTTCTGGCTGTATTGAGAGAGCGTTATGGCTGCTAGCGCAAGTGAACAACTACTTGAATCCCTGAAGGCTATTGTTGGCCCGGCTGGATACCGCGAGGGTGCGGATATTGAGTCGAAGAACTATCAGGATGCTATGGGAGCTAGGTCAATCCCGCCTCTGTTGTTGTTGCGCCCGAGCTCAACCGAGCAGGTGTCAGAGATTCTTAAGCTCTGCCACGGTGCAAATCAGCCCATAGCGCCACAAGGTGGTATGACTGGCTTGGTTTCTGCTGCGGCTCCCCTGAAAGGAGAGATATCCCTCAGCTTTGAACGCATGAAGAAAGTGGTTGAGGTTGACCCCTTTACCAGCTCCATGACGGTGGAGGCCGGTGTTGAATTACAGACTATTCAGGAACAGGCCGATGCCCATGATCTATTATTTCCCCTGGATCTCGGTGCCAGGGGTAGCTGTACCATAGGCGGTAATCTCTCCACCAACGCCGGCGGAAATCGCGTCATCCGCTATGGTATGACACGGGACCTGGTAGTTGGCTTGGAGGCGGTACTGGCCGACGGGACTATTATCAATGGCCTGCACAAGCTGCGTAAGAACAATACCGGTTACGATCTAAAGCAACTGTTCATAGGCAGCGAGGGTACGCTTGGCGTTATTACCCGCGCCATACTCAAGTTGTCACCGAAGCCTAGCAGTCAGGTCGTGGCGATGTGTGCTGTGAGCACCTTCGCGCAGGTTGCCGATCTGCTGGTGCATGCCCAGGCTGGCCTCGGCGCAAATCTTAGTGCCTTCGAAGTTATCTGGAACAATACCTATAAGCTGATCGATCGGTACGTGCCCCACGCTACAGTTCCCATGTCCGGCCAGTTTGGCTTCTACGTATTGATAGAGAGCATGGGTTCTCATGCGGACAAGGACAGTGACCTATTTTTGGAAGTCTTATCGGCGGCAAGTGAGGCGAAGCTAATAGAAGAAGTTATTGTGGCTGACTCGGATAGCAAGATTAAGAATCTGTGGACGGTACGTGACGCCGCGGCAGAAATCTCTCCGGGTGTTGGTTACATGCATACCTATGACGTCAGCCTGAATGTGGGCGACATGGGCTACTTCGGCGAGGAGGTTGAGACAAGATTGCGAGCCGAGTGGCCCGATGCGATTCTCGGCCTTTTCGGTCATATTGGCGATGGCAATCTACACATTGTTATTCACGTAGGGCCCGAGACACGCAGCCTGCATTTAGCGATCGATGAGGTCATCTATGGTTTGATACAGGAGCTGCACGGTGCCGTTTCCGCCGAACATGGCATAGGCCTGATGAAGAAGCAGTTTCTGCCCTATAGCAAGAGCGAACCTGAGATTGCATTAATGAAGGCGCTGAAGCAGACTCTCGATCCACAGGGGGTACTCAATCCGGGCAGAGTGTTTTGATAGGTAGCTGAAGAGTTTGAGCGGAAGGAAGACAGGGATTAATAGCTTTATAGACAACTAAAAAGATTCACAGAATTAACCAGAAAATGCATTTAAGAGGATAGGAAATGACTAGTAATACTTTGGCTGGCAAGAATGTAGTAATTATCGGTGGCACTGCGGGTATTGGCCTTGCGGCAGCACAGGCAGCAGCCGCTGCAGGTGCAAAAGTCTGGGCGGCGGGGCGTTCTGAGGGCCATATCGAGACTGCGAAACAGATAGCTAACGGGGGTTTCGAAGTGCGACAGGCCGACAGCCATGATGCGGCTAGCTTAGAGGCGATATTCAAGGAAGTAGGCACTATCGACCACCTGGTGTCGGCAGCGGTAGGCGGCGAGAGAACGCTTAAGCCTTTTCTCGAGCAGACCGAAGATCAGTTCAAAGCCGCCTACGATAAGTTATGGGGCTATGCGAAGGTTGTTCGAACCGGCGCTCCGTATCTTGCTGAAGATGGCGCTATAACACTCGTTAGTGGTTCGCCGGCAAGAAAGATAAAGCCCGCTCAGTCTCCCCTGAGCTGTGTAGGTGCGTCGGTCGAAAACCTGGTGCGCTGCTTGGCAGTTGAGATGGCACCGGTTCGTGTCAATGTGGTTTCGCCCGGTACTGTTGACACTGCGATGTTCGATTTCATGGGTGATGAAAAGCAGGAGAAGCTGCAAGCGATGACGTCGACTCACCTGATTAAGCGGGCAGGAACATCTGAGGAGGTGGCGCAGGGTATTCTATTCGTTATGCAGAATAGCTTTGTCACGGGAACAACTATCGATGTCGATGGTGGCCGCATACTGAGTTAAGCCGATTTTAGGCAAGTGTATTGTGCTCGGAGTTATTTTAGATAGAAGATGGTATGAAGTATGAAAAATGAAAAGCAAGCGGGTCAACTGGCTGTGACAGATCCAGATATGGGGCTGATCGATTCGATCTATGCGCGCCATTCGGTGCGAGGCTATCTGGAGAAGGAAGTCCCGCAGGATGTGATGAATAGAATCTTTGAGATTGCTCAACAGGCTCCCTCAAACTGCAATGTGCAGCCCTGGAAGGTCTATGTAGCTTCCGGCGAACTGAAAGATCGCCTGCGAAGACAGATGGTTGAAGCCACGGCAGGGGGGCTGACGCCGAATCCAGACTATCCCTACCGTGGTGATTTTCAAGATGAATATCGAACCAGACAGGTTGAGTGTGCAGTCGCGTTGTATTCCAAGATGGGTATTAGTAGAGGTGATAAAGAGGGTCGAATGCGCGCGGTATTGCGTAACTTCGAATTCTTCGATGCGCCCCATATCGCCTTCCTGGGCATGAATCCTGCCTTTGGAACGACGGTCGCGATCGATGTAGGCATGTTCGCACAGTCTCTTATGTTGACGCTGGTGGCTTTCGGGCTACATAGTTGCCCCATGGGTACGATGCGTAACTATCCAGATATGGTGCGTGAGGCATTTCAAATCGAAGATGGTACGAAGATTCTATTCGGTATAAGCTTTGGCTATGAAGATCCTGATGTTGTAGCTAATGAGACGCGCACTACCCGTGATGATATCTCTGCAAACATCGTGTTTCGATCGAGCTAAACGCTTGCGTGTATTCAGAGATAGAGAATTCATTAAGCGCTTATAATAAACAATAATAGTATTGCCAGTTAGAGTTCGAACATCATGAGCCTCAAGCCAGTCATTCTCTTATACGATCTGAACAATACCTTAGTTGACGAAGCGGCGGCGCTGATTGGTCATACCGGTTTGTATACGACGATAAATACCTACAATGAAACGAATGCGACTGAGGCGATTCAGCAATACAATCGCCTATTCGGCCTGGTAACGAATAAAATCTCCTGCGTGGTTACAGGCTGGAACCCCTATAAGAAACCGCGAGACCAATTTCTCTTTCGACTACGAAGCGAGGAAAAACGCAGCCCGTTTCGCAGTGCCACACCTGTAATTATCATTACCGAAGATCATCGTCACGACCTAAAAACCTTGGCGTTGGATCCAACCGAAGGTAGCGTGGCTGCCTATATGCATATGGATGATTTTCAGGATTCTATCGCAGACACCCTGCACAAGATTGTCTTCGGCAATCGCGCGCAAGAGCTCAACTCTATCGCCTACGCGCAGTTTTCGAGTCAGGAAGATTCCGATTAGCAGATCTGCAAGGCTCTGGTCTAATCGACCACTTTATCGTGAGATTGCCCCCAGCGTTCAATTAATAGTTTTTAACATATTGATAAATAACAATAATAACTTGGCCTGGAAATTGCTAAATCTTAGGATAATGGCAGTAAGCTAGCTTTAGCATTACGAGACTAAGGAGTACCCTGTGCTAGAAGGAGAAGATTTATGACTGAAGCATTAGAACTGTTCGGAATAATGATGGCGATTATGCTCCCGGTAAGCCTGATTGTTTTTATTACTGAGTATTTTAAATATAAGAAAAGCACTCAGGCTCAACTGGGCAAGCTGCGGAAGGAGGTTGATCTAAATTCCACGAAGGAATTGCAGGATGAAGTAATGCAGCTGAGGGAGAGGGTAGTGGTGCTGGAAAGAATCGTGACCGACAATTCCTTTGAGGTAGAGCGAAAAATTCAAAGCCTCTAAAAAGCTGCAACGCTTGTCGGCGCGCAGCCTATTGGATGGTGTAGAAGTAGCGAGCCGAAATATTCTTGGTATCCAGCCGATTTCTTTGCCTTCTAGTTATGCGCTACAACTCGCTCTAGGTCATGCAGAAGAAGTTAAGCTTGTTGCCATCGAGATCGCGAAAATAACCCGCGTAGAAATTATCACTGCGGGCACCGGGTGCGCCTTCATCGGTACCACCTAGTTCTATTGCTTTCGCGTAAAGAGAGTCCACCTTGTCGCTGCTATCTACCATCAGGGCTACCATGACACCATTACCAACGCTGGCCGGGTTGCCGTCGAAGGGCTTAGTGATGGAGAAGCCGCAGGCAGCTGGGTCATTAGACCATGCGATAAAAGTGTCCATCTCCATAAATCGCTTCGCGTCCATTCCTGCTAACAGTTCATCATAGAACTTCGCTGACTTCTCTATGTCATTGGTGCCTACCGTTACGTATCCGATCATTGTATTGCCTCTCTTAGTTTAATTCTCTAGCTAAACTCTCTAGTTTAACTCTCGTTCTTCGTTCGTAGATGGGAGCGGCTTTCTTTACAGTTCTTAGTTTTGCAGCTCTTTGTAGCGAAAACAATTAGCAGTGTGGTCATTGACTAAGCCTGCTGCCTGCATGAAGGCGTAGCAGATAGTGCTGCCAATAAATTTAAACCCCCGCTTCTTCAGATCTTTCGACATCGCGTCGCTGATATCGGTAGTAGCGGGCACGTTCTTCGCCGTCTTGCGCTTACCGTCTAGCACACTGCCGCCGGTAAAAGACCAGATGTAACTATCGAAGCTACCAAATTCCTTCTGCACCTGCTTAAAGGCAAGCGCATTGCTGCGAATAGAATACAGCTTTAGGCGATTACGAATAAGCCCCGTATCAAGCAGGTGCTTCTCGATAGTTTTATCGGTCAGTCTCGCGACCTTGTCTATCTCGAAATTCTTGAAGCATTTGCGATAGTGATCGCGCTTCTTCAGGACTGTGATCCAGCTCAGGCCAGCCTGCTGCCCCTCCAGGCAGAGAAACTCAAAGAGCATCCGCTCGTCATGGACAGGGATTCCCCACTCCTCGTCGTGGTAGGCGATATAGACTGGGTCTTTTCCAGACCACCAGCAACGATCGCTCATGGGTAATGCCCCTTTGAAATAAAATACTGTATATAAATACAGCAGTCTCTGCAAGCAGATTTGACTACTGAAGACGAAAAATAACCCTGATCACCGACTTAGTCGAGCATAGCGCATAATTTATTTTCCGCGCTAAGAGAGAATCACCTTTAACTTCATCAGCTCGGCGTTCTGAGAGAAACAGGTAGATTTACAAACTTAGAGTCAGCGGTGACTGGCAGGCCTAGTCTCGCCTTTTCTAAGGGATTGAATGGCAGACCTTTTGTTTGAGCAGGCCAAGCTCTATACTGCGCGCACACTTTAGGAGCGTCAGTATTTCTTCTCTCTCTTCAGAATCAGTTGCAGCAAAACCCAGCGCCTTTGCGGTGTTCTCTATAGCGCAGTTCCGTTGGTTATTTCTCGGGAATGCGGCTTTCTTCTTTGCCATGCAAGGGCAGATGCTAACCCGCACGATTATCGCCTGGGATCTGACTGGCGAGGCGACTTCCCTAGCCTATATCAACCTGGTGGTGGCGATTCCGATGATTTTCGCCTCTCTGTTAGGCGGCGCAATCACCGATAGGGTGGAGCGCAGGCAACTAGTCATAATCGGACAATGCCTGATTATGGCGAATGAAATCTTCATTCTGGCGCTGCTGTTAACCGATCGTCTCGAATTCTGGCATATGTTGTGTACCGCGTTCGTGGCGGGCTGCGCCTTTCCTTTCATTATGCCTGCGCGAATGGCGATTACAGCGACGGTGGTGGGACCAGAGAAGCTACAGAGCGGAATGGCCTTCTCTAGCGGAGTGATGAATCTAAGCCGCGTCATAGGCCCGGCAATTATGGGCCTAGTTGTGGCGCAATATTCAGCCACCGCCGCGTATATGCTTTCTGTCGTCCTCTATAGCACGGCGATTCTCTGTATGTTTGGCGTGCAGCGAAGCCACTCTAATACCAGCGGCAAGCCGAAGGAGAAATTATTAGCAGATATCGGTCAGGGCTTTAGCTATGTGCGTAGCAACCGGCCGGTATTGCTATGTCTGGTATTCGGGCTGGTGCCCATGCTGCTGGCTATGCCCTTTCAGAGCATTCTCGTCATGCTCGCCGAGCAACAGTGGGGCGTAGGCGAAAGTGGTGTAGGTACGCTGATGGCTATAGGCGGCATTGGCGGTGTGTTGGGTTCTATCTGGATTCTGCGCCGTGGCGACAACGCTTCACGGCTTAAGCTGATGCTAGGCAGCACCGCAGCCTTCGGTGTCTTGCTGGCAATATTTGTAGAAATTGACAGCTTCTATCTAGCGCTATTTCCGCTCTTGCTGGCGAATATGTGTGTGAGTGCGAGCCAGACAATCAACAATGCCTCGATACAGATTTTAGTAGATGACAGTGTAAGAGGGCGCATGAGCAGCTTCATGATGCTGTCTTTCGCGCTCACGCCTGTTGGTGTATTCCCCTTGGCGATAGCTGCAGATAATATTGGTGCGGCGAATGCACTATTTGGCGCCTGCATGATCTTACTGGCAACGGTAGTAGCCTTCTATCTGTTTAGCCCGACGCTGCGCAATTTAGATGGCAATATAAAGATTGCTAGGGCGAAGGCTATAGCAAAGAAGGAAGCGGCAGCAAAGGCGGCACAAGCTAACTAGGCTAAGAAAGTACCAGTCTAAGAAAGTGCCAGACTAAAAAAGTACCAGCATAAGCCTAGCCCTAGGCAGGCTTATCCTCATCGAGTATTTCGGTGATACCGGTACCGATGCTGCGCGTGGATATGCTCACCTCAATAAGAAATAAGATAAGGCCCATTATCAGCAGCAACATGGCGCCTAAAAAAAACACCACGATCGCAGCCGATATGTTGATTGCGGCGAGCTCGCTGAAAAACAAAGAAACAATAACCAGACAAACCAGCAGCGCCCCGGCGACAAACATACGAATAGACCAGTTCGCCAGGCGTATTCGACTCCACAGCGCGCCGATTTCTGCCTGCAGTACATCAACGTGCTCGGGATGCGGTTCCTTGCCAAGTCGTGTCTCCACAACACGCACTCTATCGACGGCGCGGCCCAGTCTCACCGAGAGTACATTGAGTTAGCCGGCGATACCCGCCAACAGAAACACGGGAGCCACAGCCAACTGAATGACCTGTGCAACGGTTTCTATTTCGGTGAGTTCTTCCATTATTCGCTTCGTGTGTTGCTGTTAGCAACTAAGCTCGGGCGGCTTTCGCGTCCAGGTCTTTCCAGTGCCTGGCACCGTTACCGGGAGTGCGCGTAAAACTAATCCAAAGCTCGGCGGCAGCCATATTGCTCACCCCAGCCATCCAGAACGTGGTGCCAAACAACACTGCGATCTCTATGCCGGTAGTAGCCATCAGCGCAGTCAGCATCAAGCGTTCGGTAGCTATCGCCAACATCAGCGCGAAGGCGCGAATCATCCACTCGCGATGTTGGCCAAAATTACGCTGCTTGATGCGCACCAGAGCCATTACCAGAGAGAGCAAGATAAAGAGCGAGAAGAAGGCCGTGGCCATGGACTCATTAAAGCCCTGGTCGCCCACACCCATAAAAGGATCGAACACACCAATGGCGATGCCCGAAAAGGCACCGATGATGCCGCAGAGCACAAAGATGCGCCCACTGATGCGATGCGCCTTGATGTATTTCTTGCGCACGCCACGCATGAACTGCAGTGGCCCAAGTACCATCACGAAGAAGCCAGGCCCCAGATGCAGTATCGTCGCCATGGCATTGGTGTAGTAGCGAATATCGAAGGCATTAAACACCTCCTCAGGGTTCGCAATGGGCTCAGAGAGAGCCCCTATCATGAAACCCGTGCGACCGAAGATAGCCGACAGGCCGGTAAACACCAGCAAGGCAACCAATCCCCAGCCAACAACCTCCATACCCCGACGCAGAGCCGGCATAGGCGCCGCCGAGAAGTCCATACCACCCTCAGAAGGAGTAGTTTCACCTGCAGTTAGATCTGACATGCAATCCCCCCGATTACCTCAATAATAGTCTAGATAGAGAGAGCATATAAGGGGAGGGGGGTAAATGCCAGCGATGGAGAAGGGGTAAAGCGCCGCTTGTTGATGGATAGCGCAGTGACCCGCTCAATGTAACCGTATATAATCGGTATTCCACGCGCCCATAGCTCAGCTGGATAGAGTAACTGGCTTCGAACCAGTTGGTCGGGAGTTCGAATCTCTCTGGGCGTGCCAAATACAAAAAGGGAGCCAGTGGCTCCCTTTTTGTATTTGCTATGTCTAGATCGGTGCAGAACTCCCCAGTTCGAAAGCTGCGAAGCAGCGCAGACAGCCGAAGGCTGCCCGAAGGGTGAAGGATTTATCTAAGATAAATACTGAATCAATCTCTCGTGACCGCTCAAAATACTATGACTCCTCTGATCCGCTAAGTTGATAAGTTGTCAGTGTCCCCTAGGCCCTAGCCCTAAAACAAAAAAAGGGAGCCGCAGGCTCCCTTTTTCATCTACAACGTCTAGCTCAAAAAAGATCTAAACCGCCACAACCTTATTAGCACAAGGTCCTTTCTGACCCTGTCCAACTTCAAATTCTACTTTCTGGCCATCATTGAGGCTTGCATATCCACCACCACTTTGAATTTCAGAATGGTGAACGAACAAATCCTTGCTGCCATCTTCTGGAGTAATGAAACCGAAGCCCTTGTCTGCATTAAACCATTTTACTGTACCTGAACTCATACCTTATCTTCCTTTGTGTTTTACATTTAACTGATTTTGACTACTATTCTATGAATCGACGCTTACAACTGTTTTGTCTTCGCTGCCGACTCGGTCCTGGGCATCTTGTGGCTGGCTTTCGTTTGCTCCGGCCTTCTGCAAGCGCTTTTCTTCCTTCTTCTTTTTTTTCGCTATCTCTCTCTGGCGCTTTTCGAAATTATAATTCGGCTTAACCACGCGTGCTCTCCTGTACATGATTCTGGGCTTTGAGCCTTGAGAATACGGCATTCTTCAATGAATTGCGCAGCTCATTACTAAAAAGGGGTAGTAAGGATTGAATTTTAATCCCTGCTACCCCTTTTATTGCGGCATATTCCCTGAATCTATTGCTTCCTAGAGTGTTTCCAGAATAGAGACCAGCTCGCCAACAGTCGCGGGCAGCCTCGGTTCCAGTAGTTCCTCCTTGGCCGCCGTGTAGCGATTTTGGATATTTGTCAGGGTGTCTGCATTGTTCAGGCCGCGGTATGTGTCGATATAGAATTGAATCTCCAGCCGGAATTCTACGCGCCTTACAGCCGTAGTCTGAGAGCGTGCACCAAGTGCGCTGCGTATTAGAATAATAGTGTTTTCCTGCAATAAGGTATCTGTCTTCAAATTGTCAGCGAGGCTGGACTGTGCGTTGGATGAGAACAGCATCATCAGCATGAGAAGCGGAGTGAGGACAATATTAGTACTTAGTTTAATCATTGCGAAAGTTTACTCGAACCTCTTTGATCTACCAATTCACAGGATCCAACTTGTAATAATTTTTAAGTTGCTGATACAGTTGCTGATGATGGCTGGCCATCTCACGGGGCCTCTCGAAGAAGGTTCCGTTGGCCACGGCAAAGAATTCAGCGGGATTGCTAGCGCCATAGTGATCCATTAGGCTATGTCTTCCGCGCCTGGCATCTTCTTGCAGTTCTGCAAATTCTTCGCTAAAACTGTGTGCCCAACTCTTGTAGGCGCCTCGTGTGGTGAGCAACGGCGCGCCGTTGGTGGAGCCTGACTCGTGGTCTAGCTGATGCGCGAATTCGTGTAGAACAACATTGTGCCCATCCTGTAAGTTCTTCACGCCTTTCTGCACATTGTCCCAGGCGAGTACGGCCTTGCCCTGACTCCAGGATTCTTCCAGCATAGCGATGTGGTTCGTAGAAACAAGCCCGAGTTCGTTCGCCACCTCTCGCGTCGCGACAAAGGTGGAGGGATAAATAAGAATGGAATCCAGTTCTGGATAGGGCTCGCGCTTCTGATTCAGGATAAGCAGGCAGGCCTGTGCCGCGACAGTTACGCGAATATCATCATCGATCTCCTGTCCGGCGCAGCCATAGAAAGGTTTGTCGGCGAGACAGACCTTGATGAGAAATTGTAGCTGCTCTTTCTCGGGAAGTGGAATTCTGGCGACGAAGGGCAATCTTTCTAACAGGGTTTGTTGCCAGGCCTCGGGAAAGGCTCGCTTGCGAATGCGTGCGATGCGCAGGCGCGGCCAGAATACGACTCGAAAAATGGCCGCTACAAGGATTAGGAGAAGAACCAGTAAGGAGATGATGGATTGCGTGGTCATGATTCATGATAGCGAATAAAAAGAGCCAATAGTGATTAAAGGTTAATCACTATTGGCTCTTTTACAGACTACTTTGTAGGTATAGCTTAGAAGCGCACTTCGAGATAACTAATAGCGCCTTCGACGGCCGTGTACTGATGAGGCGTTCCTTCGGGAATAAGTATGGCATCGCCTACGGTGACTCTGCGTGCAAGCCCTTGCTCGATATTTGCTCTGCCACCGTCAGCAGCCCTAACGATTATGCCGCCGGTAAGCAGGGTTCCTGCCCCTTCGGTGATGAAGTGAAGCTCCGTGCCTACTTCATGCACTATCGCTCCTGCGGCAGCCGTGCGCCGGATTAGGTTGATGCGATAGTCATCACCATTGTTGATGGTGCCCACCGCCATGTTTACTCGCTCGCCGGCTGATTTTTGCAAGGCACTATCAATATCATCTGCCTTTATATAAAAAGCAGGAGGCAGGGCTGTCTGTGCAATCGCCAGGGTGCAGATAGAGAAGAGTATGCTGCCAAGAATTACTTTCTTTTTCATTTTGGGCTTCCTGATTTTCTAATTAGTTTTATTACTTTTTTGAGTTTCTCTTAGAATTAATGCTCAACCCTTCAAGGAGCGGGCGCTGAATTACATCCAGCGGCATCATCGACACAGCTGACATCCGTCACCTGCTTGCCATCTATTAAATCCTGTACCCAATCGACAAAACTTATATCTTCTACTTCGTACTGATAGAAGATGTCGTCTCGCAGTATCGTATGCACGGGGCCACCTGCGGTATAGCTGAAAAACTCACCGGTCGCGCTCTCTATTTCCTGAAAACTGGTGAGCATTCTCATTGGCAGGCTATAGCTGTCCGGCGGATCGCCAATTACCTGTGTAAACATGATTTGCGTCTCATCTTCGGCGGCATTGTATTGCGCCAGGCGTAGATTGGAATTGTGATTTGCGCTGGCTATGTAGAAATCTTCGAAAGTAATTGAGTCATTGGTCTCGCCGGCATATTCCTCCCAGTTGGGAAGGATTGCCGCGGTGTCCCAGGCCCTATGAGTCACTGGCAAAAGAGGGGTTCTATAGCCGCCCGCGGCATCGGCTAGTAACACTACCGGCACAGAGGAATAATGTTCGGCAATAAAGCCCGAGTAGAACGACGCGCCAATAGCCCCGGCGCTGCTTCCCGCCACCACGACTTTGTTCACCGCACTGAAATTTTCATAGATCCAGTTCAGTGAGGTCATGGTATTTTCGAAACCGTTGTGATGGGCGGTATAGCTAACGTCGTTTCCTGCGTCATCTTTATAGCTGTAGGTCTTCTCGCCGCTACCGATATGTACATCCCCCGTACAATAAGGAATGAATATCACATCGAAATCGGAGAATGGGTTTTCGCTATTATCGAAATTGAAAACACCTTCCGCTAAACGGGGATTATTGGAATCCATATCGGCGAATGGGAAGTGAATGTTCGGCTCGATGCTTAAGTCACAGGCCTGGCCGAACCAACAGGCGCCACCGCCATTGAAGTAGATAAGCATATTATCGCTGCGCTCGGACGACTTGGAGTAGAACTGAAATGGAGTTCCGGCAGAGCACACTCCGTCGGTTTCTATCGTGTTCCAACCAGTCCCGAGGCTGTCTGCCGAGGATAGATCGGTCTGCGCGCTTGCGGTGACGGGCAGTAACAAGAATAGAGCTATAAACAGTGTCCTCATGATCAATCTCCTAAGTTTTCGCTAATACTAGTGCTGGCTGTATGCATGTTGGCTTAGCCTATTCGGGAAGTGCAAATACCCACAAAGTAGCGCCTGCTACCGGCAGAGTAATGCCGGCGGCGCTTTTCATGGTTCGTGTATGGATGCCGCCACTATTCGTTGCTACTGCCACGTATTGCCTTCCGTCGACTCGGTAGGTAACGGGGTAAGAGTTTAGGGCGTTGTCCAGCCGTCTCTCCCACAGTACTTCACCGGTAGCTTGGTCCAGGGCTTTGAACCATCGATCAGTTGAGCCTATGAACAGCAGTCCGGCATCAGTGGTTAGATTCGCGCTTGATTGTGGACCAGTCTGTCGCTGTTCCCAGATGACTTCCTGGGTCTGCAGGTTTACAGCCTTGATGATGCCCCAGCTGCCCTTAGTTGAGTCGTCGGGGTATTTCTGCCAACGCTCGCCAGTATTATCATCCAGGCAGGTATCGGATATGGGTATGTACAACATCTTCGTGTCTGGATTGTACGAGGTTGCCTGCATGTTTCTCGCGCCTAACCAGTCGGGACAGATGCCCGGCATGGAGTACTGGCTGATGACCTGATCCAGTTCGGGTATGGCCGCAGGGTTGATGGTTTTTCTGCCGCTGCGGCTATCGATCTCGGTTACGACGTTCTGCATATCCAAGTCGAAAGAAAAAAGATACTCACCCGTAGCCGCATCGAGAGCCTCGAAGATTGCCAGCTTGCCGCCGGTGATCACAGCCTTGCGCATTACACCGTCTATACGCAGGTTCATTATCTGTCTCTCGAATGCCCAGTCATGATCGAGCTGATCGTTGGATATATGTTGATAGTGCCAGGCTAGCTCGCCGGTATCGGCATCCAGCGCAAC